>NZ_WHNX01000069.1 GCF_009362815.1 Alkalibaculum sporogenes | reverse complement strand
AAAAACATGCATTTAGCATCTTTTTTTAACGGCACAAGCCCCCTTGGGGTTCAAATCCCTCCTTACTAGTTCATAAGTATAAAAAAAAAATTCTATATCGTACAGAATTTTGAATTTGAAAAAAATATTATGGCGGAGAAGGAGAAGCATCCACTGCGTGTCTGCCGGGCTTGCTTGAAAGCTGCGCCCCTTGTGCCTAAAAACATGCATTTAGCATCTTTTTTTAACGGCACAAGCCCCCTTGGGGTTCAAATCCCTCCTTACTAGTTCATAAGTATAAAAAAAAAATTCTATATCGTACAGAATTTTGAATTTCAAAAAAATATTATGGCGGAGAAGGAGGGATTTGAACCCTCGCGCCGCGTAAACGGCCTATACCCTTAGCAGGGGCACCTCTTTAGCCACTTGAGTACTTCTCCTCATTTGCCTTGCATGTTTTGTATAAAAAAAATGGCCGAGAGGGTGGGATTCGAACCCACGTGGGCTTGTGACCCTAACGGTTTTCAAGACCGCCCCGTTATGACCGCTTCGGTACCTCTCGGAATAAGACAAGACTTATTATACCATCATAAAATTTGTATGTCAACAATGATTATTGAAAAAAATATCTAGTATTATTTACCTTTAATAAGCGATAATAGGTAGACTTTAAGCATAATACGAAAAAGAAGGACTCTCTAAATCTATTGACATTAGTTTAAGGCTTAATTATAATGAAATCAACTGTCCAAGTAGTCAGGAAAAAGGGGAAAAGCATGTTTCAAGTGGTATTCATAGAGTACCACTTTATATAGATGATTTTTGATAATTATGATAGTAATTTACTAGAAGGAAATATTAAGGCACAACAACAAAGAACAAAAATGGAGGTTATTATGGGTAAGAAGCAAAAAGTAGAAGCAGTCACACCAATGAATGAAGATTTCGCTAGATGGTATACTGATGTTATATCAAAGACTGAATTAGTAGATTATTCACCAGTTAAAGGATTTATGGTTATAAGACCATATGGATATGCAATATGGGAAAATATACAAAAAGAGTATGATAAAAGATTTAAAGAGACTGGTCATCAAAATATGTATTTTCCATTATTAATACCAGAGAGTCTTCTTAAAAAGGAAGCTGAACATGTGGAGGGTTTTGCTCCTGAAGTAGCATGGGTAACACATGGTGGAGGTAAAGAATTAGCAGAAAGGCTTTGTATAAGGCCTACGTCGGAAACAATTATATGTAGTATGTATTCAAAATGGTTAAATACCTATAGACAACTTCCTTTTAAGTATAATCAATGGTGCAGCGTAGTTAGGTGGGAAAAAACAACTAGACCATTTTTAAGAACTTCTGAGTTTTTATGGCAAGAAGGCCATACACTGCATGAAACATATGATGAAGCACAGGAAGAAACAATGCAGATGTTAGACATTTATAGAGATGTTGCTGAAGAATACTTGGCAATACCGATGGTCGTTGGTAAGAAAAGCGAGAAGGAAAAATTCGCTGGAGCTTATTCAACTTATACTATGGAGGCTTTAATGCACGACGGTCAAGCACTTCAGTCTGGGACATCTCATAATTTAGGACAACATTTTACGAAGGCTTTTGAAATTTCATACTTAGATAGGGAAAATAACCAAGCAAATCCATATCATACATCTTGGGGAATTTCTACTAGATTGATTGGTGCAATAATTATGGTTCATGGAGATGATAATGGATTAGTATTACCTCCCAAAATAGCACCGACACAGTTAGTAATAATACCTATTGCCCAACATAAAGAAGGTGTCTTAGATGCTGCTTATGAAATTAAAAATTCGTTAAAAGAAAAATTTAGAGTAGAATTAGATGATATGGACGGTTATACACCAGGTTGGAAATTTAATCAATGGGAAATGAAAGGTGTACCAATTCGTTTAGAGATAGGACCGCGTGATATTGAAGAAGGTCAGTGTATTTTAGCAAGAAGAGATACAGGTGAAAAGGTACAAGTGTCTTTAGAAGACTTAGCTACAACAATTGAAAAATTATTAGATGAAATACAAGACAATATGTATCAGAAAGCACTAAATATGAGAGAACAAAAAACATCTATTGCAGAAGATATGAATGAATTTAAAGATAACCTTACTAAAAATCCTGGATTCATAAAGGCAATGTGGTGCGGATCAAGAGAATGTGAAGACAAGATTAAAGATGAAACAGGAGCAACATTACGATGTGTACCATTTGAGCAAGAAGTAATTGGTGATGGGACATGTGTCTGCTGTAGAGAAAAAGCTAATGATATGGCATATTTCGCTAGAGCATACTAAAAAGCCCTAAAATCAAGATGATAATATATTGAAAGACACAATGAATGGAAATAAGATATTAAATACATTGTGTCATTTGGTATACAGGGAGAGAATATAGTCAGAAGATGAATCTGCAGTTAAGAGTATTACGATGCCAAAGAGGAATTGCGGGGTTTGTGTTGTGAACTTTACAAATTACAATAAGAAAATAAACTATTTTGGAGAGTTCGTAGATAGTGAACTAGAAAGAGAATTCTCTCTACGAGATGTGCAGAGGTCACTAAGATTTATTAAAGCTATAATTCTAATACTAAGTATATTAAATATTTTATTTTTAATTGCTGACTATTTTGTTTTGCCAAATCAAAATAAATTCTTTTTAATAGCAGTAGCTAAGATATTGTCTTTCATACTTGTTCTAGTATTTTATATTAGGATAAACCATGTTGAAATTAGAAAGCTATCTATGTGGGTAACATTTTTTGAGATAATCTATAGCCTATTATTTCTCTTCGTACTCAATCATTATGAAAATCCAAATTTTCTAATACAAGGATTTGGAGTTATGGTCATAATAATTTGCGTGTTTATGATTCCAAATAGATTTATTAATATGATTATTGTGTCTATATTTGTAAGTATAGGATTTTTAACTATGTCTTATTCTCATATTACCGATATTGAAGTATCAGAATTTTATGCTGTTATTGTATACCTAAGCGTAGTTATTATATTATCTAGTATCAAAGCATACAGAAATCACTATTTCAAAAGAATACATTATATTGACAGTAAAGAACTACTAGAAGTTTCTTCAATTGATCATTTGTCTGGAGCTTACAATAGAGTAAAACTTGATAAAGAACTTAAAAAGTGGGTAGATTACTCGAAACGATATAATACACCACTATCACTTATTATATTTGACTTTGATGATTTCAAAAATATTAATGATTCATATGGGCATTTAGTAGGAGATAATGTGATTATACAATCAGCACAAATCACTCAAAATAATATAAGGGAAGCTGATGTGTTTGCAAGATGGGGTGGAGATGAATTTATACTATTACTCCCAAACACTGATATTGATTCTGCTAAAGATTTAGCAGAAAGACTTCGTTTAAGTATAGAAAACCATTTTATAAAGACGATGTTAAATGTAACCAGCAGCTTTGGTGTTATCGAGTACACTGATGAGGATGATGCTAACAGCCTTTTGTATAAAGCAGATCAGATGCTCTACTTAGCAAAGAAAACAGGTAAGAACTCTGTAAAAGGATAAAAAATCGAATCCTAAACACAGAACACATCAAAAAAAACTCCCTCTTAAACGAGGAAGCTTTTTTTGGTGCGCCCTGCAGTTGTCGCCGGGGCGACAGTTGCTCAGTCGCATAGTCTCCCTCGCAATCTCGTCACTTTGAAACATGCATTTAGCATATTTCAATGCTGTGCACCGTTCCTCGTCCTCCTCGAGGTTCGAATCCTAAACGCAGAACACATCAAAAAAAACTCCCTCTTAAACAGAGGAAGCTTTTTTTGGTGCGCCCT
>NZ_WHNX01000068.1 GCF_009362815.1 Alkalibaculum sporogenes | reverse complement strand
TAGTATTTATATATTTAAAAATGTTCGAATATAATACTCAGTAATAAAGAAAAAGTTATAGCTTATTGCTATAACTCTATAGTACTAGGGGCGAACTGAGTTCGCCCATCGCCCATGGACGTTCCTCAAATTAACCTCATCCAGCGAAGGATCGATGACCCCAAAAAACATCCTAAGTCTAATCTTTTAATGAAGAATGGTATGTAGACTTATACTTAATAAAAATTAACTTTTGGAGGATAGAATATGAACTTAGAAGAACTACAATTAGATTCAGCTATTAAACAGAAAAAAGGCTTGCACTTCATATTAGCATCTATTTTTATTTGGTCTGCTGTGTTAATTGTTCATTTAACAACCTTGCCTATTTTAACTAAGAACTTATTAACATTTTGCTGTACAGCGCCACTAATGCCTTTAGCATTCTTTATATCTAAAATAATTAAGGTTGATTTTCAAAACAAAGAAAATCCATTAACAAAGTTAGGTATTATATTCTCTGCAAATCAAATGTTATATTTATTGATTGCCATGTGGGTATACCCTATAGTTCCCGAAAAAATGTTAATGGTTATAGCTATGATTTTTGGCGCACATTTACTACCCTACGGATGGCTATATCAATCAAAGTCATATATAGTGTTGGCAATTGTTATCCCGATTTCATCACTGGTAGTTGGACTATACTTTGAGCCTCACATAATTGCTATTATGATGATAATATTTGAAATTTTGTTTAGTATTTCTCTCATAATTGAAAACAAAAACCTGAAGTCAGTACTTAATTAAACTTTAATTTTACGAAACACTTAGCATAATAAAATATAAATCAAAGATTTAGAAGGTGGAATAAGATGAATGCATTTTTGGTAGTAATACCAATTATATTTATTAGATATGGTCTTTTAAATATAATAAACAAAGAATCACTGAAACGTGCGGGCTTCTTTGCTCCATTGATAGCGAGAGAAAAAATAGCATACTGGATTTATCAAATTACAACCGCCCTTATTTTAATATGTTTATTATTTCTCAAAATCAGATCAGATTCTGATTGGTTCACCATAGGTCTGATAATATATAGTTCAGGAATTATTTTATATGTTGTGTCTATGATAAATTATGCAAAACCTAAAGTGAATGGAATAAATATAAATGGCTTATATCGAATATCTCGCAATCCTATGTATATTACATATTTTATTTATTTCTTAGGTTGTGTATTTCTAACTAACTCATTGATATTACTAGCACTATTAGTAGTTTTCCAAATATCAGCACATTGGATCATTCTTTCAGAAGAAAGATGGTGCATTGAAGAATTCGGAGAAGAGTATATAAAGTATATGATTAAAGTGAGACGCTATATTTAAATATGTATGATACAGCTTTTATTTAAACGGTATTTCACAATCTTTATATGATGAGTAATAGTAGGATACTTTTAATTAAAGGGGAGAAATTTATGATAATGATTTGGAACAGAAAAGAAGTTTTTGTTGGATGCTCTTTACAAACGTTTAATGAAGTCCGTAATAAACTTTCTTCAAGTGGGATTAAATATAAATATAATATAGTCAATAGTAATGGCTCAAGTTGTTTTTGTTCATCAGACCGAGCATATCAATCATTACGGGATATTTAGGTCTTATGATTGGAGGCATGTTTGGTGCTGAAATATTTATATATTTATTCGGAATGATAGGTGTATTAAGTCCTGGTTTATTTCTTTTAGAGCTAATATATAGAGAAATGGAGAAAAATAAAAAAGATAATAACATGTAGCAAAAGTAAACATATTTCGTATTAGTAGAAAAATGTGATGTAAATTGCATCAGTATAGCAAATTTCATAAGAAATATTTGGGTCAGACTAGATAAAAAGAATAAGCACCCATAAAAATAAATTTAAAGGAGGAATTATAATTAATTTTAAACGAACAAACTACATATTTGTAGTATTGCTATTGTTATTATTAACTGCGTGCGGCAAAGATATTTCATCAAATACCATTTCCAATCAAAAAATAGACGCAATAAATATCCTAGAATTGTCTTCCGATAACAAACGTTTATATGAAGAATTTTCCAAAAAATCGTCAGACGATCTCTTGAAAGGGCTAGACCCTATGCTTATTTGCAAATTATACTTTACAGCAGAAGAAAAAAAAGAATATGAGACACAATATGCACTTATAGACAATAGTAAATGGCAGTTATGTCCAACCAAAGAAGATTTTATTAAGGAGGCAGAACCGAATAACCAAGCCACTAAAGACTTGTTGGAACGACTTAAAACAGAGGTTGTCGGTACGAACGTTGTAGAATTTGAAGAAGGATCGTGTTATATTGAAATCATTTTTGCTGACGAAAATACAAGTTCGTTTAATCTAAACAAGGTTAGTGACGATACATGGAAGGTTGCTTATATGCCAATGCAATAATATTATAGTAAAGTAATATTCTTATATTACTCAATATTATATATTTGAAAGGAGCTGTTGAATTATGTTTAACAATAAAACATTTGAGAATGTAATAAGCTGGGAGGTGCATACAAAATAATAAATGCATAAACCTCCCATAAGATACAATATAAATTAGGAGGATAAAAAATTGAATAAAATTAGTATGTTAAAATTAGGATGCAGTCAGCGATTTATAACTGAATCCACTTTATATACAGATCTTACTATTGGGCGAGTGATCTCCCAATCCAAGGACATATACAAAGTCATCTGTGAGAATGGCATGATAATAGCAGAGGTTTCTGGGAAGTTTAGATTTGATGTAAAATCCTTATCAGATTACCCTGTGGTTGGTGATTTTGTTATGTTAGACAGAGATCATAATAAAAATGGGAATGCCATTATTCACCATGTTTTAACAAGAAAAAGTGCATTTATCAGAAAAGCAGCAGGAACATCAAATGACGAGCAGATTGTAGCAGCTAATATTGATACCGTCTTTATCTGTATGTCACTCAACAATGATTTTAATCTTAGGAGATTAGAGCGTTATCTTTCCATAGCATGGGATAGTAACGCAGTTCCAGTTATTGTACTAACAAAATCTGATTTGTGTGAAGACTTACAACAAAGGCTTTTAGATGTGAACTCTGTTGCCATTGGGGTAGATGTTTTAGTTACCACAAACATGAGAGCAGATGGTTATCTCCAGATTCTATCATATATCAAAGAAAATGAAACAGTTGCATTTATCGGCTCATCAGGTGTTGGGAAATCTACTTTGATTAATCGTCTCCTTGGCGAAAATGTTCTTGATACGAAAGAAATCAGAAATGATGATAAGGGCAAGCATACGACGACTAGGAGAGAGCTATTCATTTTAGAAAATGGTGGTATGGTAATTGATACACCAGGGATGAGAGAGTTAGGACTAAGTAGTGTTGACTTATCAAAATCATTTTCCGATATTGACGAGTTATCGCAATCGTGCAAATTTCACGACTGCACTCATACCAGCGAACCAAGCTGCGCCATACAGCAAGCCATATGTGATGGAGTTCTCTCTATTGAAAGGCTAGAAAGCTTTAGAAAACTGAAGAAGGAAACAAAATATGAGGGGTTAAATTCAAAGCAAATTGAAACTACAAAGTTGAATGAAATGTTTAGCGGTATTGGCGGTATGAAAAAAGCTAGAAAATATCTCAAAGAAAAAAACAAGAGAAGGTAAGAAGTTTTAATATGGATATAACTATTAGACAGGAACTTGAAAGTGACTACGACGAGCATATAGCTCTTGCACTAGCGCCCACCCAGAGTATTACTCTCGCTTTGGATATATCCCTGCTAGTAAATTTGGCATTAAATCATCCTTCCATGTTCCGGACTCTTCAGGGCTTCATTTACAATCTGAATATCAATTTTATTTCTGCTTATAGAATATGCTGATTGGATTTATTGTTAACATTATTAAAACGCCTCTCAAATTCAAACAAGAATTGAGGAGGCGTTTTTATGTGTGCCCGTCATGTGGTAGACTCACAACATACCGAAAGAAAAGAGTTACACTAGTTATACCTTTTGTCGATATATTCATTATTTAGCTACAGTAATTATAAAAAAATGGTATAATATAACATAAAGTCTTAACATTATATAGAATAGGAGAAAAGAGGATCAAAAAGAAATTTACAAAACTTAATAAATTCCATGGATTTGCAAAATACTGATAAAAATTCATCAAGGTATAAAATTTGGAGGTTAAAATGTTAAGAGCAAGAATTATAACTATTTCATTAATATTATTGATAGGATTTTTATATATAACTAGGACTATTCCCGTTATTATTACCACTATTGCATTTTATTTTGTTCTACTAGGATTTTCGATTATTAATCTATATGAAGGAGTAAAAGATAATAGATATATCACAAAGCCGTATATAATTACAATGGATATATTTGTGCTGATAAGTGTAATAAGTGCTTTGATAGTAACGCTTATCAATAAATATTCATCAATTAGCTTGAATTTTGATGGTATGAGTGTATTTAAGTTTGTTATTGTACTAAGATTTATATTAGATGGAATTCTAAAAAGTAAAAGATTTGCAAAGAAATTAACAACTTAAAAAATAGATATCAATGCTTACGTAAATTAGTGAAAAAATTTCTTGCATCCTTTATCTCACATTAATTATAACAAAATGGTATAATATAACATATATTCCTTAACATTATATAGAATAGTATATTCCCACAATACTCTACATACCGGACGAACACAGTTCGCCCGACAACCACGTAAAGCACCTAACCTCGTAGGGGAGAACTGTGTTCGCCAACGACTACGTAAAACACCTAAGCCGGGTAGACCAGCTAAGCAAAGTCAAGTAAAACATCTAAAATAAGAATTAAAATGTATTGTATAAAAATAAGCATAGCAAACAAGCCAATGGAAAATACGA
>NZ_WHNX01000067.1 GCF_009362815.1 Alkalibaculum sporogenes | reverse complement strand
ATTTCTTTTCGTAAGTTTTGAATTGCTTCACTTTCTGTACTTTCTTCTTCATTATCGGTACTGCTATCACCTGTGCTAGTACCACCTGTACTTCTATTTCCCGATAAAGTTGTTTCATTCTTTGTGCTACCAGTATTTGTATTAGTGTTTTTACCAGTATTGACCTTTGTATTGGTGTTTTTACCGGTACTGGTGTTTTCATTCTTTTTGTCGTCGTCTTTCTTACCGTCATTTGTGTTATCTTGGTCTTTTTTTGGTTCGTAGGTAATTGTGTAGGTTTTTTCTACCTTATTGCCATTTTCATCTACGGCACTAAGGGTGATTGTATTTTTTCCTTCTTTTAGTGTGACACTATAGTTGTTGTTATCACCTTTAATTTCTTTACCATTTCCCTTGACTATTACAGGAACTGCTCCATCTACATCATCTAAAGCATGAGCTGTAAAGCTGTAACTAGACGTTTGCACTGTTTTATTTTTTAAACTAGTGGTAATCACTGGTGGTATTGAATCTCTAAAGCTTATTTCTAGGAATGAATATACAGATGTCTTTCCCTCATTATATTTTTCTCCTGCTTTTACATATTTGTCGTATGCCAATAACCCTAAATAACCTTGCTCAGTAGCAATATTGTTTTTCCCATCATTTTTTACATGACTGAAAGATCCATTTTCATTTTGCAAGTTTAACAAGGCATCTAATAGATTTTTTCCACCCTTGGTGAAATCTTTTCCTGTAGGATCTATACCATTGGCACACAATGCAATAATGGTTTGTGATACCGCTTCACTATTGACAGTTTCTGAAGATCCAAAACCTCCATCTGTTTGTTGTTTTTTTGAAAGCCAATCTATCCCTTTATTTACCGCTTCTTTTACTTTTGTTTTATCATGATAAGGAGCTAACGCTTGTAAGGTCATTGCAGTGATATCTACATCACTGGTTCCTAAAGAACTTAAGTCCCAGCCTCCGTCACTATTTTGTTTCTCTAACAAGTAGTTTATCATCCAATCCCTGCTATATCTCGCGCTTTTGGGAATTTCATAATTCTTAGTATCCATGGCGATTAACCCATAAATGACGCCGTTGATTCCTTGGAAAGTAATGTCCCTGTTGTAATCATCTATATAAAAGTTATAGACCCTCTCAACTAAGTTTTGCCCTCCTATAGAGGTAGGATTTCCCCCTGCTGCCACTACAGACAAAATCTGTCTTTCATGATCTGTTACCTTTTCAGCTTTGGTGTTAACAGTATCTTTAAAATAATCCATTATCTCGTTAGATAGGTTTTTTAAGTAGTTGGTAGGGATTTTCCCCTCAGCGTTTGCTAAACCTACAACGACCCAGTCAGAAATATAACCACTATCCTGAATATATTTAGTCGTTTTTGTAATACTTTCTCTCACCTTATTAATTATAGGAAGTGTATCTTTGTCTATAAACGTGGCACTCAGCTTGTGATTAGAAGTCACATTCATAATTATATATTTTCCATTACTATGTTTAATTTCATTACCATCAAGATAAATTTTATCAATCCTATATCCAAAATCCGGTGTATATAATACCTCAACGTTTTCACCTTCAGTCACAGAAATATTCCCTTCAGGCGATACAGTTCCACCATATCCAGCATCTAGAGTAATTGTATAAATTTCTGGTGTTTTAACAAAATCTAAATGATACTCGATACTTTCACTTCCTAGGGTAGATGTTATGTTTACTTTATCCCCTACTTTAGCAATGTAATCCCCATTTTCATCAGGATTTATGCCAGATACTACAACATTAGCCAAAGGATCCATCTTATCAAAATGAATCGTTATTTGCTTTTCGTCCATAGGTACTTGTACTGTATAACTTGTTACATCAGGATTAAATTCTAAGGTACTAGAAGATAAAGTAATATTCCTAAGCTTTGGTGTAGGTGGGATCACAGTTACAGGTATCTCTACAGGTACGCTGTTGACACCCTTTACTCCCTTGAGTAGTATTGATGATAGAGTCGCAGTCATGGTAACCCGTTCACTGGTGGTCGTTGGTCGCTTAACAGAACCATAAGTAGCGATTATATTCGAATTGCTACTTGCCCATTCGATGGATATCCCCTTTTCCCCACTATTAGATGTAGCATAGGTACAACTTCCATTGCCATCAACATATCCTCGGTAAACCATCTGGAGATTAGTAGTAATATAGTTTGGATCAGTATTCTTATCTTTGATGGTGTTAAAAGAAAGATCTTCTGCTATCTTCTCAATATACGCATTTTCATCATCTATTTCAGACTGGGTGACTGGTAATACTACCGTATCTAATTGGAGGGTATCCGTATAACCAGCTTTTGATATAGTCGCAATCAGCTTTCCTGTTGCACTTTCACTCTTTACCTCTGGTCTAGTGACTTTACCACGGAGAGTATTTACAGTAATAGCAGGATTAGTCGAGGACCATTCTACATTTACATTTGATACTCCCGTTTGATTGGAATTATTACTTGTGAGTTGAAGATCGTAGTCAATCTTTGATAGGTCTGCCAACTCCCCTGTATCTATGTCCTTTATTTTGTTGGTGTTTTGTATGTAATTTTTCACAATGGCTACATCATTCACTGCAGCATCGTATTCAGCTTGTGAAAAAGACTTAACTGTAAGTGTAAGACTCGTAGTTCTACTCTGTGCTTCTCCTGGATAACCATACATTTCCATATAAGGTCCAGGTGAAACTGTAGCAGTTAATGTCACAATTTCATCAGGTTCGTTACGCTTTGGTCGTGTTACAGATCCGGTATTACTAATTACACTTGTATTAGATGACTCCCATGATATATCAGTAGCATAGGAATCACCGGTTCTCGGCAAGGATACATTAGTAGTGACATGATCTTGATCAGTATTACTCCCTTTAATTTTTGTCCAGGTAAGTTTTGCTGTATCATTATCGACTGTTTCTTGTGCAGTTAGGATATGGGCTGGTATTGTCACTTTGACAGTGCCCGTATCGCTTTTTCCTAGAAGAGAAATAGAGAACGTCACTTCTTTATTTCGGGATGCCGTGGACCCATAAGTAATGTCTCCATCTATAGAAACTTGTGGTTGATTCGAAACCTCTGTCAAGGCCACCGTACTACCTAGTACTACATTATTAGCTCTTTCCTGCAGTATGGCAGTTAGGTTTGTATCTTTCCCTTCTTTTGCCGTAACAGTACTGCTACTAATGGCCGTCTTTATGGATAGAATGGCATCATTTATTTCATTTTCAGTATAAGCTTTTACCGTGACAGGAAAAGATCTTGTATCTTTTTGTAAACCTTTTTCAATGGTAGCTGTAAGAGTCACTTGTTTATCTACTGCTCCCCTCGTTACCCTCCCATCACTCGTAACAACAGAATCACTGCTCGTCCATGTAATGATTGTCTTTCCACTTGCTCCTACGGTTGGAAGGGTAAGATTTGAAGCTGTTTCTGCAACTACATTTAATGCTGCCTTATCAGAAGCGACAATGGCTAGATCCGAGTCATCCTCAGATTCAGTAACGATTACTTGTGCGTAAGATCTAGAGATATCATTTCTCTTTGCACTGATTGTATATGTACCAGGAGAATTAAAACTAATAGTGGCTCTGCCCTCACTATTAGTGACAATATTTGTTTCAATGGTTGCAGATTCACCATTCTTAGAAGAAATTAGAGTTGCTCCAGATAAGGGAACGCTATCATCTACACCCATTGTACTCTTTCCAAGAAGTGTCACATTTACTGCTTCCCCTTGTTCTGCTGTAAGTTTTTGATTTTGAAAATACGCATAGTAATTTGTTCCTGGATATTTCATTGCATAAAGCGTGATCACATCTCCATTTTTCAAAGGACACTCTGTCATACTGTAGCCATATTCGCTTCCTTCTGGAGCAGGATATCTATCATTTACCATAAACATCCAAAAACGGCTGGCATCTATAGAGTCTGATCCGTCAGCATACATTCCACATATTTTTGAAAAATTGGAATACTGTATCTCTAACAGAGAACTCATCTCTGAAGGTGTAGTCCCCCATTCATCCATTAAATACTGTGCCATAGCATGAACTGGAGTGTTAAATCCAGGGTCAGCTTGTCCACTTATACCGTATTCTTCAAAGGATTTATTTGATGACGGTAAAGTTACCTCTGTGAGGGGAACTATCGTTGAGTCCATCAGTTCAACTCTTACCTTGACGGTAATATCATCACCGTGATTAGCGAAAACAGGTTGGAAACAACTTAGGATCATAATAATAGCTAACAGAAAACTTACAATTCTTTTTCTTCTTTTCATTGCTGTATACACTCCTTTTTTTACTCTATTTACTAAACAAATATTAGCTAGAGCATTTATTATCCTATTTATATTGTGAGAACATAAATATCACAAGTTACATCTTAGTAATAACAGTATCATCTCTTCATAAGCAAACTAGCATCAAAATTTTACTTTGGTACTTAGTAGGAAAGTGCTACTTTTCTTTTTTTCATCCTGAGTGAAATATCGTGTAGTTGAAAGATCTCCATTTTTAACTACACGATATTTCCGCGATCAACGGGACACCGTGACACTCCGCAAAAGCTACGCTTAATATGACAAGCAGATATATAACGCATCCAGAACGCTCTTCTTGACAAACAAAAAAGGCACAAATAATCGTACCCGTCATCATCGTTAACTGATTCGTTAACAATAAACTAACTTGATACATTTATTCGTGCCTCCGGTTATCCGGTCAGCCCTTCATTAATTGCCTGTACATAATCAATGAAAGTATTCTTATTATCAGATCGTTAAAAAATTTTATAATATTTGCTCTTTAAAATAATACAAGAACTTTCCCTTAAATACAATGCAAGCATTTTTATTAGCAAACTTACAAATTATATTATATCACATCAATTTATATGGGACAAACACTAAATTAGGCATTTGAGCCCATTATAAAATTTACTAATATCTGATCCTTTGGGGATAAACCTTCTATAATAGTATCAGACTAATTTTTGATAATGTGTAGTAGTTATTGACAAGCATTAGGAACCGTCCGAGACCAGTGAAAAGCTAGCTTTTCACTGGTCTCAAACCGTCCTTATTGCTTTGGGAATATCCAAAAACAGCGCCTATAGGACGCCGTTTTTAGTTTAGTAAATTTGTTTTAAATTAACTTTGTTGTTTCTTTTTGTTGTATAACACGAATACTAGTACCCCTAAGGCTAGTAGGACTCCTCCTATTATTAGGATCATAGGCATGTTACTT
>NZ_WHNX01000066.1 GCF_009362815.1 Alkalibaculum sporogenes | reverse complement strand
CCCATATCCTCAGATATGAAAGATTATAATAAAATAGTGGACCATAATTCAATTAATATTAATCGAATTACTGGACCACTTTTAAATTACCATAAACAATTATGATGAGTTTTTTAATTTGTAAGGAATTAAATTGTCTTACTGTTAAAACCTAATCGGTTATTGATAACATCCTGCAAGACTCTTATTATCATACTAGAATAGAAAAATCAACTATTTTAATTGACTAAGACAATAATATGCGATAAGATGAAAATTAACAAAGTAAATATTCTAGAAATAAGGTGAAATACTTGATAGGATTGGAATATATTCTGAGTCTATATAACATACAACATGTAGAACTAGCAGAGAAATTAGGCATAAAGAAACAGAATATTAATATGTGGATAAAGAGAAGACAAAAAATTCCTAAAAAATATCTCCCTATACTTGAAGAATTATTTGGAGTAGCAAGCACCTATTTTAATAGAGAATTATCTGAAATAGAAAAGCTGGAAATCCAAAAAGAGAAACTAAAAAAAGATCTGAAGCCAGTCATAATGAAGCATGAACAACAGTTTGAGATTGGCGAAACCAACGATATAATAGAAGTGCCTGTTTATGACAAAGAAGAGATGAATACCATAGAGCGAGATATCGAAAAGGCGAAGTTGGTATCCAGATTCAAAGAAGCGTTAGATGTTGTTGATCAAAATCCTTATATGGATACTTACAAAATTATTGTTGAACTAATGGAAAAAGTACAACATGAAGCTGTTTTACACAAGACAGTTGAGGCGTTAGCTCATTACTACGAGGTATTACCTGATTGGGTAAATAGCGAACCTGAACAAGAAGGATTTGAAGTAGAAATTTTTGAAGTATTTGATGATCATAATTATTAACCTGCCTGCCTGAAGGCGCAGGTAAAACAATGGAGAAAAAATATAATGGCTACTACAGGGAATATTGGATTTGAAGAAGAACTAAGGAAAGTCAGTATTGTTAAACCAAGTGTTAATATACAGATGAAATTTCAAGACATGATATTCAATATTCTAAGAAAATTAAATGTTATTGAAAAAGAGAATGAGAAATTATCACTATTAAGAGATACCCTCCTCCCCAAACTCATGTCAGGAGAAATCAGAGTACCACCCGATACACAAGGTGAAGTATCATGAAATTTGGACTGCGAAAACCAAGCTTAAAGAAAAGATTATCAGCTCGAACTAGTTTAACTCATATGCGCCAAAGGCAGGCATAAAAAAAGTAAGTAGGAGGTGCAGTGTGAATAAATCTGAAATGTTGATGTTTCAAACAGAAGATGGACAAACAAAGATAGAAGTAACCATGGTTGAGGATACAGTTTGGTTAAGTCAAGCACAGCTTTGTGAGCTATTTCAACGTGATAAATCAGTAATTTCAAGGCACATCAATAATATCTTTAAAGAAGGTGAACTTGATATAAATTCAGTTGTTGCAACTTTTGCAACAACTGCTTCAGACGGGAAAAATTATGATGTTAGGTATTATAACCTTGATGTAATAATCTCTGTTGGTTATCGTGTGAAATCTCATCGAGGTACCCAATTTCGGATATGGGCTACAGAGCGGTTAAAAGAGTATATCATAAAAGGTTTTACCATGAATGATGACCTTTTAAAAAATGCCGGTGGTGGCAATTACTTTGATGAATTGCTTGAGCGCATTCGTGATATCCGGTCTTCTGAGAAAGTATTCTGGAGAAAGGTTCTAGATATCTATGCAACCAGTATAGATTATTCACCAAGTACGGAAACTTCCATTACTTTTTTTAAAACCATACAAAACAAAATGCATTGGGCAGCGCATGGCCATACTGCCGCTGAGTTAATCTACGCTAGAGTCGACGCTGGTAAACCTTATCTTGGTATGAGAAGCTTTAAGGGAAAGAAACCTACAAAAGCAGAAGTTACGGTTGCAAAGAATTATTTACATGAAGACGAACTGAATCTTTTGAATAGAATTGTAACAGCGTATTTAGAATTTGCTGAGCTACAAGCATTACGAAAAAAGCCTATGTATATGGCTGACTGGATACAAAAATTAGATGACTTCCTAAGA
This sequence comes from Alkalibaculum sporogenes, assembly GCF_009362815.1. GTDB lineage: Bacteria > Bacillota > Clostridia > Eubacteriales > Alkalibacteraceae > Alkalibaculum_A > Alkalibaculum_A sporogenes. The sequence continues at coordinate 3,610 of NZ_WHNX01000066.1, read as the reverse complement.
ATTACAGACAATGAAGTTCTAAGTAATGCAGGTAAAATAAGTCATGGCATGGCAATAGACAAAGCGCAGCTTGAATACGAGAAGTATCATCACCAAGAGATCAATGGTCTTTCATCTGTAGAGGAACATTTCATTTCAACCATTGAATCTGTTGAAAATCAGGTTAAGAGTTTAAAGACCAGGGGGAATCGAAATGACTAGCTTCAATGAACACTTTACGGAGATTTACTGGAAGAAGCAGCGATTGAAATATTACAAGACTTAGGCTATGAATATGCCTTTGGACCGGATATTTCATTAGGTGGTGACGCAGAGGAGCGAAATGATTATCGTGAGGTCATACTTGAATCACGGGTGAAAGATGCTCTTTTTAAGATTAATAGGAATTTACCACATGAAGCACTAGAAGATGCCTATCGCCAAATCATTACATACAACAGCCCTATGCTCGAAGAAAACAATCGATATTTTCATAAATTATTAATAGAAGGCATTGAAGTTTCATTTAAAGAGAAGGGGCATGTTAGAACAAAAAGAGCTTTTATCATTGACTTTAATCAAATGAAGAACAATGAATTTTTAGTAGTAAACCAATTTACCATCATAGAAAATGAAGAGCGAAGACCCGATCTAATTATCTTCATTAATGGTATTCCGTTAGTCTTAGTTGAGCTAAAATCTGCCAGTGATGAAAATGTAGGGATTGAAAGTGCCTATAACCAAATTCAAACTTATAAGAAGGACATTCCATCATTTTTCAAGTACAATGCGTTTTGTATTCTGTCTGATGGAATTAATGCCAAGGCTGGAACCATTACATCCAATGAAGAACGGTTTATGAACTGGAGAACAGTAGATGGAATAGATATTGAGCTACTTTCAAAGCCACAATATGAAGTGCTTTTTAACGGTATGTTAGCAAAAGAAAGAGTGCTGGATATTATTGAAAACTTCATTTTATTCCAAGAATCAAGGGAAGAAGATAAAGACGAAAATGGGTTAAAATTAGGAGATAAAAAGTCTATCATTAAGATACTTGCTGCTTATCACCAGTACTTTGCTGTTAAAAAGGCAGTTGAAAAAACCAAAGAAGCAACCAAAGAAGATGGAGACAGAAAAATCGGTATTGTCTGGCATACGCAAGGGTCTGGAAAAAGTTACTCCATGGTTTTCTATACAGCGAGTTTAGTAAGAGAGTTTAACAATCCAACCATTGTTGTTATAACAGATAGAAACGATTTAGACGACCAATTATTCTCAACATTTGCGAAGTCTCAAGATATATTAAGACAAACTCCTAAACAAGCTAATATTAGAAAACTAAAGGATCATCAAAAGACTGGGCAATCAGCAAGTGACTCCGTAGAGATCAATGGTCTATATGATTTGTTAAATGATAGAGAATCTGGTGGAATTATATTTACCACGATTCAAAAGTTCAAGCCAGAAGATGGAGAAATGCCTGTACTTACTGATCGTAAGAATGTCATTATTATTGCAGATGAGGCCCACAGAAGTCAATACGGTCTAGATGCAAAAGCAGATATGAAAACAGGTGAAGTCAAATACGGCTACGCCAAATATTTGAGAGATGCCCTGCCTAACGCTTCCTTTATCGGATTTACTGGTACGCCTATTGACCTAGAGGATCGATCGACGACAGCAGTATTTGGACATTGTATCGATACCTATGACATGACAAGAGCCGTTGAAGATGAAGCAACCGTAAGAATTTATTATGAAAATAGAATTATCAAGCTTGATGCGGATAATGAAGAACTGATTAAAATTGATGATGAGTTTGAAGAAATTACTGAAGGCCAAGAAGATAACGAAAGAGATAAAAACAGAACCAAATGGACTCGACTTGAAGCAGTTGTAGGGTCGCCAAATAGAATTAAAAAATTGGCAGAGGATATTATCAATCACTACGAAGAAAAATCTAAGACCATTGATGGGAAAGCTATGGTAGTTTGTATGAGCAGACGTATCTGTGCAGAGCTATATGATGCAATAGTTCAAATTAGACCTGATTGGCATAGTGATGATATGAATAGTGGTAAAGTGAAAGTCGTTATGACTGGAAGTGCGGCGGATAATGAAAAACTCCAACAACATGTAGGAGGGAAACAACGCAGAGATACTTTGGCAAAAAGAATGAAAGACAATAGTGATGAGCTTAAGATTGTTATTGTACGGGATATGTGGCTTACTGGATTTGATGTACCTTCTCTTCATACTATGTACATTGATAAGCCAATGAAAGGACATAACTTGATGCAGGCTATTGCAAGGGTTAATCGTGTGTTTAAAGAAAAGTCTGGTGGGGTTGTCGTTGATTATCTTGGGATACTTGAGAGCCTAAAAAGTGCATTAAATCAATATACAAATAGTGATCGAAAGAATACAGGAATTGATGCAAATGTAGCCATAGCAATAATGCTTGAAAAGTTAGAAATACTAAAAGATATGATGCACGGATTTGACTATTCAAAGTATATGGGGACATCGCAAGTAGAGAGAATCAGAGCCATAGTTGGCGGAATGGATTTTATTTTTGGTAGACCTGAAAAGGATCAAAAGGAATTTAAAAAGCTTGCTATAGAACTGGCAAAATCTCATTCCTTGTGCGCTGCAACAGATATTGGGAAATCAAAAGCTTTAGAAATAAGTTATTTTAAAGCGGTGAAAGCCAGCTTGGTCAAATTGAAAGAAAAAGAACAAATAGCTCTTTCTAAAAGAGAAGTAGAAGCCAGGCTTCATCAGATGTTAGAACGTTCTATCATATCAGAAGATGTAATTGATGTATTTGAGGCAATGGGTATCAAGCGTCCAGAAATCTCTATTCTATCCGAAGATTTTTTACATGAAGTCAGAGCGATGAAGCAAAAGAATCTAGCAGTAGAGATGCTCAAAAAGTTGCTTGAAGGCAACATCAAAGCAATGGAAAAGAGAAATCTAGTAAAGTCCGAAAAATTTTCTGAAAAGCTGAAGAAAGCCCTTAACAAATACCGAAACCAAGCGATCACTAATGCAGAAGTCATTGAAGAGCTGATTAAAATGGCTCATGAAATTAAGAAGATGAAGGAACAAGAAGCCAACCTCGGTATGAATGAAGATGAAATTGCCTTCTATGACGCCTTAACTGCAGATGATATTGTAAGAGAGTTCATGGAAGATGAAACCCTTAAGAAGATTGCTCACGAATTAACCCTAGCAATCAGAAATAACATCACCATAGACTGGAGCATCAGAAAAAGCGCTCAAGCTAGTATGAGGAAGATTATAAAAAGACTACTAAAGAAGTACGATTATCCACCAGATCAAGCATTAGAAGCGCTTAAAGTCGTCATGCGACAAGCTGAAAAAATGTGTGGTAATGTATATGGAGAAGAGACTTGGTATGAAAAAGTGGCAGAAGATGATGAGGAATATATAGATTATATCTAGGGGACACATTGAAGTGTCCCCTAGTCGTCTTCAGGAATAAGACACGATTAGCTATAAAACAGAGAATGTAATTATTTCTGTGTCCTAGGAAAGAATGTATCTTTCTTAAGCAAAAATAGATATGTACTGAGAAGCCGAAAAAACAAACTTCTCAATAGCT
>NZ_WHNX01000065.1 GCF_009362815.1 Alkalibaculum sporogenes | reverse complement strand
CTCATAGCCAAAGAGTTCGCTTTCTAAAAGGGATTCTGTTAACGCAGCACAGTTAATTGCAACAAATGGAAAATGTTTTCTTTCACTCATATTATGAATGCTTTGTGCAAACATTTCCTTGCCTGTACCGCTTTCGCCGTAAATCATTGTGGTATTATCGTGTATTGCAATCTTTTTTGCTTTTTCTATCGTTAAACTCATTACAGGTGACTGTGCTATAATATCCTCGAACTTGTATTTTGCCATTAATCCTTTTTTGTTTAACTTTACCCTGATTTTCTTTTCTAATTCTTGTAGTTTGGTTATATCTTGAAATGTGCATAAATAACCTTCATTTATATTTTCAACGTTTATTATTGATACATTGGCAGTAATGGTATGCTCCTTAATATTAACGATTTTATTTTTAATTAAAGGTTTTTTTTCATTTACCTGAAATATAAAATTTAACTCTGGAAAAACTCTATTTAAATCATTTCCAAGTATATCGTCGTTCTTGTGAAATATCTCTTGGGCTTTTTTATTGAATAATATTACTTTGCCAGTATTATCTGTAGCAATTACTGAATCGTGAACTACATCTAGAGTATTCTTTAGTATTTCTTTATTATATTTTTGTGTGTGCAAATCACTTAACAACTGTTTTGCATATTTAACGCCTTCTCTTATGGACTCTTTAGAAGCAGTTATAAATACACTATCAATGTTAAAATTTTCTGCATATCTACAGGGAATACCCCCACCAACAATAACAACTTCATCTTTTTTAGGGAGATATTTTTTCACTTTATCACATATTTGTTTTTTATGATTAAACCTTTCTAAGGTCATACTAGGGCTTATTATATCTTTCCATTCTTCGTAATCAAAATAATCTACATCAGATAATACCAAAACAATATGTTTGTTATATGATTTTGCTTTTTTTATAGCCCTTAATATATCTATTGTTGTCATCTCTAGGTTTATGGTAGGAACATCTACAGTACCAATTGTATGAATATAACCGCCGCTCCTAGCAATAATAGCCTTCGCGCCTTTTTTTTCTAAGATTTTCCCTTGTTGCTCTATCTTATCTTCGTCGAGTAAGTCTATAATAATGTGACCTTTTTTTACTTCTTCAGAGAATCTATCTACAATCATATTTTTTATTTCTATACTTTGTGCAATTATTCCAATAGTATTATCCATATCTTCATCCCCAACAGAACATATAATCATTTTTATTAATATATTTATATTCAATTAATAAACCTCTTAATAAAAATAATTCAATTGACAAAGTCTAACCGTAAAATGTATTCAAGACTAACCTTTTCAATATACAAAAGTTGATTCTATTTATATAGATATCATTTTTTTAAAATTAATCTGTTAAATTCTATTATTATTTAGTATAACCTTGTCAAATGATCTTGATATTTTATACTGAATTATTTTTCTATTATAGAATTACATTTGTTTTTCATAAATTCGTAAAAAATATCGAATGCAAAATTATGTACCATTGCTTTATTCCAATACATTTTATGAGTGTAGGATTCAAAAAAGTCTATTGGAATAATTGCAACATCATTCCAATTTTTCATTAAATTATTCGGAAGAATTGTGATAATATAATTTTCCTGTGTCATTCGATAAAGTAATTCTTGTAGAGATGTTTGTACTACAACATCTGGCTTACGTCCTATTGATGTAAAGCAAGTATCTATACGTTTTTTACCCGGTAATGGTGCATCCAAAATCCCCAAAGGTTTATCTAACAAATCTAATATACCAACTGTTTTTTTTGACGCTAGTGGATTATTAACAGATACGCCAATCGACATAATACTATCAAACAAATCCATATGACCTAACACAGAAAATTCATACAGTCTTCCAGGTGTAAATGCAACATCTACAGCATTGTTTAAAATCAATTCTAAAATTTCATTCGCCGGACGTTCAATTATTTCCAGTTTAAAACTTGGGTATTGTTGATAGAACTCCCTACAATATGATTCATAAATTTCATAACCATTAGTAGGAGTTATTGCAATTCGAATTTTCTGTTCAGTTTCTTTTGATGATTCATCTCTAATCTTACGTAATGCAGTCTGGTAACTATAATCTAATTCTAAAAATAATTGATGTAAGATATGACCTTCACGTGTTGGCTCAACGCCTTTTGGTGAACGAATAAAGAGTAAGCATCCAAACTCTTCTTCTAATTCTTTAATGCTTCTTGAGATCACAGGTCGGGAAACGTATAACTCTTTTGCTGTAGCGGCAATATTTCCTTTAGCATACGTTGCTTCAAAATACTTGATTTGTGTAGGAGTCATATGATTTTCCTTTCAACATCTTACAGATTTTATCAATTATATAAATTTAGTATAACATATAGATACATAAACCCTATAAGTTCTTATTGGTTTTTTTTACTTGATCTTGTCTAAATTTTTCTATATAATCAGCTTCTTCTTTCGCCTTTATAGCAGCATCTGTATACAAACCATAGTTATGTTCTTCAACACATCGGCGATATGATGGATCTTTCTTTTCAAATTTTTCATTTCTTGGAAGTGGTACATCCTGATCGACTAATATATCTTGTACTTTTCTAATGTCAATATTACGTACACTTACTCCATCTTGTATTGCAACAGCAGCAGCAACACCTGCAGCCTGACCTGTACCTATACACTGTGGTATTAGGTTTAGCCAATCAATCGCAACAGCATCAGCAGACATATGACGTCCAGGACAAAGTAAATTTTCAATTTTCTGAGGGAGAATACTTCTATATGGTATTTCTACTGGTGCACAGTCATTAATCTGACATATTGTAGAATGCCACGCTATGACATCTTCAAATTGATTCGCATATGCAAAATCTTTTGTTGACATTACATATTCTCCAATCAAACGTCGGCTACATCTAGTGCCTAATTGTGGTGCTATATCATACAAATATGCATTTTTAAACGCTACTGGAACAACTTCTCTAAGATATTCGATTACATCACGCATTGTATTTCGTGTATTCATTTCAGTTTCAGTCTGATCTTTAATCAACGTACAATTACGATCTGAATGCCAATTGTTAATCCAACATATATCATTCTGATTACTAGGAAGAGCTAAAGAACGAAATCCTGCTACTCTATGTAATGTATCTCTTAATGCCAGCATTTGTTCTGGATGTGATTGTTTCCATTCATGGAATTGTGCCCAGTCTATTCCTCCTATACGCCATACTAAGGCTGTAGTACCTGCGCGAGTTTCTTGATCAAAAAGTGTTGAATGTGGAGCTTCAGCCTGAGCAAATATATCACCATCACCAGTAGCATCAATTACTGTTTTAGCAAGAATAGCTTTTCTACCTTCTTTACTCTCAAAAACAACTCCTTGAATTTCATTTCCCTCCATAATTGGCTTAGTACCCCAGCTGTGATATTGTACTCTGATTACATCTTTATGTTCAAGAAGCATTTTATCCATTTCAATTTTTAATTGATTTGGCTCAAAATAAACTGCCCTAACTAAGCAGGAAGGTTTGCTACCACCGAATCCTCCTCTGCTTACACAATCATGAAAAGCAGACCATGCATAAATCAAAGTAGGATCAGTACTACCAATATCGTCTAAAGACGGAGCTTTTACAGCTCCTGGAATTTTACTAAGCCTTGTAAACCATTCTTCCTGTATCCCTCTAACAAATGACTTGTCATACCATGAAAGGTTTGGAACCATGATAACATATCCTCCGGTAGCATCACCTCCCATATAACCATAGCGTTCTATAATCACAATATTTTTTGCTCCTGCTCTGGCTGCGGCAATTGCTGCAGAATGACCTGCAGCACCACCTCCAACTACTAATATGTCACATTCGTCATATATATCGATATTTTCTTCTGGCAATGTTATTGTTTTATTATTCATGTTGTCTTTCTCCTTATAGAATTTATAGTATGTAGCCAAATAAGATACATGATACACATGCCACTACAATGTATATAAAGTTTGTAGTAACGCCTTTGGTCCACATGAACTTTGTTGTTATTTCTTCTCGACCTAATAATAGCGACGCATATACAATTGAACCATAGGTCATAAAAGCACACATTCCCGACATAATAATTGCTACTGATAAAACAGAAGCATTTACTTTACCTGCTAATTCTAAAGTTGCCGCAAAAGGTATACATACTGAAAGTAATGTAAAAGTTACAGGCATACCGTTTGTAAAGTTTGTGAACACGGTAGCTATTACAACACACATTATGACTAGAAAAACCCAACTTGAATTACCTACTAATGGTGTCAAAACATTTGATATTGCGTCCTTAATTCCGTATTCATCAGAAGCAATTGCACTACCTAAAATCATAAAGCAACCTGCTAAGGCAACTATTTGCCACATAGTTTTTGTCTGAAGGATTTTTACACCATCTACGAAAGGTTTTCCACCTACTTTGAAAATACATAAAAAGGCAAAAATGAAAATCCATATCCATGTTGATCCAACTTTACTATAAAGAGCAAAAATAGCTGAATCTGCTGGTAATATAAAACTACCCATTAAAAAAACTATCCCAAAAACTAATGACCCTAAAAGTATTTTTTGACGAGTGTTCATTGTTAGATCTTCTTTTGTAAATCCAAGTTTATCAGCATCAAAACATTGTAAAGGTGTTAAGTCTGTTTTCCAAACATATTTTATGAACATACAGTAAACTAAAACAAATAAGACAACTATTAATGTAGCTACTGTAAAGTAAGCTCCACTATCAAAGGTTAATCCATATCCTTCTAATATACCTGCTGCAACTGCTATTGCTGATAAATGAACACCTTTAAAGGGAAGTATAAATGCACCCATGGCAGCAATATAAACACCTAGTAATAACTCTCTTTTTAAATTACTATCTTTCTTAATTCCACATGAATCACATATCCCATCTAAGATTGGATACCAAAGTAGTATCATAGCTGTTGGACTACTCACCAATACGGTGCATATCATAACTGTAAAAAATAATGCAACTGTAAAGACCATAGGACGTCCTTTTATTGCTTTGATTGAAAGCATCTTCCTTGCTAAAACATTTACAGCTCCTGATTCTGTTACTACACCTGTTAATGCCATTACCCAAATAATTTGTTGTATAATTGGATTACCAAGCCATAATGATAATAGCGACGTTGCGTCTGTAAAACCACTAATTATCATGGCAAACATACCCATTAGTGCAGGCCAAAATACTTGATCTGTAGCAATAGTCATTAATAATACCCCAGCGAAAATTCCCAGTATACTGACACCGATTTCATTTATACCAGCAAAAGGTGGTATAACTCTCCCAAAACCAAACATCAATAATATCGAAATTACCACCCACACATAGTACAATCCATTACTTTCTTTTTTGATAGATATACTTTCTTTTTTGATAGCTACTTGACTCATAAAACCCCTCCGTTCATCTTGTACAAATTTAAATTATAGGTAATATTACAATTTATATTAATATTGTAGTATATATTTTTTATTCAGAAAAGAAGCTTTTAATAAGTATGACGTAGCAAAATTGTTATCACTTTTTTTTTAGGTAGATTTATTATAGAACAACCTTTTTTGGGGTTAATAACACTGATAAAATATACAAAATTATGTTACATTCAAATTAATAGAATATAACCCTTAAGATTGCGCCCATGTTGCAGCACCTATAAAACACCATGTTTATATTTCTAAACATGGTGTTTCTTTTAGTTAACACTTTTTTTTAGTTCGTATTTTTTTTCCACAATGCAGTTCTACTTATTCCAAGACTTTTCGCTATCTCCGTTTTATTCATTCCACTTGCTTCTAACATTTTAATTATATTATCTTCTACTAATTTATTTATTTCTTTTAAGTTAATATTGATTTCTTTCGAATTAGTGGATAATATTTTTTCCTCTTCTACGTCAAAATCTAGATTTTTA
>NZ_WHNX01000064.1 GCF_009362815.1 Alkalibaculum sporogenes | reverse complement strand
ATAAGCACTAATTATCTTTCTAGCCAGATGTTTCATTAATCGTTCTGGTGTTTTCTTAATGGTATTCGCTTCTATATGAGTAGCATCAATACTTACGCTTTTTCCCTTAACGATACCTTTATCTACACATTGTGTTACTATTTCTGTTATGATTTCATCCAGTGTTGAGTCTTGTAACCGCTGAGTTCTAATATTTCGTATCTAAAAGCAAGATTCTTTGAATGCACTCAATAACAACAAAGTAACACTTTCTTATTTTTAAATATAATAGTTACCTATGCAGACTAATAATTAAGACTTTTTCACTGGTCTCGTCCCGTCCCCCGTGTTTTCCCCCGGGCTTGGATATCCACCATAACTAGAATCAAATCCTTTTCTACTCAAAACTACTTTCATCAATTAAAACCCTTTCAAAATACTTTTCTATATCTTATCTTTAGGCATTATGATCTCAATTGACCCACAATTATCAACTAGAAAAATATATAATTTAACCAACTATCTAAAATACTTCGGTAATACTTATCAAATAAAATGTCCTTTGATTTATATATATTATGTAAATGACAGTTCTTAATTATATGAATGAATCTTTCTAATCGATACAAAAAGTCGCGTCCCCACAGTGTTTTTTCCGTCGCCAGTGTTTTTTCTAAGGTTTTGGCTTGCCACATTCATTACAAAATTTGCCTTTGTTCACTTCACCACATTCGCATTTCCAACTGTTGTCAGTGGGTTTTGGTTGGCCGCATTCGATACAGAATTTGCCTTTGTTTACTTCACCACATTCACATTTCCATCTTTCAACAATTGGCCGGGGTTTTCCGCACTCATTACAAAATTTACCTTTGCTTAATTCGCCGCATTCACACTTCCAGCCGTCGGATTGCGGTGCTGCTTGTGCGGACTGCATCTTGTTTTGCTCATCAATATCGAAGAAAGCTCCTGCATTTGAACCTGTATTCATGGCTGCGTTCATACCAACAAAGCCCATCATTGCACCGTTCGGATTTCCTGCCGCCGTTTTCATCGCATCGGCTTGTGCTGTAACAATAGTTGCACCTGCCATGCCAGCATTTCGCATTACTGCAGTACGCTGTAGTTCCTTAATCATGTTTTCATCTTCCGGTGGAGCAGTTACAGAGTTTACTCCAAAAGATGAGATCGCTAAACCACGTGACTCTGCCCATTTTTTAGAGAGTATTTCGTTCAAAGCATCCGCGAGTTCTAAAGTATGTCCGGGCAGCGAGCTATAACGCACACCCATATTGCTGATTTTAGCAAAAGCAGGCTGGAGTGCTGTCAGCAATTCAGATTTAAGCATACCGTCAATCTGATCACGATGATACGCGAAATCAACATTACCGCAAACATTTGTATAGAATAGAAGTGGATCAGTAAGTTTATACGAATATTCACCGTTACAGCGAATTGCAATATCAACGTCAAGCCCGATATTTTTATCTATAACCCTAAATGGTATAGGATTAGGTGTGCCGTATTTATTGCTTACAATTTCTTTCAGGTTAAAATAATATACGCGTTGATCCTTAGATGCCTGACCTCCAAACTCGAAACGCTTTCCGATATTTGCAAAGGTTTTTTTGATACCTTCGCCCAATTTTCCGTTGAAAATGCTCGGCTCGGTTGACGCATCATATTTAAACTCTCCGGGCTCGGCACAGAACTCAACAATTTTTCCCTGTTCAACAATCATCATAGCTTGCCCGTCAGCAACTGCTACAATAGAACCATCTGAAATAATATTGTCAGTCCCTTTTGTGTTAGAAGAACGCGGATCCTCCCGCTTTTTCCCTTTAACAACCAGCATATTTACGTCTATTGATTCGCAATAGAAAAATTCTTTCCACTGGTCTGCCAGAACGCCACCCGCTGCGCCAAACGCCGCTTTAACTAATCCCAAATTTATCGCCTCCTAATTATTAATCTACTGGATCTGTTATAGCTGATTTCCTGTCAAATATAGTTTTTGAATTATTTAAGTAATTAGATGCTTGTTTAACAACAATATCTTTACTTTTATTTAAAGCTCCGTTTCGTCTTATCATTCCAACAATTCCAAAAATACCCGCCACAACAAAAGACAAAGAACTTAACCCTATAAAGAGGCTATAGGAAGATTGCGTAACATCCGCTCCTTCTGCCGGTTCCCCAAGGATACCTGCGATGATTGCAAATATAATCATTACGCCAAGAGAAATCTTGAACGGCAAAAACATCTTTTTAAATTTAAGTTTCTGGTTTTTATCTATCGGTGTATTTCCTATATGGCTTGCGGCATTATTTCCGTCACAGATGTTCAAATATGCCGTATCGTCATATGAATATTTTGTAATCCAGTACGGTCTATATATGACATAATATTCATTATCGATATCTCCATTAAAAGATATGTTTTTAATTCTGTCGCCCGGAGCGTCTTTCTTTATTCGGGCATATATCTCATTGTTGATTTTTGTTTTATCATAAACTTTACTGACCGGTTCCTCAAAAGGAATCAATTTAAACCCGGCAGTGTATTTCACATCTAATTTTTCAATTTTTGTTGCTGTATTTCCGTACACAATGTTTTTAAAGTTCTCATCTATGTAAAAGCTATCAAACGAACCGATAATTTTTTTTTCGTTTTTTTTCTTATTTGCTCCCATTATTTTATCTTTTGCATTTTTAAAATAGTCAGAGGCTTCACAAACTAAATTTATCCTTCCCGTGGAGGAAGATGAATGAGGCGACCAATCCGTTACAGTACGGCTCTTTGTCACCGGAACCATACGTGTTCGTCCTTTTGTTGTTTTCTTTACATAATCTGTATAGGTTTCTTCCCTTTCGTGACCGATAGATGCACTCCATTGCATTTTATAATCAACAGTACAATAATAATATGGAACATACCTTCCCTCAAAAGCAATAATGGCAATTTTATCAAAAACATCAGTTGGTACGCCTTTTGTGTTGGCAAGCCATGAAATCATTCCTTTTTGATATTCATCCTGTGGTATGTTAAAAGGGTCTATAAATTTGTGATTCTCTGAGATTTCTTTTTGATCGCCTGAATCATCGTCCTGAACAATACTGAATACACTGTCGCAAGATTTACATTCCGTCTGAGAAGTTCCCTTGACTATTGCTAAAACAGCACCACAATTCGGACAACTCAATTCTTCTTTTTGCTCTCTTGGATCCTCCATAGTACTTGAACAACCGGAACATACCGTCTGTTGTGTTTTAGGGTCAAATTTCATTTGACCCCCGCAATTCTTACAATTTGTAGATTTTAACACAGTTTTTCTCATCTTTTTACCTCCTCGTATTCCTGCTTTATTGCTACCAAATCGTCAATATCACAGTCAAACTGTTTACATATACGATAATACTTCCATACTAACCGGTTGTCCTTTTACAATTTTGTCGATAGTAGTACCATTTAATTTTACATCTCTGCAAGGTCTTTTTTCTTCCCTCCTTATCTAATAATAGTTTCCAAATCCCATTATAGCAAATCACGCCATCACCATCTTTCGATTATAAAAAAATATAACATTTGATTCAAAACGGTAGGGCAGGAATTTTTGTATCGATTTACGCAGTTAATTCGATGATTTAATCTCACCCTCACCCACACCACTAAAGTAATTGTATTACTCAATCTTTCCCCGTAAGATTCTTACTAACTAGATACACAGTATTTAAACTTGTTTCTGTAATTTGCGCAATTTTTCGATATGACAACTTTGATTGTTTTAGTAACCTACTAATCAATTCTTCTTTATCCTTAAGTTGACGTTTATCATGAATACCTTTTTCAATAAAGTATGCTTCAATAATTTCTATCGCTCTTTTTTCCTTCTTTTCTTCTAATTCTTCTCTCAGTTCAAGATATTCTCTTTGATCTTCTATATCATGAAATTTTCTAAACTCATCAGCACTATTAAACCTATCTAAAATAAGCTCTTTCTCTTCTTCATCAACAAGAAAATTATTACCTTCTAAGTATTCTGCCATACTACTCCATGAATAATCTTGTACCCTTGGAACCATTCCCGCTTTCACAGGATTATTATGTACATATCTAATGGCACCTACTAAATATTTCTCATCTGTAATATTTTCGCTTTTATATCTCTCTTGAAATAACGCTCCTACTCGTCTTTCTTTACGATTATATGACATTGCATAGGTTATATTTATTTTCTTCATTACGTCAATTAGGGATTGCTTATCTGTATGTATGATTATATGTAAATGATTACTCATCACACAATACGCTACTACTTTAAATGGCTCTTCTTGTATTTTCTCTTTAATAATCTTCAATATCATATCTCTTTGAAACTTATCATTAAAGATGTACTCCTTATTTATTCCCCGTGTCATGATATGATAATATCCTGTCTTACTCTCTTTTTGAGCTTGTCTTGGCATATTAATCACCTCTATACCATTTTATAACATTTTATAATACTTTATAACACTTATTTATCAAAGATTTTTCAACTGTACCCACGATAGCAACAAAGTAACACTTTCTAATTTTAAAATATAATAGTTACCTCTGCAGACTAATAATTAAGACTTTTTCACTGGTCTACTGACAGGTAGCAGTTCAATAATTCTCGTCCCCCGTGCTTTTATGTTTTTTATGTCCCTAACGTTGTAGTCAATCAATACAAAATTAACTGCTCCCTAGCGTTTCTCCTATATCAACTTCGAGTTAATGTTGAACTCTATGGTCAAATTTACTATTACAGTTCTTCCTGTTCCACTCCAATATATATATTATCTTTATCAAAAAGTAGTTCAATTGGCTGATTATAAAGTCTGTTGACTACATTGATATTTTCGACAAAAAGTTGAACGCAGCTACTCTGCTTTTCTATGAGTTGTTTCATAGTATGTTCTAATCTTTTCGATCCAAAATTCCCTAGCTTGTCTCCTGTTTCAATTAGAGTTTCACCAATTTGTGATTTGCTAATAACCGAAATCTTCGCTATGGCCTCGCCTGCAACCCTATTAACACTTGCAAATCCCTTTAACAGGTTGGACTGTATTGAAGACTTAGCATATCCTTCAATCTGATCATAACACTTAGTGTAAAGTTCACGATACTTAAATGAATAATCTCCTATTTTTTTAGCAATGCTATCAAGATATGCCGAATCGAAGTTCTCCAATAGCATAACTTCCAGGAAGGAAGAAAATGAATACAGATACAGAGCAAGTTGGTAGTCTTTGAACTCAAATATAATCTTGAAATCCATCACATATTTTATTCGTATCTTCAATATAACTTATATGCTTATAGTGTTCTTAATTTCATACAAACAATCTTTTCATTTTATTTTTATTATATTCCAATTTTATCCATGATTATATTATATCTTTATTATTCATTATTTACCATAAAATATAATTACTATTATAAAATTAAAAATCCAGTCAAGACTAACATCAAATCCGAACTGGCTCAGTGAGACATGAGGGACGGGACTTTCTTTATCGAACTTAAAACAAAAATTCCCGACCCCAGTGTTTTCCCTATTGTATGAAACTCTCTAAATCGATACAAAAAGTCCCGTCCCCAGAAAGTCCCATTAGTTAATCTTATTTTTTTTGTCCCATTTCTCATATTTTTAAGAATTAAAGCAATATGTATGAATAAATACAAAAGGTTGAAATCTGTCCCTTAGGTTCTACTTTTTAAAATCGTCATTCCCTAGCCCAGTATCAATAAGCAAAGCATCCTTATTCCCCTCAATTAAAAAGCTTCGTACAATCCCATGTTCTATACAGTAAAAACCCGGTGCAATTTCATTCGTTGTATAACCCGACATATACACATCTCCTATTCATTAATTAGATTAAAATTTCAGGTAATATAAACTCTGTATAAATGTCAAGCTAATAATGCATGTTTTTGATCATTTAAGAATGTAGGTTTTATTATGATTCTTGTTTAATATGATCCTTTAATCTGTAGGATTTTCCACTAATTGATATAAC
>NZ_WHNX01000063.1 GCF_009362815.1 Alkalibaculum sporogenes | reverse complement strand
GGGCTACACCTGTTCCCATACCGAACACAGCAGTAAAGTCCTCCAGCGCCGATGGTACTTGGGTGGCGACGCCCTGGGAGAGTAGGTCGTTGCGGATTTATTTAAAAAAGATACTTCTATTTATTTAGAAGTATCTTTTTTAGTTGTCGTTGAGAACAATGCTTCCTCGTTCACAAGATATTACATATAATTAGTTGGGATATGATTATAATTATAATGTTGTGATAAACTGTAAGAACATTTATAATACATAACAAGAATTAATTATTAAACAATGTTGATTATATGTAGGTTACTAAAAATTATTCATATTTAATGTTAATATGGAGCTATTCAGCATAAAGTATTAGATTATAAAGACTTATTCTGTTAAAATATAGATATATGGATAATTATTTGTTATAAAGCTGATCTATATAATTCTTAAAGCCAGGAGGGGTAATATGGAAAATGAGGATAATCTCCATCTAAGAAATTTTACGGAGATACTAGTAGATGAGACTTTAGACAGATTATGGGACGAAATGGGTGAAATATGTAAATGTAAAAGATGTAGATTTGATACTAAAGCAATTGCACTAAACAATTTGAAACCAAATTATACAGTAACAGAACAAGGAGAAATCTATACAAAATTAAATAATTTTAGAAATCAAGTACAAGTAGATTTAATCAAAGAAGTATTAAATGCAACATTCATTGTAAAGAGTAGATGTTCTCATTACAGCAATTAATCAATGTATCATATTTGATTTAACATAATAAACAATATAAAACGGAGGTAATAATGAATAAGGGAAGTATATCTAAAAGAATTACGTTTAGTATTATATCAGTAGTTTTGATATTGATAGTTCTGTTCACAATAATGAATCAATTTTATATAAATTATATATGGTTTGATGAATTAGGATTCACGCAAGTATTTATGAGAGAATTGATTACAAAGCTACAAATTGGTATTCCATCATTTTTAGTATTTTTTATCATATTATATCTTTACTTTAATCAATTGACAAAAGTTATAAGAAAGAAATCAGTAGTCACTACTATTAAAAAAACTAGTAATAAAATTGTTCTTATGATTAGTTTAATTCTATCTATATTTATAACTGTCATTTCTACTAACAGCTTATGGTATAGAGCACTAGAATTTTTAAATTCAAGTAGTTTTAATCAAACAGATCCATTATTTAATAAAGACATCTCGTTTTATATATTTAAACTTCCTTTATTAGAGCAAGTGTATAGCACGCTGATTAGTGTATTATTTATTCTTGTTATAAGTACTATTATCTACACATCTTATTTATATTTATCAAATACGAGCCGGGCAGATTTTATTCAAGACGGAAAACTTAATATTAATGAATTAATAAAAAATTTCGGAGCACTTGAAGGTAAACTAATTGGTGTTTTTATAGGAATATTTTTCATACTAATGTCATTTAGCTATTATATAAGGACATTTTCTTTGCTATATTCAAACGCTGGAATTTCATTTGGCGCAAGTTATACTGACGTTAATGTAACTTTACCACTATATAGAATACTCATGGTGGTATCCATCATCTTAGGCGTATATGCAATAATTTGTGGGTTAACACAAAAGATAAAAAGGATTATAATAGCTCCAATAGTTTTAGTAGTTTTTTCTTTAGTAGGTGGTTTGGTTACTATTGGTGTAGATAATTTGATTGTCACACCTAATCAATTTCTAAAGGAAGAACAATATCTAGTAAGGAATATCGAGCATACGCAATTAGCTTATGGAATAGATAGTGTAGTGGAAGAAGAATTTAACTTTAATCAGAATATAACCATTGAGGATATAGAAGAAAATGAACTTACTATAAAAAACATTCCGATTAATGATTATAGGCCAACATTAGATATGTACAATTCAATCCAAGGATTTAGAATATATTATGAATTTAACGATGTTGATATCGATAGGTACTATATAGATGGAGAATATACTCAAGTATTTATATCAGCTAGAGAAATGAATAACACTAAACTAGAGGAGAATGCAAGAACATGGATTAATACTCATTTAAAGTATACCCATGGTTTTGGAGTAGCTGTATCCCCAATAAATACAGTTAACGAATCTGGTCAACCGGCATTAGTCGTTAAAGACATACCACCTAAGACTGATGTTGAAGAATTACAAGTCACACAGCCCAGAATATACTATGGTGAATCTACTGACACGTATGCTATAACAAATGGTATGACAATGGAATTTGATTATCCTGAAGGTAGTGATAATGCAGAAAATTATTATGACGGAACTGGTGGTATACAGATGAATATGCTTAATAGATTAGCATTTGCGTTGTATCATGCAGAACCTAAAATAATGCTATCTTCTGATCTTACAAGTGACAGTAAAATGCATATAAAAAGAAACATAATAGAAAGAGTAAACACTATTGCACCTTTCTTAGCTTATGATGATGATCCGTATATTACTATTGCAGATGGTAAACTATATTGGATAATGGATGCATTTACAATAAGCGAGAGATATCCATATTCACAACCTTACAGTAGAGATGAATCATTTAATTACATTAGAAACTCTGTTAAAGTAGTTATAGATGCGTTTAATGGTGACGTAACATTTTATCAAGTAGATGAAAATGAACCTATTACAAATGTTTATAATAAGATATATCCTGATATGTTCACTCCAATTGATGAAATGCCAGAAAGTATTAGATCTCACATAAGGTATTCACAGAAGATGTTTGATATTCAATCAAATATATATAGAACTTATCATATGACTAATCCAAGAGTATTTTATAACAAGGAAGATCAATGGGAAGTTGCTACACAAATTTACGGTCAAAATAAAGAAGTCGAAAATGTAGAGTCTGCATATTTGATTATGAAACAACCTGATAGTGACGAAGAACAATTCGTACTAATGGTGCCATATACCCCTAGACAAAAAGATAATATGGTTGGGTGGATGGCCGCCATGAACGATGGTGAGGATTATGGAAAGATTGTAGTATATAAATTTCCAAAGCAAACACTCGCATATGGTCCAATGCAAATAGAACAAAGAATAGATCAAGACACACTAATATCGCCACAATTAACATTATTAGGACAACAAGGATCTGAGGTTAGTAGAGGTAATATGCTTACTATACCTATAAATAACTCTATACTCTATGTAGAACCCGTATATATCGGTGCTAGTGGTACTGAGAGAAGCATACCTGAAGTAAAAAAGGTCATTGTATCACATAATAATAGAATAGTAATGGAAGATGATTTAAGTACAGCACTAGAAAAAATCTTTGGTACCTCAGAAAAAGAAGAACCAGATCAAAGTGAAACTGATGATCAAATTGATCCAAATAATCCTCCAATAAATGTAGAAGATAGTAATTCATTGATAATAAAAGCAAATGAATTGTTTAAACAGGCTCAACAAGCACAACAATCAGGTGATTGGGCAGAGTATGGAAGATATATTAAGGAATTAGAAGAAACTTTAAATAAACTAGATGTGAATCAATAGGAGAGTTGTTAGTATGTTAGACATTAAAAGAATTAGGGATAATGCTGAAGAAGTCATAGAATTGTTAAAAAGAAAAGGTCAATATGAACTTTCACCGATACTTAACTTAGATGAAAAAAGACGTGGCTTATTAATCAAGGTTGAAGAGATGAAAGCAACACAAAATAAAGTATCTAAAGACATCCCCGTACTAAAAAAACAAGGTGAAGATTGCACGCAACTTCTAGAAGATATGAAAAGTCTTTCCCAAGAAATAAAAGAATTAAATGAGGAACTAAAAAAAGTAGATGAGGGTATAAAGTGCGCATTACTAAATATTCCCAACACCCCAAATTCTAAAGTAATAGTCGGGAAAAATGAAAATGATAACTTAGAGAAAAGAAAATGGGGACAAATAAAAGTATTTGATTACGAGATAAAACCCCACTGGGACTTAGGGACAGATTTAGATATACTAGATTTTGAAAGAGCTGCTAAAATAACTGGTGCAAGATTTAGTATATTCAAAGGAAAAGGAGCCCAGTTAGAAAGAGCTATAATCAATTTTATGTTGACAGTACACAGCACTGAAAATGGTTATACAGAAATTTCGCCTCCTTTTATGGTGAATAGGGAAAGTATGACAGGAACAGGGCAACTACCTAAATTTGAAGATGATGCATTTAGAGTTGCTGACAAGGACTTGTTTTTAATACCTACAGCAGAAGTTCCAGTAACCAATTATCATCGAGAAGAAATATTAAGTGAACAAGATCTGCCCATTAGTTACGTAGCATATACACCTTGCTTTAGAAAAGAAGCTGGATCTGCTGGACGTGATACAAGAGGGCTAATTAGGAATCATCAATTTGATAAAGTTGAAATGGTGAAATTCTCACACCCTGATGATTCGTATAATGAATTAGAGAAACTAACAAGTCATGGAGAGAAGATTCTTCAGCTATTAAACATACCATATAGAGTAGTTGAATTATGTACAGGTGATTTAGGGTTTAGTTCAGCAAAGACATACGATATAGAGGTGTGGATGCCTAGTTATAATAGATATGTTGAAATTAGTTCTTGTTCAAATTTTGAAGATTATCAAGCTAGAAGGGCAAATATAAGATTTAGAGATAAAACAACACAAAAGACCCGTTTTATACACACTTTAAATGGTTCAGGCCTTGCAGTAGGGCGGACATTAGCTGCAATCTTAGAAAATTATCAACAACAAGATGGTAGTGTCATTGTACCAGAAAAGCTAGTACCTTTTATGGGAGGTACTGCAATAATTAGTAGATAAAATAAAAAATAACAACTAATTTTATATGATATGAATATATTTGAAGAAGAAGCTTTTAATTAATTTAAAGCTTCTTTTTTTATAAAGTTCTAGAGATGTTTTGTAATTGTAAAAGATTCTGTTTTCACTTGCGGAAAAATAATCATTTTTATAATAATTGGACATATAAATGGTAGTAATCATATTATGGAGTGGATTTACAATGAAAAATCATCAAAAATATATTGTAATTGCGTCGATTGTATTGGCAATGATACTAATTTTATCAGGTAGAGGATGTATTTCTAATAATAGAGATGCAAATAAAACACAAAATGAAAAAATGGAAAAACAGAATGTAACTACCCAAATACTTAATGCATCAAGTACCTATCTAGTTGGTAATTGGAAAATAGACTATATGGATATTATTAATTACGAGCACGATAGTACCACAGGTATACCTAATCTAGACTTATATAAACAACCCAGTAGTTATACATTTAGTCATATAGGTGGAGGATTGACACTAGAAAATGAGTACCCAGTTGTAAACACTGAGTATAATGGTAAAAAATTTCTATTAGAAGTAGATTTAAAAATAATGGATGTAGTATTTGATGGAGAACTGATAGATAACGACCATTGGCAAGGCACGTTAGAATACATAGCGAATGAAGATAGAATACTGAGCAAATGCGCTGTAAAAGCAACCCGTATTAGATAGTGGATTGCAAAACTTTATAATAAAATATTTCTGATTTAGACTTGTATAGCACCAAAAACGACAATATTCTTCATACATTTCATTTATAATTACAAATAGATTGCATATTGATGTAAAAAAATGAAAGAGGGGTATGGAAATGAAGGAATCAGAGATTTTAACTAGTTTGGAGGTTATATTCGACACTGCAAAAGAAATTAAAGAAAAGTCAGATTGTAATTTTGATAATACAGATGCAGATTATCTAATTGATACAGCAATCTTACTAGGTACTTATTGGAGGAAAGAAAGAGAGTTAGATGAAAAATTATCGTCCTATAGTTACTAAAAAATGAGGAGCAGGGTTAGAGCCGCTCCTTATTTGTTAAATTTATTTTCTTTTATATTTATATCATTTAATGAATATTCAAGACAAATATTTATTATTTGGTTTTTAGATATGTAAGCTTTTTTAGATATAATATCTAGTTTTTTTATAATGTCTTCCTTTATTCTAATACTAAAACCTTCACATAAAGGGTTCGAAACTACTATCTCATTAACTATTTGTGGATCAGCTATCTCAATTTTATCTATACTATATATTAGACACATATTTATAATTTGACTTTTAGGTCTATTTGTTACTTTAGCATATTCTTCAATCTTACTCATTATTTCTGGTTTTAAACGAATAGTCGTTGTAATAGAGGGCTTTGTATGACCCTTTGGTACAATAATCTTTTTATCTCCCATAAGATACCTCCTAGCTACAAAACAATTATAATGTGATTGGGTCAATTAAGGTTAGATTACAAATAGATTGCGTTGATTAATTTGTTTTTAAGTAGAAAAAAAAATATCATTTTCAGGTGTTGAATTGATCATTACTTAGTGAGAATAAATAATAATATGTGAGAGTTCCATCTTCTGAGATGAGGTATCACATTAATTATAGAAGGACAGTTTAATAATTTAGATTTTACATAGTTAGTATAAGTTTGAATAGGGGGAGAACATAAAAAAAGATTCTTTATCGTACAGAATCTTGAGTTTCAAAAAAATATTATGGCGGAGAAGGAGGAGCATCCACTGCGTGTCTGCCGGACTTGCTTGAAAGTTGCGCCCCTTGTGCCAAAAACATGCATTTAGCATCTTTTTTTAACGGCACAAGCCCCCTTGGGGTTCAAATCCCTCCTTACTAGTTCATAAGTATAAAAAAAAAATTCTATATC
>NZ_WHNX01000062.1 GCF_009362815.1 Alkalibaculum sporogenes | reverse complement strand
TAGCAGATTGGCTCGCAGAATTCATGTCATTTTCCGTGCTTGCACGAGAAAAGGATATGGATTCTATGAGCAAGTGCCAACGACCGAAGCAGCAGAGCTGCTGAGGTGAAATCTGTAGCAGATTGGCTCGCAGAATTCATGTCATTTTCCGTGCTTGCACGAGAAAGGGATATGAATTCTATGAGCAAGTGCCAACGACTGAGACCGCAAAGCGGTTGGAGTAATCTGCGGAGGATAAAGTAGACCCTATGTAAGACCACCCCAATACCATTTGGCGGCTACCGCGTAACCGCGAGAATGTTTCTTGTGGTTTCCATAACTAAGAAATATAAAAAATGTTAATGTATATAAGTTTTTTAACTAAACTTGATAAGTAGTGATTTTTGAGGAGGCATCATTTGCTAGGCAATTTAGGATTTTCATATATAGGTCTAATTTATCTATTGATGTTAATTATTCCAAATACCATTTGGAGTAAAAATCAGCCAACAGATTATGACAATAGCCAAGAAAACAAAATATTCTTATTATGTGAACGCGTAGGGCAAGTATGCTGCACATGCAGTTTATTAATATTTAGCAATTATGATATTGTACACTTTTCAACATGGGGACTGTGGCTGCTAGCATCATTTTTAGTAATGATACTTTATGAGATTTGTTGGATTAGATATTTTACTAATGATTATATAGTAGCAAACTTTTATCGTAGTATTTTTGGAATCCCCATACCACTTGCAATCCTACCCGTGATGGCTTTTTTACTATTGGGTATTTACGGCAAAGTAGTTTGGCTTGTTGTATCTGCTATTATATTTGGTATAGGGCATATAGGAATACACATCCAGCATTTAAAAGCTATAAAATAATGCAAATTCTAGTTTGTATGATGGTCAAACTTTCAATAGGAGGCATAGCCGTGAGTGTTAATAAGATAAATATAGTTGGTGAAAATATACTAAAGAAAAGAAAGATCGCAGGCCTTTCACAAGAATCATTAGCTGAAAAACTTAATGTTTCTTGTGAGACAATATCAAGTTGGGAAAATGGAAGTTCCGAACCAAATATTGATATGATTATAAGGTTGTCACAAACTTTTAATATTTCTATAGAAGACTTAATACATGAAAAGTGCAAGTCAACAAGGTCATCTCAAATTCCATATGGGAAATGCTTGATCGGTACATACTTTGGTTTTATATTTATTATGTATCTTGGAGCTTGGTTTCAATTTTTTCCGTTTAACCTAATTTTCAATGGTTGGGAAGGAAATATTGTGATTTTTGGGCTACTGATAATTTCGATCTTAATAGTTATCTGTACATGTATTATTATAGAAGAAATCCATGATCTAAAAAAAGGTGATAAACCAATCAGATGAGCATTACATATTATTATAGATAAATAATAAATGGTACAGTAAACGCCTTCCGTTTTCATAAAAATGTAGTATAAATATTAGTTATTATTACCATATATTAATAAAATACATTAACTCAAAACACTTATATATCAGGGAGATTATGTACTTAAAGTACTACTTTAGCTTGCATAAACATAACTAACTAGGGGTAAGGAGGACTATATGAGGATTATCATTTCACCTGCCAAGAAAATGAATGTGGATACAGATTCTTTAGACTATAACAATCTTCCTGGATTTATAAAAGATACCGAGACTCTTCTTGCATATATGAGAGAGTTAAACTATGAAGCTATTAAATCTATGTGGAAATGTAGCGATAAGATTGCTTCACTTAATTATGAACGAATTCAAAGAATGAATTTATATACAAATTTAACTCCTGCTATTCTTTCATA
Organism: Alkalibaculum sporogenes; assembly: GCF_009362815.1. Classification (GTDB taxonomy): domain Bacteria; phylum Bacillota; class Clostridia; order Eubacteriales; family Alkalibacteraceae; genus Alkalibaculum_A; species Alkalibaculum_A sporogenes. Next base: position 5,127 of record NZ_WHNX01000062.1, on the reverse strand, counting down.
TGAGGGGATACAATATCAGTATATGGCTCCTGGAATATTTAATATGCAGGAATACAAATATATTGAAGAACACTTGAGGATACTATCTGGATTTTATGGTATATTACGTCCTTTTGATGGGGTCATACCATATAGATTAGAAATGCAGGCAAAGCTAAATGCTAATAATAAACTGTCGCTTTACGAATATTGGGGAAGTAAGTTATCTGACAATCTGTTTTCAGGGACTAATTGTATTATAAACTTAGCATCTAAAGAATACAGTAAGTGTATCTCCAATTATATTAAAGATGATACAAAATTCATCACTTGTGTTTTTGGAGAAATAATTGGAAACAAGGTGGTTGAAAAAGGCACCCAGGTAAAAATGGCTCGGGGTGAAATGGTAAGATTTATGGCAGAAAATCAAATTGAGGATATAAAGCATCTGAAAAGTTTTAATATGTTAAATTATACTTTTTCTGATCATTTTTCAAATGATAATAACTATGTATTTATAAAGTAAAACTTTTGAGGTGAAGAATGAAAAAAAATATTTATATAATTGCCCTAGTACTAGTTGTTTTTATGATAGGTATATTATTTTTTCAAAATAATGTTACTTCTACTTATAAAGCTGTAAATACTACGGAACCAAAAGATGGAAAAGCAAAAAATGAAGAAAAACCAAATGTCACCTTTGAATTAATGGGTGAAGGGGATATAGTCATTACTTTGGGGGATGAATATATTGAACAGGGATATATAGCCACAGATAGTAAGGGCAATAGTGTGAATATTGAAGTAAATTTGCCGGATTTTAATAAGGCAGGTAAACATAAAGTAGAGTACATATATAAAGACAATGATAACACGAAGGTGTTAGCTACTAGAAATATTATAATTGAACCTAATATAAATTTGGATACAAATGGTATTGCTATTTGCATGTATCATTATATTTACGATGATGATAATCCTCCAGAAAAACTAAATTCAAATTACATATCTTTAAATACATTTAAAAAAGAATTAGATTATTTAATTGAAAACGAATATTACTTTCCTACTTGGAATGAAGTAAAGGATTATATAGATGGGAAACAAATCTTACCTGACAATAGTATTGTAATAACTTTTGATGATGGACGAAAACAAACATTAGAATATATGTCTCAGTTAACTGATGAGTATAAAATACCTATGACATCATTTCTTATAACAAAAAATGATGGGCAAAGAAAAGTCGAAAAATTTAGCAGCCGATATTTAAACTTTCAATCTCACTCCCATGATATGCATAGACCTGGGGGAAGCATTGGACATGGAGGGATATTTACAGCTTTATCAGTAGAAGAAGGAGTAGCAGATTTAAAAAAATCTATAGAAATTTGTGGCAGTAGTGATGCATTCGCATATCCATTTGGAGACTATTCTGATTCTAGCCGACAAGCAATTGAACAGTCCGGCTTTTTATGTGCTTTTACAACAGAATATGGAAAAGTATACCCTGGTAATGATCCATTTGTATTACCTAGAATAAGGATGTCTAATGGACAAAGCTTGAGTAGTTTTATTAAAGCAATAAATTAATTAAACACTGATTTCCATTTTAGGAGGGAATATCATGGAGTTTTTTGCAGAATATTTAGCAAATATTAATAATCCACAACATCGGACTAGAACGGAAGAAGTTTTAGCTTGGATAACTAAGAAGTTTCCCAATTTAATACCAAAAATTGCGTGGAATCAGCCTATGTTTACTGATCACGGTACATTTATTATTGGTTTTAGTGTGTCTAAAAATCATTTGGCTGTTGCCCCAGAAAGAGAAGGTATTGTTCATTTTGCTGATGAAATTGTACAGGCTGGTTATGATAATACCAAAGAGTTGATACGTATCCAGTGGGATAATCCAGTTGATTTCTCATTACTTGAGAAGATAATCGAGTTTAATATAATTGATAAGGCAGACTGTTCAACATTTTGGCGAAAACAGAAAAAATAGGTTTTTGAAAGCATTCTTATTGTTTTCTTCGTCTCCTGCTGAATATTAGTAGAACCAATCGCGTATTAACAGACACTTAATTCCCACTTATCTTTTTTTCATTTAGTGGGAGCTTTTAGTGTCTGTTAATGCGGAATAAGTGGGAGTCTATTGGGTAGGCTAACTTTAAAATAGTATTATGAAGATGATAGATTCCTGATTTTATCAATTGAGGCTCTATCATTTTGTAATATTTGACCTGCTATTATTCTGGAATTGTCATCAAGTGTGCCTCTTAAAACTTTTTCAGCCATATTTATTCCCTCAGTTTCACCTTCTAAGGCTTTGTTGATGACTTTAGATTTGTTGGAACCTAAACCCATATCAAGTTTAATATCAGCCATCTTACCTTTTAATCCAATATTTTCGTGAGGTTGTCCACCATTATCTTGTATATACTCAGCTAAAATGTCGATATTCTCTCTATGTTGCTTTTGAATACTTTGGAAGCAATTTTTTGTATTCTCATCATCTAATTTTGAGATAAACACATTAAAACTTTCTACTGCCATATACTCACCTTGTAATAGCTGATTTAGTGATTTAAATACTTCTGAATTTTTGTGCACTTTATTTTCCCTCTTTCACTGTTATTTGTGATTAGCTTCACCCTTTGACGATAAAAATATGACAACTAGGAAGTTGAAAAAAAAATAAATTATTCTTGACATTCACGTTGCGTAAAGGTTTATTATAAAGTTGTCAGGAGGTAATAACATGGAATACACGGTAAAAAAATTAGCTGAATTAGCAGGAATCAGCACAAGGACTCTTCGATACTATGATGAAATTGATATTCTTAAGCCGGCAAGAATTAATTCATCCGGATATCGTATTTACGGTGAGACACAGATTGATAAGTTGCAGCAAATAATGTTTTATAGAGAACTTGGTGTAGGATTAGATAGCATAAAAACTATTTTATGTTCTTCTTCTTTTAATAAGCATGATGCACTTAGAGAACACCATGGTAAACTTCTTGATAAAAAGCAACAATTAGAATTGTTGATAGCAAATGTAGAAAAAACAATTGCTATGACAGAAGGGAGAACTTATATGTCTGATAAAGAGAAGTTTGAAGGATTTAAGAAAAAAATGATTGAAGAGAATGAACTGAAGTATGGCAAAGAAGTTAGAGAAAAATATGGTAATGGAACTATAGATTCTTTTAACCAAAAAATTAAGAATATGAGTGAAGAACAGTACGACTTAATTCAAAAACTAACAGATGACCTAAATGAAGCAATAAAATCAGCTTATGAAGAAGGTGATCCTTCAAGTCAACTAGCTCAAAAAGCTTGTGAGCTCCACAAGATGTGGTTGCTCAATTACTGGGATCAATATTCAAAAGAGGCTCATATGGGACTCGTGCAAATGTATGTTGACGATGAACGATTTACCGCTTACTATGATAAAATCGCTCCAGGATGTACAGTATTTTTGCGAAATGCAATGAGGATTTTTACAGGAGTAGAAGAATAAAAAAAGTGAATATAAAAGCGATTGGGTATCCAGTCGCTTTTATATTCTAAATAATCTAAATAGTATACAATTTGATGACTCATTTTCAGGATATTATTTTGCGACTCTAATCAAAATTAGTCTAGTAGAGATTAGTTTCATGAATGGTATTGTTATCTGATCATTTGACTATTTTCAACGCGTGGTGAGATATACTACTATTGCTAAACTTTTGGACCACTACAATTCATCTTCTCCAAAAGTAATAGTAACAAGATGTGCCTTAGTATACTCCTTTAATAGTTCTGGTTCTTCTAAATATTTTTCCATGTTCCATATAGACATTTCTTCAGAGTTGCCTTCAAGAACAAGTGAAATGGGGATTTTATCTCCTGCTATGATCTTATAGTTACTAGATAAATATAATTGAGATCTTGGATTATCATTATCTTTATCTTTAGGATCTGATTCTAATGTAATTCGTGATGTACCACTACCACTTCGCAGTGCAAGTCTAAGTTTTTCACTTGTATTATCGTATGAAAGATAGAATTGGCCTTCAGTTTCAGAAAAAAATAATTCGCCATGACTAACCACGATAGGATTATCACCGTAGGAGTATTCAGTCACCTCAAAAAGAATTGATTTTATATTCTCACTTACACGATAATCATAAATCATACCCTTCTCATTTGAATCTATAGTGAGATCTAAAAGCTCTTCCTGATTACTTGTTAGTTGTGCTGGCGAAATATAATAATCACCAAACTCATTTCGCAACTGATCATTTGCACAACCCCAAAATGCGAAAATTGACAATAAAATAAAACTTAATAATATTGATTTTTTCATTATTTATCCTCATTTCCACTATTTAGTTCGTTTCACCTTATTTTTACTCGATTAATTATAATAAAATTAGACAAAAACTATTTATTATAAGCTTATTAAAATTATCCCATATATTTCTAGTAAATTCAAGATAATAGAAATATAATTTACCCCACATTAATTATAACTAAATGGTATAATATAACATATAGTATACTCCCACGATGCTCCGCATATCGGACGAACACAGTTCATCCCTACGTAAAGCACCTAACCCCGGTAATGGCGATGAGTTCGCCCCATGGACAACGAGAACCTAACCCCGGTAGGCGCGAACTGAGTTCGCCCATGGACAACGAGAACCTAACCGCGGTAGACCAGCTAAGCAAAGTCAAGTAAAACATCTAAAATAAGAATTAAAATGTATTGTATAAAAATAAGCATAGCAAACAAGCCAATGGAAAATACGAACATTAGCTAAGAAATATAAAATTAATATAAATTTATGCTATTTGTTTATTCTGATAATCCGTACAATGCTCGTCTACAGATTTAATAACAAAAGGTTGGTTGTCTCTAAGTACAGCAAAAATGAAGTTAGTGATTTTATGCATAACGGCACCAAGGGCAACTTTTTTAGGTTTAGATTGTTTTTTTAGTTCGTAGTACTGTTTTAGTACTGGATTAACAGCTTTCTCATTAACAGAGCTAATGGAACACCTAGCGGCTGTAAACAATACTCTTCTAGCAAAGCGAGACCCACGTTTAGACATAGAAATTTTTGTACCTTTAAAATTACCAGATTCTTT
>NZ_WHNX01000061.1 GCF_009362815.1 Alkalibaculum sporogenes | reverse complement strand
AGCTATTGAGAAGTTTGTTTTTTCGGCTTCTCAGTACATATCTATTTTTGCTTAAGAAAGATACATTCTTTCCTAGGACACAGAAATAATTACATTCTCAAGACAAAAGACAAAAGACAAAAGATTAATTACACTACCATGTTTACCCCTCTTACGCTCTTATTTTAGTCACTATGACTTTCACAAATGTCACAGCAAGATACCTTTAAAGTTTTGTATATACCGTCTGCCCAATGGTATTGTATCGTTACTGTTAACTAAATAAATATTAGAATTCTTCTTATCAACTTTTTCTATATAGTCAGTGTTTATAATATAGGCTTTGTGACATCTTATAAATTTTTCTTCCAGTTCTTTATGAATAGACTTTAATGTATATCCAGTGACAGTAGCGGTTTCTTGCTGGGTATTGACTATAAGTTTTTTGTTTTTAGACTCGACGTAAACAATATCACTTTGCTTAAAATTATAGATAATTTCTTTATGCTTTAATTGAAGTTTGGCTTGGTTCTTTTCTACTGGCCTTATATAAAAATTGATGATAGGTTCCATGGTTTTTTTAAAATCATCCTCTGTAAAGGGTTTGACCAGATAATCATAACTATGTAGTTCTTTAAAGGCAATCATTTCTTTTGTAGGTAATCCAGTGATAAAGACTATAGGTGTAAACTTGTATGCAGGTATTTCTCGAATTTGTTCCCCGAGGGTCAAACCACTATAGTCTAAAAGCTTAATATCCAGCAGAAATGCATGTATAATATTATTTTTTGAATATTCTAAAGCGTGTTTAGCATAAGCAGTTTTTAAAATATTTAAATGGGGATCAATAGATAATAGGATTTGTTCTAACCATATTTGTATTATTTCATGGTCTTCTACGATTAAGATAGTTTTCAATACGATTCCTCCTTTTGATGAGTTATTGATATTATATCAAATTTTGTCAATAAAAAAGGCCAAAATTTACATATTATAATTAATAAGACAAAATTATCTTAACAGTATATTGAAATTAACTTTTAACAATAAATATAGTCAAAAACATGTCGTTTACGCAACTATAGCTGTTGTTTAGGAATTTTTTGTGTTTTTTTATAAATATTATGGTACTATTTTTCCAAGATAAGTTATTACTTGGAGAAAGGATATCTGATGAAAAAATATGCTTGTGTAAAACAACATGATGCATCTGACTGTGGGGCGGCATGTTTGGCGACAATATGTTTACATTATGGGTTAGATCTTAGTATTACAAAACTCCGAGATATGGTAGGGACAGATATAAAAGGAACAAATCTTGCCGGCTTGGTAGATGGTGCAAAGAAACTGCATTTCGAAGTAAAGCCAATACGGGTGGATACTAAGAGCTTCATGAGTGATTTTACTCTTCCAGCAATTGCCCATGTAATTAAGGAAGATGGTTTATCTCACTTTGTAGTTGTACATAAGATCAAGAAAAAAAAGGTTATCATATCAGATCCAGCAAAAGGTATTCAAAAAATCACGCAGGACAAATTCTTTGACATGTTTGACGGGGTAATATTGCTGATGGTGCCTACCAGTGAATTTGAAAAGGGCAGACAGAAATCAAAGAATGTATTCAATATGTTTGTAAAATTGATACTACCCCAGAAAAAGTTGATGGTCATTACCATATTTGCCTCCTTAGTACTTAGCATTATGGGAATCGTATCCAGCTTTTTTAGCAAAATACTGATGGATGAAATATTGCCTTATAACTTAAAAAGTTCATTGTATACGTATGCCATTGCATTTTTCATCATAGCGCTATTTCAAATTTTAATAGGTGCATTCAGACAGCAGATCCTCTTATTTTTATCAAGGAAAATTGATATTCCCTTGTTATTAGGTTATTACAAACATATCTTAAGGCTTCCTATGACTTTTTTCGCAAGCCGGAGGGTTGGAGATATCTTGACAAGGTTTCAGGATGCATCTACAGTAAAAGAAATATTTACTGGAGTATCTTTATCTTTGGTTATTGATATTGGTATGGCAGTAATAACTGGGACTGTATTATATTTTTTAAGTCAGCAATTATTTTTCATTGTAAGTATTATGTTAATCATCAGTATTATACTTATATACGTATTTAAGAAGCCATATAAAGAATTAAATTATTTACAAATGGAGCAGTCAGTCAACTTAAACTCCCAAATGATAGAATCCCTAAAAAATATAGAAATAGTTAAAGCTATGGCAAATGAAGAAGAGCAATTAGAAAAATTAGAACATAGATTTATTGCATCCTTAAAAACTGGATATAAAGAAGGTGTTTTATCCAATGTACAGGGATCCATATCTTCTTCGGTAGGTAGTATAGGGAATCTTGTTATTATGGTAGTTGGAGCACTTAGTGTTATGGATCAAAAGATGACACTAGGAGATTTAATGGCGTTTTCAACCTTATCGGGACAATTTATACAGCCCATATCTAATCTAATAGGGCTTCAGCTCACCTTTCAAGAAGCAGGGATTGCTATGAAGAGACTAAATGAAATTTATGAAGTGGAAGAAGAACAGGAGGAAGAGGAACACAGACTAAAGGATGTAGATTTGAATGGAGAGATCATTCTGGAAAATGTCACCTTTGCCTATGGTACAAGATCTCCAGTACTAAAAGAAATATCTATAACTATACCTAAAGGGAGTAAAATCGCATTAGTGGGACAGTCTGGAGCAGGCAAGACCACACTATCAAAACTACTAATGGCATTTTACCGGCAAGATAAAGGAAAAATTAAAATCAATAATTATAATTTGGAAGATTTAGATTTACAATACATACGAAAGAAAATAGGTTACATCCCACAAAATGTTGAATTATTTTCTGGAAAGATTATAGACAATATTAAGGTAGGGAAAGCTGATGTCACTTATGATGAAGTCATCTCCGCAGCTAAAAAGGCAGGATGTCACGACTTCATACAAAAACTCCCCGGAAGATATGATAACTATTTGGAAGAGCAGGGAAGCAATCTCTCAGGAGGAGAACGTCAACGGATTGCCATAGCGAGGGCATTAATTAAGAATCCCAGCATTCTCGTCATGGATGAAGCTACCAGCAACTTAGATGCTTCTAATGAAAAGCGTATCCATGACACCATTTTTAGATATACCAAGAATATTACCACTGATGAAATGATGTATGTAGAAGGGGGTGGGAAAATAACAATTGGTATAACAGGAAATACTGCAGGGAAAATGATTACTTGGAGTACAGCAACTATTGCAGGTGCTGTAGCGGCTTTTATTACATACGGATCAGGTGGAGTATTGGCAGCAGTGGCACCTATTGTTGCTGGTGGAGTAGCTGGAATGATTGCTGATGTTATATCTTCAAACTCGGTGGCTAAACATGGAACAAATGTGGTAGCCTTTGTTAGTTTTAGCGATATGATTATACCAGGCAATTGGTATCTTGGTAAAATATAGATAAATGTAAGATAATTTATAGTATTAGTGGATTAAGATAGAAATATCTTAATTCACTATAAAATATATTAGTTTTATTATCTATTATATTTAGAAAGGACGGAGTGCTATGAGATTAAAGTTAGTACTAAGTTGGTTAATAGGTGGTTTTTCTGCCATATTGGTTATGTTAGTAGTCATGAGGGTCACAGGGAATGATATTCCTTCATGGTTTGGATTTATTATAATGGTAGGATGTGTATTGTTTTTACAAAAATTTGTTTTTAAAAAATAACTAAAAAAATATTACCATATGTGAGGGAAAAATGTTAGAGATAAAAACTGATAAAATATTGAAATTAAATGGATATCTTATGAGAGAACTAAGAAATTTACCGCAAATTGAAGTAGATAAAGCTACTTATATGATGGAATCATTTATTAAAACTAATAAAATAATCATATTGGGACCACTGATTACTGTTACATATGATTCGCACATCGATGAAAAAGAAGGATTGCTAGTAAATATAGATCTTATTATGCAGGTAAAATCAATTCCATCAATCAGTGAACCTTATCAATACATTCCTTCAGGTCTAAAACTTTCAAATTGTATTTATGTTCGGTTTGAAGGTAATATTCAAGAATTATCCTACGGTTATACAAAACTGAACTTGTACATATGGGAAAATAAACTTATAAAAGCTGGACCTATCTACACGGTATATGCGAATATGGAAAATCCAGAGAATGTAACAGTAGATATATTTATCCCTGTGGAGGAAACCTGATGAAAGAAATTTATTCGCTACATGATTTAAAAAATAGCCGTATATTTTTTGATAAGAACCCACCACGATTTATGACATGGTTTATCGGTACGGTGTTAATGGTAATTATTTTTTTGCTTGTTTGGGCTACGATAGCAATAAAGGTGGAAGTAGTAAAAGTCAAAGGTATGGTAGTTTCCCAAGATAGTACAAATATTTCACCAGATATTCAAGGAATGGTCGAAAAAGTTCACTTCACCGAAGGGGATTATGTACAAAAGGGAGATACTATTGTTACCCTTAAGAGCAACAGCCAAAGTGCCCAAACAGAGACATCAAAGGATCAAGATGAATTTATAGAACAACAACTGGTGTACTATGATAGATACGAAAAGTCTATAAAGACAGGTAATAACCTATTTAAGAATAAATCGCAGGAGTTGGAATTTTATAATAATGTACAATACTATATTATGCAAAATAAATCAAGTGATGAACAAATCAGTACATATCAACAACAAATTAAAGAACAGGAAAACAATAAAAATCAGGCTAATAAAAATGTTCAAGAAAATAAAGATGGGATTAAAGAAATTAATACAACAGTCAATACCATATCTCTGGAAATATCAAAATTGCAGGATGAAGTTAGTAAAATTGATTTAATAATTCAACCAGAACGAGAAGACGATGTCAAAGAAAAGCAAGAGATACTAGATACCAAACAATCTGAGATGGAAACTCTGAATAATAAAAAAAATACTTTAGAAGCAAAAATAATAGAAGAGGAATCAAATGTTAACACATCTAAAGAACAAATTGAACAATTACAAGATCAAGTACAATCAGCAAAAGGGAGCAAAGATAATTTAAAAATTCAGATACTGGCACAAATTGGGCAAAAGAGATCGGAACTTAAACTGCAATCAATAGAATCTAAGGGGAAATATACAGCCAATAGTGAATATGAAAGTAATTACACTTTAAATGCAGTCAGCGATGGCATTCTTCATTTTAACTATGACATTAAGGAAGGTACTGTAGTACAGGCAGCTACACCTATAGCAAAAGTTATGAATGATGATGATAATGTATTATCATTACAGGTAGCTCTTCCATCTAATGAAAGGAGCAAGGTACAGCAAGAAGATCCAGTAGAAATTGCGCTAGATGGTATCCTACAAACGAAATTTGGTGTAATAGAAGGAAAAATCATTGAAATCAATATCGATTCCAGTGTTGACCAAGAGTCTGGTGAGGCATATTTTTTAACATATATTGAACCAAAGGACAACCAACTAAAAGATAAAAACGAAAATACCGTTTTATTAAAACCGGGAATGACTTCAGAAATACGGATAAAATATGAACAAAATACCTGGATGCAGTGGTTATTGGAGCAGATTAATATTTTTATATAGAAAGAATGGTGATGTTACCTGTTATCTGAGATTATATTAGAAGAATCTTTTATAAAAATAATATACTAGGAGGAGGTAAAAATGTTTGCTTTTACATTAATTTTTTTAATGGTCTTAGCCGTATTATTAATGATTATAACGGAAATTTTATATAAAAAAAGAAAAGAAATTAATATAAACTTATTATTAACACCATATTTTTTCTTCTTTTTATTAATACTGTTATTTGGTAATGATAATGGAGTTATGGAAATTTATTTAAATAAACAAATATTCACATTATCGCTTGGATTTTTTTCAATGCACGTAATGGTTACAATTATTAATATAAATAGAATGATGAAAGGTTATAGCAAAAAAGAATAGAAGCTCTTTTATGATAAAAGTAATAGACTATATGAAATAGCCGTGAAAACAAGAATGCAAAAGTGAGGAAAAAGAGTAACTTAATTTTGGATTTTCTTGTTTCGTAATTTGCAATGCTATCGTTTGAAAAAAATATAGAAAAGATAGTAATAGAGTTTTTTATTATATATGGAAGTTAGCTTATTTGAAGAAAAAGATCAAAGACAAGACCAAATACAAAAACAAAGTCTAACATCCTACATCTAACATCTTATTCCGTACATAATATATTTAGAGTCTTGAGTATTTTTAAAACAAACGCAAACACGCTGTCGCAGACTGTATGAAAAGAACTCGAAGATAAACTAAATTTTTGAAACTCGCTACGCTCAAACAGTCAAAAATTCTTGACGTTTATCTTCTCCTTCTTTTGAATTTAGCGAAGCTATCGTATTGCTAATGTTTTAAAAATACTCTATATGTTTTTGTGCTTTGTTCTATGTATTTGAGATAAAGACAAAAGATAAAAAATAAAAAATAAAAGATAAAAGATAAAAGATAAAAGACAAAAGATAGAAGATAGAAGATAGAAGACAAAAGATAGAAGACAAAAGATAGAAGACAAAAGATAGAAGACAAAAGATAGAAGACAAAAGATAGAAGACAAAAGATAGAAGATTTACATGAATAGTTGGAGTTTTGAGTATTTTTAAAACAAACGCAAACACGCTGTCGCATACTGTATGAAAGAACTCGAAGATAAACTAAATTTTTGAAACTCGCTACGCTCAAACAGTCAAAAATTCTTGACGTTTATATTCTCATTCTTTTGAATTTAGCGAAGCTATCGTATTGCTAATGTTTTGAAAATACTCTATATATTTTTCTGCTTTGTTCTATGTATTTAAAGAAAAAGACAAAAGATAAAAGACAAAAGATAAAAGACAAAAGATAAAAGACAAAAGATAAAAGACAAAAGATAAAAGACAAAAGATAAAAGACAAAAGATA
>NZ_WHNX01000060.1 GCF_009362815.1 Alkalibaculum sporogenes | reverse complement strand
ACATTCCTAATTCATATCTTAGTATGAAGTAAAAACAACTATTAAATTAACTTCAAATTTTTTACAGCACTTTTTGGGGTTATTCCGCAAATGCCTATTTGTTACAAGCTTATTAGTTGTGATTATGATCATGGCGATCTTTGCTATTCCAGCTATGGCAGCAACAGATTATCCCATGATTACCTTTGAGGATAGCGCTGACTTTACAGTGATAAAGGGCTATTTGCAAACAGAAGTAATGACAGTACAGGGGCTTGACAGTTCTTATGTAAAGCATGATCTTGGTGCGGACGAGCAATACGTCACCTGGACAAGCAGCAATACCAATGTTGTTCGATTTAGAGATGGGATAATACCAAAAACATCTATTACGGGCAAAGATACAGTAACTGTACAAACCCTGATTCCTGGAACGGCTGTAGTAACTGCTACCTACGATACCCCTACTGCTGATCCTGTAACTGTAACTAGCTATGTAGTAGTAGAAGGAACTACAACTACTTCATCTGTATCTGGTATTGACATAGACGTAGATGGATACAATACCAGTGATTTCTCATTTGCTGGACTTACCGTACCTCTTTTCGACTTATCTGATGCAGGAATTACAGATAATGATAATGATGTATTGAAAAAAACACCTACCGCCTTACATGCTTTCCTTTACGCATTAGAAATACAAAATAGTACGGAAACCACTTCGACCCCTATCGGAAGTTTTGATTGGGATTGGGTTAAAGATAATGTAGTCCTTAATAGCGAAGGCTCTTATCTACAAGCAGTAGGTACTGATGACGGTGGTACTGACTGGACAAGAGGATGGCAGTTTACAGTAAACGACGATGCTCCTGAACATGCAGCTTCTGTAGCGCCATTAACTACTAATGCTGAAGTAACTTGGGGATTCTTGCCTTGGTAAGCAGCAACTGAGATTTTTAAACCTGAGGAATCTTCCTCAGGTTTTTCTCTGTGAGTTTGAACATAATGATTGAAATCTATATACTAATAAGATAAAATGATGATGTTAGGTATTTGCGTAATAAACAAAACTTATTTAATAGGTATTTTACAGAAATATTATAATAGTATTTTCATTATTATATTAATGAATTGCTGACTGGAAAACCAGAGGCACGAATCAATATATCACATTAGTTAAAAAACTAAGAGTGGTACATTGATTTGTGCCTCTTTTCGTGAACCAAGGAGCCAAGCGAAAGCGAAGTTTTCGTAGTAGACATATAATGAACCAACCAAATAGCTTGCTAATTTGGTTGAAGAATTATATGTCTACGAAATGGAAGCGCAGCTTACATTTGGCGAGTGGCCCCGTAAAGAGAAATACGCGAAGCGTGTATTTCTTCTAGTCAAAAAATGGAGGTAGATAAGATGAAAAAAAACATCGAAAAGTGGAAAGGATCATAATATTTTATGCAAGAAACAAAGAATTACAAGGAGATGAAATTTGGATAGTCAGAAAAGTAGAGAAAAGTAGCTTATCCTTTACATTCCAACTTTCAAAAAAAGGGGGCAACCAAAAAATGAAGTACAAAAGACATATCAGCATTCTGCTGACATTTGTCATGCTGTTTTCTATTATCACACCTGTGGGAACAATACCAGTATCTGCTAAGGAAGGAGACAGTACACCGCTAAAATTAGAAAAACATACGCCAGAAACAAATGTGAGTATGGAAGGCGTAGAAGGAGAACTAAGCATTACCTTCAACCAGCCCGTAACCATACTAGAGGGCAAACAAATCCAACTCCTATACGATAAAGAGGGGGATGGGAAACCCAATGATCCTGTCCTGGTACAAGAAGAGCCAGAAGAAGGACAAGACCCTGTAGAACCACATGACGGCATAGGTGGAGATAAGGGAGAGTATACTGAAATCCTTACCATAGATAAGAAAGATCCCAGCAAAGTCTTAGTAGATCTCACGTATCTGGAAAAAAATTTACTGCAAGAAGACCATGTCTACCAGTTGAACATCTACGAGGTGATCAAGGCAACAGACCATGAGGAAAGCTTTGCAGGACTAGGACTTACAGAAGACCAGGATACCTGGATTTTTGATACAGAGACAAATAACGAAATTACATCAATAGAAATAGCAGGCGAGAAAAAAGTAACACAGGGAGAAAGCACCTTCTTAATAGCTAGAGTAAAAAATCAGCATGATAATGCTTTAATAAAGGAAAAAGTTACTTGGAGTAGCAGTAACCAAGAGATTGCTACAGTAGATAAAGACAGTGGAGAAGTGACCGGAGTAGTAGAGGGAAAAGCTACTATTACTGCGATTTCCACCAATAAAACAGATGTGAAAGAAACTTTTACTATTCAAGTTGAGAAAAAGGAAGAGATCGTCAAAGCAGACGTTACCCAACCTCTAGAGTTAGAGAAAATGACTCCAGAACATGAAGGAAGCCTAGGGGGCACAGATGGGGAAATCAGCCTTACCTTTAATCAGCCTGTTGAGGTGTTTGAATCCCCAGATTTTCCTATGGAGGTAATGATTGAATGTGACATCAACGACAATGGACAGTTTGAGCAAACCCTTTTCACAGACCTAAATGATCCAGACAGTATGCTTTTAAGCGGAGTATTACAGGTCAGTGATGAAAATCCAAATAAGGTCATTGTGAACGTCAATGATCTATTGATTGAAGGACATGACCACGCCTTGTGGATTAACTCCGTCATTCGAGTGAAGGGCAGTACGGATACGGACCCGGCAAGTGAGCAGGTATTTGAAGGACTACTCAATGGACGAGACTGGGTTTTTAGTACTGCATCTGGTACAGTACCAGTGGTCGACAGTATAAAGATTACGGGAGAAGAAGTAGTAACAGTAGGAAAAAGTACGACCCTAAGTGGAGAGGTAAAGGATACCCAGGGCAATATCATGGAAGGAGAAACTGTCACGTGGACAAGCAGTGACGAGAGCAAAGCCACTGTAGATGAAAACACGGGAGAAGTCAATGGTATAGCTGAAGGTACAGTGACAATCACAGCAACCTCCACCACGGATAATAATATTACCGCCAATAAGCAAATCCTAGTTGAGGCGGTGGAAAAGCCACTGGAGCTAGTAAGCCTGACTCCGGAACATGAAGGAAGCCTAGGGGGCACAGATGGGGAAATTAGCCTTACCTTTAATCAACCAATTGAGGTGTTTGAATCCCCCGATTTTCCTATGGAGGTAATGATTGAATGTGACATCAACGACAATGGACAGTTTGAGCAAACCCTTTTTACCGATCCAAATGATCCAGATAGTATGTTTTTAAACGGAGTATTACAAGTCAGTGAAGAAAATCCCAATAAGGTTATTGTGAACGTCAATGAACTATTGATTAAAGGTCATGACCATACCATGTGGATTAACTCCGTAATTCGAGTTAAGGATAGTACTGAGACAGATCCTAGCAGTGAGCAGGTATTTGAAGGATTGTTAGGGGGAAGGGACTGGATTTTTGACACCAAAATACAAACCGAAGAAGCCTCAAACATAGAAATCACTGGAGATTCTGCTGTCAAAGTGGGAGATAAACTTACCCTTACTGCCAATGTCAAAGACGCAAATGGCAATATCATTCAAGATCAAGACGTCAACTGGTCCACAGCAGATGTAGGTACAGCCACAGTAGAAAAGAAAACCCTAAATACTTCAGAAATCACTGGAGTAGCTACAGGAAAAGTAATCATCACCGCTTCCCTAGCGTCCAATTTTGAGGTGAAAGCCACCCTGGAAATCACCGTGGGAGATGCCCTAGATTATGGACTCATGGTGAAGCAAAGTATGCAACTGTCTTCTAAGAGAGGGGTAGAGGTTAAGGGCGTCAGCATGTACGACGGAGTAGTTCATGCCATCGTACAAGATAACCATGATACCACTACCAAGCTATACGCCTTTGACTTATACGGACATGAACTGTGGAAAACCTCATTAGATTCTGGAACGAGTGCTGGTAACTGGACCTGCGTACCTGTATATGATCAAGATGGGACTATCTATGTCCAGTATACGAAGCTAGGTGGGAAAACAATAGTATATGCCATCCACCAAGATGGAGCTATGAAATGGAAAAAAAATATTGAACAAACACTGGTTGAGAATACTGAACCAGTAATTGTAGAAAATCAACTAATTATTACTGTAAGAGATGGAATTTACAGCCTAGATACCCAGTCAGGAAACATCAGTTGGCACAAAGGAATCAATGGAGAAGGACTATCTTCCAATGGGGAAAACCATCAAATTGAGACGTCTCCTGTGGCTTATGGCAATATGATCTATGTGACAATCAAAGGGAAAAGCTTATCTGTTGAAGATGACAAAATCCAAGCCTACGATGTTAATGGCAACGAAAAATGGCACTATATCGCTCAAAATGGATTGTTAGATCCCCTAATCGGCTATGGAACCGTATATGTAGTAGATGAGAAAGGAAAAATAGCTGCCCTTGCCCCAGGAGATGGAAGTACATTCACCAGTAATCCATTAAATGGGTATCAAATAGAAGATGTGCGTAGGTGTGTACGAGCGCTTATCGGTGCAGATAATTCGCTATATATCAAGTACGAAACACTAAAAGAAGAAGGGAAAATCATTGCACTTAACTCCAATGGCACACAGAAGTATAGCTATACAACCACTTCTAATGGAATAAGAGTAGTGGATGATGCAGGATATTTATATTACACACAAGGGAATTCCGAAGGCAGAAGTACCATTTATGCTGTAGATCCCTATGGAAAATTGGCAGATAGTATTCCAGGATATGACAGTACGCTAGCCTATTATAATAACATCAAAATATACGGCAATGTATTATTAGGCTCCAGAGGAATTTATGGACAATTTATCGTAGCAAAAATACAGCACGATGTTCCTGAAACACCTCAATCTATAGAATTTATCCAGCCGGATAAAACTATGGGAGTCAATATCCAAGACACCCTGTCTGTAGTGGTGAAAAACACATCAGGAGAAGTTATGATCGCCGACGAACTAGAGTGGTCTAGCTCAGATACTAGCGTGTTATCTGTAGTAGATGGAACAAAGGGAAACTTTAAAGGACTAAAATCCGGTACGTCACAGGTAACAGTAAAAGTAAAAGACCATCCCGAAGTGACAAAGACCCTCACAGTAATAGTAGAAGAGAAACAGCCAGTACCTACTACTGTAGAAATTCTATCAAAAGATGGAAATGTAGTGGATAACGCCATAGAAATAGAATTCAAAATACCTTATCCATTTACCTATAGGGTAAAAGATCAATACGGTGAAATAATGGAACAAGAAACGGTATTTTGGCAGACAAGCTTAAATCTAGCCAAGGTTACCGTAGATGAAGATGGTTTGTTTCATCCAAGAGCTACAGGAGCATTCCCCTTAGCAGCTGTATCCAACCAAGATGCAAATATTCGAAAAGACATCACGGTAAATATCAAAAAAGAAGCAAGCGAATTTGGTGGTATCTTGCCCAAGGAAATAGTACTTACCCTTCCTGGTCATGTACAGCTTAATCCCTCCAACCAATACGACGAACCCTTTACATTAGAAGGGATTACCTGGACCAGTGCTGACGAGTCCATTGCCAAGGTAGACGAAACCGGCGTGGTTACCGCCACAGGTTACGGTACCACTACGGTCACCGCCACAAAAGGAAGTGATTCCTTCACCAAGGAGATTCACGTAGTAGACGCCTTTGGCTATGACTGGAATAAAGAATACAATCAGGTACAGGATGATTTTGCAGAAGACAATGAGGGAAATATCTACTACAATATCCTCACAGCGCAGGGCAAGGCGCAACTTGTCTCCACAAAGCCTGACGGCAGTGAAAACTGGAATGTGAGCTTAGATGGAAAATACATTCAACATATCCAGTGGCTAGAAGATAGTCTCTACTGCATCACCAACGTATCTGGGGGAAATCGGTATCTCACTAAGGTCAATCCCAAAACGGGAAAAGAAATATGGAACTTTAATATAGGAGCGCAGGGCATTGACAATATTCAAGAAGGACCCAATGGCAATATCTATGTGGCAGTAAATAAAAACTTCTACGCCGTAGATAAAACCACAGGAGATCAAAAGTGGAGCCAAGCCATAGAGGGAACCCTATACAATTATGCTCTTGATGCAGATGGAGTTCTATATATGCCTGTATACAACTCAGGAAATACCCAAATCCTAAAAGTCCAGGACAAGGGAGATAAAGGAACTGTTCTCGAGAGCAATATCCTGGAAAAGATCCAATTTGGAGTAGTCAACAGCGATCTTCTTGTAGATCAAGAGGGAACCCTGTATAGTTATTTCGACGGTACCATAGACGACATAAGATCGACTGGTGTCTGTGCAGTTAAGGATGGAAACATAGAGTGGTACCATTTCTTTAGTAGTCCCTATACAGATCCCTCAAATATGCGTAAGATTTCTTTGGGTAAGGATGGTAGAATATATTTTTCATCCTTTTACCCTAATACTTCGAAACAAATGAGTAAATTTGGCGTGCTAGATAAAGACGGGAATCTCCTATGGGAAAAAGAACTGACGGATTTAACCGAATCCGGCAAGACCATGTACGCCAGCGGAGATTTTGAAGTAGACGATAGTGGAAATATCTACATACCCATGATGCAATACGCCAGCGGAACCACCATCAGCAGAGAAAAAAGTATCTTAGTCAAAATCAATTCAGAAGGAACAATAACCCGATACCTTTCTTATAATATGGACAAGTACGGGCGATTTGACTACATACATATGTCGGATAGTGGCATCTATATTACAGGACTTTATGAAAAATACGTAATCAAACTAACTCATGAAAACACCCAAGCACAAGTCGCCGACGAAATTCACTTAAAAGCTGCTAGGTCCAGCATCGTAAAGGGCGACTATTTAGACATCACAGCTACGGTATACAGTCAAGTAGGCATTGCCATGGAGGATGAAAAAGTTACCTGGACCAGTAGTAAGCCAAATATTGCAAAGGTAGATGAAAATGGCAAAGTCACAGGTCTTGCAGTAGGCACCACAGTAATCACAGTAACCTCTGTTACCAATCCGGAGGTAAAAGCAACCTACGACATCAACGTTATCGATGCAGGAGCCAACTACATTACTAGGGATAAGTTAGAGGAACATATCCAAGATATCCTTAAATACTACAAAAAAATAGGCATCGATGCAGACTGGGCGGCCTTTGCGGTAGCAGCACTGGGAGAAGATATCAATAGTACAGCCTATGCCACCAATAACAAAACCTATATGGGAAGACTGTGGGATTTAATAAGCGCCAGTGAAAGCTTAGGTGCCATCACAGAATACGAAAGAATGTCTCTTGCCATTCTTGCAGGAGGATATGACCCCCATAACTTTGGAGGCATGAACCTCATAGAAAAGATATACAACTTCAAGGATTTATCACAAGGAACAAATGCAGTCATTTGGGGACTCATCGCCTTAGATGCAGCAGATGCCAAAGTACCAGAAAGTGGGAAGTACTCACAAGAATTCTTTGTAGATCACTTATTAAGTAATCGTGCAGGGAAAGGGTGGTCATTATCATCTGGAGGAAACCCTGACGTAGATATTACAGCTATGGCAATCTACAGTTTGGCACCTTACTATAATGGTTGGGAAGACTATAGGACAACAGAAGTAAAAACAGCAGTAGATGAAGCTGTAACCTGGCTGAAAACAAAACAACAAGAAAAAGGTGGATTTAACTACACAGGAGCCAATATTATCAATACTGAATCTGTTGCTCAAGTCATCATGGCACTCACTTCCATAGGAATTGACCCACAAGGCGATGAATTTGCCAGAACGGGAGGAAATCCCGTATCGGCAATGCTCAGCAATCAAATGGCAGACGGTACCTTTATGCACGAAGCCGACATTAAGCAAAGCGATAGTATGGCAACCTATCAGGCGCTACAAGCCTTAGCAGCGCTAAAGCGCTTTAACGAAAAAGGCTACTCCGACATCTTCTACCACATAGGAGCAGAAGAACCAGTAAAAGTAGAAGCTTGGATGGAACTCATCACAGACATCAACAAGCTGCCAGAAAAAATTACCTTAAAAGATGAAAAAACGATTCAAAACTTACGAAAACGCTACGATGCCTTAGGAAAAGACAAAGAAAAAGTGACTAATCTA
>NZ_WHNX01000005.1 GCF_009362815.1 Alkalibaculum sporogenes | reverse complement strand
TACTAAGTCGATGAGCCATTTCATCGTTTCAAGTTCAATGCTATCTTCTACTGATGCACATACATCAATATAAGTTGCTCCTGCTTCCGTTTGAACTTTCGCAAGGTTTCTAATAAAGTCTGCGTCTTTATCAGCTATTGCTTTAGCTACGGAAGGGATTGAACCGTTAATTTTTTCTCCGATTATTATCATGCTATCGTTACCTCCTTTAAAATATTCTTTTGCTTGTAGTTAGATTAATTATAAAGAGATCGAGATTAGAATTGATACCATTTACATATGGAACTAATTTCTAAAAGGATCCTTAAAATGTGTAATTTAAGTGTATATTAATTTCGTTTTCTTGTCAATATAATTGAATATAATTTGATGATTATAAGATTATAAAATGTGCAAGTAAGTTAGTTTTGTATAAATGCATAAATTTATTGAATTATTATTGATGAAATAGTAAGATTTGTCTTGTTAAATCCTATGATATCCCATAATTAACAATAGTTACTTTAGGCTGACATGATTTGATGTTAATTAAAATTATATTCTTAATATTATTATTCTTGTAATTAGTAGAAGCACGCATAATCAGCATTTTTAGGATATATTGTGATAATTTTAAAAGTATTGGCAACAGTAATTAATAATACGTAAATAGAGGTGTTAATATTGGAAGTTTATGTAACAATATTTTTTAGAATTCTGACCATTATGATTCTTTTGCTTTTCTCAACAATATTTATTATGGGAAAGAGACCCATAGGAGAATTGCCAGTCTTTGATTTTTTATCAATAATTGTTTTAGGGGCGATTGTTGGCGCTGATATTGCCGATCCAAACATTGAACACATGCCTACAGTCTTTGCAGTAATTTTGCTAGCATTATTTCAAAGATTAGTAAGTCATTCAATTATGAAGAGTAACAAATTGAGAAAGATAATTAGTTTTGAACCTACAGTAATTATTGAAAATGGAAAGCTAATTCAGAAAAATATAAATAAGATTAATTATAGCATAGACGATATTTTGATGTTGCTAAGAGAAAAAGATGTATTTGATATGAGTGTAATTCATTATGGAATAATAGAATCAAATGGGAATATATCCATACTAAAGAAGCGAAAGTATAAAAGTATCACACTGAAAGATATGAATTTAGAATCATCAGAAGCTAATATATACTATTCAATTATTATAGATGGTAAATTGCAAAGAGAAAAACTAAAAGAAATAGAAATTTCAGAAAAGGAGATATTTCATAAACTACAAGGACAAGGAATTAATAAGTACAGTGAGGTTTTTTATGCTTCTATTAGTAAAGATGGTGAAATAAATATCTCTACTTATAATGAAAATGAGAGGAAGGGTTTATTATAATTAGTAAAATGATATAATTAAATTCAAATGAGAAAGGGGTTAAAGGCATTATGAATTATGGGTATTATTATGAAACTTTAGTTGGTAAAATAGTGATTGTTGAGAATGGATCCGCAATTACACATCTGTGTTATGGAGATATTCTGTTGGAAGGGTTAAATATAATTGAAACACCTTTGCTTAAGAAAGCAAATTTACAAATTCAAGAATATCTAAGTGGGAAAAGGAAAGTGTTTGATTTAATTATAAATCCACAAGGAACAGAGTTTCAAAAAAAGGTATGGAAGGCATTACAAGAAATTCCTTACGGGAACACGTGTAGTTATAAAGAAATAGCTAAAACAATTAGTAATGAAAAGGCTTACCGAGCTGTAGGAATGGCAAATAATAAAAATCCTATTGCTATTTTTAATCCTTGCCATAGAGTTATTGGTGCAAGTGGTAAACTAGTAGGCTATGCAGGTGGTTTAAATGTAAAGCAGGTGCTTTTAGAATTAGAAAGAAGAAATAGTTAAACTAGGATATTACATACATATTGTCCGTAAAATCAAAGGATTACCTTACACTCTTTACCATTTAAGGTAATACTACTAGGGCTTATATTGCACTCGTATGCAAAAATTTGTACGCCTTTTTCTTTTGCGTATCGTAAGGCTTCACCAAACTCTTTATGAGTTTTATCATTTGGAGTAAAATATTTAACATCGTTCATCTGAACTATAAATACTATATAAGAATGATATCCTTCTTCTTTTGCCTTAATAAGTTCGTATATATGCTTAAGGCCCCTTTCTGTTGGTGCATCAGGAAATTTTACTATTCCATTTTCTTCTAATGTAATTCCTTTGACTTCTATAAAGCCTTTCAGATTATTATTTTCAATATAAAAGTCTAAACGTGAGGAACCAAAAACCTTTTCTGGTTTAATCATCGTTATATTCTCAAACTGTGGCATAAAAACCACGCCATTCATAATACCTTCATATAAAACTTTATTCGGAGCCTGAGAATCAATATTTATAAGTCTGTTTCCTTTTTGTACTGCAATTAAAGAGTAGGATGTTTTTCTTTTTATATTGTCACTGTATTCTAGAAATACACATGCCCCCTCGACTAGAAGTTCTTTACATCTACCTGTATTTTTCACATGGCATATTTCAATATTATCGTTTATTAATACATGAGCAATAAAACGATTCGGACGAGAAATGAACTTACCTTCTACAATATTACTATATTTCAATATTTGTCAACTCCATTTAATCTTCTAAAATCAAGTGGTGATTATTATAACTTACTAGGAAAGTAGTGATATCATTGTCGATATAACAAATTTATAAATATTGACAATAAAAAATATTACATGTAGTTGAAGTATATCCTAGATAATAATATGAATGCAATATTAAGATAAAAGAGATTTTACTGTTGTTTGATCTGTTTACAATTAAGGACAATATAAAAATACAGTATATTACCATTGATAAGAGACTATAATGCAAGAATAGGTATTGTTATAGAAATGCTTAACTAATTTTAGTATAGCTGCATCAGAGCATTAATTTAGGAAGGGGCAAATTACATGATCAGTTTTTCGAAACTACTTCTTGAAAGAGAACATTTTGGCGATTCTCTTAGGTATGATCCTAAAAGCAAGAATCAATTGCGTGGGACGACGGAAGGAAAAGGACCTGTAGTAGTATGGAATTGTACGAGAGCTTGCAATTTAAAATGTCGACATTGCTACGCAGAGGCAAGTCAAAGTAAAACATGTGGAGAACTTACAACAATAGAAGCAAAATCTTTTATGGATTCCCTCGTTGTCTACAAAGTTCCTGTTCTGCTTTTTTCAGGTGGAGAACCATTACTTAGAAGAGATATATTTGAATTAATAGAATATGGAAAAGAGATAGGAATTCGGATGGTGATTTCAACAAATGGAACATTAATTGATAAGGAAAAGGCACTAAGAATTAAGGAATTAGGAGTAAGTTATGTAGGGATAAGTTTAGATGGAATAGGTAAAGTGAATGATACGTTCAGAGGTGTACAAGGCGCATACGAAAAAGCCTTTAGTGGTTTTAAAAATTGTAAAGAAGTGAATCAAAAAACTGGTTTACGTCTTACACTAAGCAGAACTACTTACAAAGAACTTAGTGTTATTTTTGATTTTATAGAGTCAGAAAAAATATCTAGGGTTTGCTTTTATCATTTGGCTTATTCAGGCAGAGGATCACAAATAAAGGATGAAGATTTAACTCCAGAGGAAAAGAGAAAAGCACTTGATTATATCATAGAGAAAACTATAGATTTTGGAGAAAGAAATATTAAAACAGAAATACTAACGGTAGATAATCACTGCGACGGAATTTATTTATATAATTATATGGAGAATAAAAACAAACAAAAAGCAGAGGAAATACTTAAACTACTTACTATAAACGGAGGAAACCGCTCAGGTATAGCCTTAAGTTCTGTGGATTGGGAGGGAAACGTGTATATTGATCAATTTACTAGAAGTATATCTGTAGGAAATATTAAACAAAATACATTTGGAGATATATGGAATGGAAAAGAAAATACCTTTTTACAGGAATTAAGGACTAGAAAGAATTATTTAAAAGGAAGATGTAAGAACTGTAAATGGATAGATCAATGTAGTGGTAACCTTAGAGCAAGAGCATTAAGCACAGGAGACTTTTGGGGATCAGATCCTGCATGTTATTTATCAGATGAAGAAATTGGTATTGGAGAAGTAGGTGTATCATGTTAGTATCTTGGAACACAACTAAAAGGTGCAATCTTTATTGCAAACACTGTTTTAGAGACTCTAGTATAAATGAAAATACTGATAGTGAACTATCTACTGAGGAAGGGAAAAAACTAATAATAGAAATAAAAAAATCAGGGTTCCGTTTATTAGTACTAAGTGGAGGAGAACCTTTGTTAAGAGATGATATATTTGATTTTATAAGTAAAGCAAAAGAAGAAGGGATTATACCAGCAATGGGAACGAATGGTACATTACTCAGTAGAGAAATTGCTGTGGAATTAAAGTCAACAGGGCTTAGAGGAATTGCAATAAGTCTTGATAGCATGGATAGAAACTATCATGATGATTTTAGAGGTTGTATGGGTGCATTTGAAAAAGCACAAGAAGGAATTGAAAATGCTCTAGGATCAGGTCTTCGGGTTCAAATTAACTTAACCCTTACAGAAGACAATCAAGATGAGTTTGAAAAGATAATTAATTACTATGAGAAAAAAGGAGTACATGCAGTATATCCGTTTTTTTTGGTTCCGACAGGTAGAGCTATTTCCATGGAAGCAGATGGTTTGAAAGAAAGAGCATACTTCTCTATGATTAGAAGAATTTTGGATCTGCAGAGCAAAACATCTATGGAGCTAAAACCAACATGTGCACCTCAATTTATGCCTATATCGAAAGAAATGGGTTTAGAACAAAGGTTTACTAGAGGTTGTCTTGCAGGTACAGGTTATTGTTGTATTTTACCTGATGGAAAAGTGCATATCTGCCCATATTTACCTGTAGAAGTTGGAGATACAAGAGAAACACTATTTAGTGAAATATGGAGTAAGAGCAAAATATTTAACCAACTTAGAAATTACAAAAATTACGAGGGAGATTGCGGGAAGTGTGAACATATATCTATATGCGGTGGTTGTAGAGCGAGAGCATATTACTATAATGGAAATTATTTAGCACAAGAACCTTGGTGTTATAGGAGGGAAAAAAATGGATGAGTTAGACAAAAAAATACTAAATCAATTACAAATTGGTTTACCCATAGAGTGTGACCCGTATAGAAAAATAGCAGTAAAGTTAGGTGTAAAAAGTGAAGAATTATTAGAGAGAATTAAACAACTATCCGATGAGGGGTATATTAGACGACTTGGTGGTATTTTTGACGTAAATAAAATGGGATATAAACCTACTCTTGTAGGGTTACATGTACCTGAAGATATCTTTATGGAGGTAGCAAATTATGTTAATAAATGCAAGGGAGTAACTCATAATTACAGGCGAGGAAATTATTTAAATATGTGGTTTACTCTTGCCTTGTCAACCCAAAAGGAAAAAGATGAATACATTGAGAAATTAAAAAATAAATTTCAACTAAAGGATGTTATGGAATTTCCAACTTTAAAATATTTTAAGTTGCGTGTTTTTTTTGACATGGAAAGCGAGATGAACTATGGATCAAGTATCTAAAAATTTAATTAGAGAAATTCAAGGTAATTTACCAATATGTGAAAATCCTTATAAAGAACTAGGAAACAAATTGGGTATAGGTGAAGAAGAGGTAATTCAAAGGCTTACTGAATTAAAAAAAGAAGGGTGTCTTAAGCGTATAGCTGCAATTTTGAGGCATAATGAATCCGGGTACTCAGCTAACGCTTTAGTGGTGTTCAAAACAGATAATATTCTCATTGAAAAGCTAGGGAAAATATTAGCTAAGAGCTCAATTGTAAGTCACTGCTATGAAAGAAAATCAAATGAAAAATGGCCATATAATCTCTATGCAATGACCCATGCTAAGGATATAAACGAGACTATAGAGTTCATTAATGATTTTGTTACGATACACGGTATACAAGAATACGAGATATTAAATAGCCAAGAAGAGTTGAAAAAAGCAAGTATGATTTATTATTAAATGCAACTCATAATACCTTTTAGTTTTGTATAAACTAGGAGGTGTTTTTAATTGTTAAAATTAAAAAATATGGTTATATTTACAGTTGTACTTAAGAATAATAAGTAATAATTTATGCATAATAAAAAAGAGTTTATATCTAATACTACAAAAAAGGAGTAATGACAAATGAAAAACAAGCCAGATGACAGAAGAGATAATGTGGATAAAATTGAATATAATATTGGTAAAACCATACAAAATATTGAACTTGCTGAAGATGTAATTGAAGTAACTGACGATTATAAAACTAAAGAAACTCTTAAAGCAAAAAATAGCAGAAGAAAAGAGGCACTTAATGGTATGAGGGAAGAAATTAGAGATGAAGCAATAGATAAGAGAAACGGTTATAAGTAGTAAGATTTTGATTTTGAAATTGTATAATAACGAGACTCCTATTAGATTATTAAATAGGAGTCTCGTTAGTTGTAATAAATTTTAAATATAAGATGATAGCTTATAGAAATGTAAAAGTAAAAACATATGCTAGGAGTTCATGTAGGTTTAATATATAATTAAAATAGAATTATATATAAAGATTAAGAGGTGTGTACATAATACTTATGGAAAATTTAATTAATAAAAAGTATAAAAAAAGACTCGTTATTGGAATGAGCGGAGCAAGTGGAGCGATTCTAGGAATTGAAATATTGAAAATACTAAAAGAGAATCCGGAATATGAATCACATCTAGTCATTACCAAGGGTGCAGAAGAAACCATACTACTTGAGACTGAATATAAAATAGATCAAGTAAAAGAATTAGCTGATAAAGTATATGATATAAAGAATATTGGAGATTCTATAGCAAGTGGTACTTTTAGAGCGGACGGGATGATTATAGTTCCTTGTAGCATGAAAACTCTTGCTGGTATAGCAAGCGGATACTCTGACAACCTATTGCTTAGAGCAGCAGATGTTACGTTAAAAGAGAGAAGGAGATTAGTTGTAGTTGCTAGAGAAACGCCTCTGAGTATTATTCACTTAAAAAATATGATTTCTATTACTGAAGCAGGTGCAATTATTGTACCTCCTATGATGAGCTATTACAATAAGCCATTATCTTTAGAGGATGTCAATAGACATATAGTGGGTAAAATTCTTGATAAATTTGAAATTAATATTAATGGATTTAATAGATGGGGAGATAAAACATAGAACTAAACTATCCCCCGAGTGTTATATCTTGTTTGTTATACCAATTTAGTGCATCATGAATATGGCTTTCTTTATAATCAGGCCAATATTCATCTATAATATAGAAATCAGAATATACTGATTGGATAGGTAGAAAACCACTAAGACGGCGCCTACCTCCCCAACGTAAAATCAAATCAATCCTTGAGATATCAGATGAATGAATATTCTTATAAAGATCTGGTTTAGTATCGTTACATTCACAGATAGAACTGATGTCCCATTCCCAACTATAGTTTACTAGAAAATTAACTTTAATAGATCCATTACCAAATGTTTGTCGTTTGGTATAAGGTAATAGTTCTTTAGGAAAAACAGCTGATGATGTATTTCCTATAACTAATAAAGAAGCATCTTCTTTAGATAGTAATTTTACAGCATCTATACAGGCTTTAGTGAAAGCTAATCTTTGGACTGTAGGGCGTTTAGTATTATCTTTTGTAAAACCATAATAGGTTAATTCTTTGATTCCTAATTCTTTACATGTATAAAATAAGGATAAGCCAGGATTAATACCTTTGTCATAACCTTGCTCTTTAGACATTCCTCTATCTTGTGCCCATCTTCTATTTCCATCTGGAATAATACCTAGGTGTTCTGGCAATCTCATTTTATCACTCCATTTAGATATTGTTTTCTAGATCTAATTAAGACTTTATAGATATAAAAATGGAGACTTAGACCAAGAATTTAATATTTATATTTTGCTCCATAAATAGAAAATATATACACGGCCAGAAATTATTATATTTCATAAAAATAAAAAAGTAGCAGCCTACATGAGCATACTGAACTGCTCTTGTAGGCTGCTATTATTTTATTTGATTTCCAAATATTCATCGTAAGACATTTTTTTGTCTATTACTCCAGTTGAAGTAATGTCAATGATTCTATTGGCGATGGTCTGTATGAATTGGTGATCATGTGAGGAAAATATTAAGCTACTCTTAAATTCACGCAAGCCATTATTTAACGCAGTAATGGATTCTAAATCTAGGTGATTGGTAGGTTGGTCTAGAATTAAGAAATTTGCGTCACTTAGCATCATCCTTGAAAGCATACATCGAACTTTTTCACCACCTGAGAGAACATTTACAATTTTATGTGATTCTTCACCTGAGAAAAGCATTCTACCCAAGAAACCACGTACGTACGTCTCTGTTTGATCCTTAGAAAACTGTTTCATCCAATCTACGATAGTTAGATTGGAGTTATTAAAAAAGGTCGAATTATCTTTTGGGAAATAAGATTTAGTAATTGTCACTCCCCATTTATAAGAGCCTTCATCAGGTTCTATTTCACCAGTTAGTATTTTAATTAAGGTGCTATTAGCAAGTTCATCTGATGAGACTAAAGCAATCTTGTCATCTTTAGTAACAGCAAAGCTGATGCCATTTAGAACTTTCACACCATCGATGGTTTTACTAATATTATCAACAGTAAGAATTTCATTGCCAACTTCTCTATCTGGCTTAAAAGAAATATAAGGATAACGCCTAGATGAGGGCTGTATATCGTCTAATGTAATCTTTTCTAATACTTTTTTACGTGATGTTGCTTGTTTAGATTTAGATGCATTTGCACTAAATCTAGCCACAAATTCTTGTAATTCTTTAATTTTGTCTTCTTTTTTCTTGTTTTGATCTCGCGCCATTTGAAGAGCAAGTTGGCTCGATTCATACCAAAAGTCATAATTGCCCATAAACATTTTAATTTTCCCAAAATCCACATCGCAAATATGTGTGCATACCTTATTTAAAAAGTATCTATCATGGGAAACTACAATAACTGTACCTGCAAAACTGATTAAAAACTCTTCTAACCAATTAATGGAAGGTAGATCTAAGCTGTTTGTTGGCTCATCTAATATTAAAACACCAGGTTTACCAAATAGAGCTTGGGCTAAAAGTACTTTTACTTTTTCAGATCCTTGTAATTGAGACATATTTTTGTCGTGTAAGTCTGTAGAGATTCCTAAGCCTTGCAGTAATGAAGATGCTTCGGATTCTGCCTCCCACCCGTTTAAGTCAGAAAATTCACCTTCTAATTCTGAGGCCTTGATACCATCTTCGTCGCTAAAATCAGGTTTAGAATAAAGAAAATCTTTTTCAGCCATTATTTCAGCAAGACGCGGATTACCAAGAATAACAGTTTGCAATACAACTTTATCATCAAACTGATAGTGATCTTGTTTCAAAACAGATAACCTTGACATTGGCGGCATACTAACGCCTCCAGTATTAGGCTCTATATCACCAGACAAAATCTTTAAAAAGGTACTTTTGCCAGCACCATTTGCTCCAATTACTCCATAACAATTTCCGTCTGTAAATTTTAAACTTACATCTTCAAAGAGCTTTTGCTCTCCATACCTTAAACTAATATTTGTTGCAGTTATCATTAAATACCATCCTTATTTTACATAGTCCATAATAGTATATCATAAATTGTAGTGATAGTGTATATAGTTAATTAACAACTTATTTGCATGTTTTTCATGCTTATATCTAATGCATTTACAGAGTGGGTAATATTACCTACTGATATAAAATCTATTCCAGTATGTGCTATTGAATTGATTGTCGTTAAACTAACATTTCCGGAGGCCTCGATTATAGCTTTTTTATTGATAATGCGTACTGCTTGTTCCATCATTTCTAGGCTCATATTATCTAACATAATAATATCAGCACCGGCATCAAGAGCTTCCTGAAGCATTTCTAAATTTTCCACCTCAATCTCTATTTTGTTTACAAATGATGCGTTTTTACGGGCAGATATAATTGCGTTTGAGATGCTACCAGCAGCACTGATATGATTATCTTTTATTAAAATACTGTCGGATAAATTAAATCGATGGTTATTTCCACCTCCAACTTTGACCGCGTATTTTTCTAATACTCTTAGGCCAGGAGTTGTTTTTCTCGTATCTATTAATTTCGCTTTAGTGCCTTGTAATTTATCTGTGTATTTTTTGGTAAGTGTTGCAATTCCACTCATTCTTTGCATTAAATTTAGGGCTACTCTTTCACCTGTTAAAATTTTTCTAGTATTTCCTTTTAGAAAAGCGATTTTTTCGCCAGAAGTGACTAGATCACCTTCTAATTTAATAAATTGAACATCTACATCACCTAAGATATCGTATACTCGCTTAAACACATACAGCCCAGCTAAGGTTCCTTCCTCTTTAGCTATTAAATCTACAGTAGCAACTGATGATTCTGGTACAATACTATTAGTAGTAATATCCTCGCTCGTTATATCTTCATTCAAGGCATTTTTAATAATTTCATCTATTATCAAATAATTCATCATATAAATCTGAAGACCTCCTTTGCAGTTCTTTCTTTAATAGTTGTTTATTATATTTCGAAAGTTCATTTGGTGTTTGGTTAATTTGGGCTGCGGGAACTTTTTTAATAGTTATACTTTGAAAACTAGAATTAATAGAGTCGGCTCCACGTTTAGAAAAAACTAGTCCCTCTAACAATGAATTGCTCGCTAATCTATTTTTACCATGTATTCCAGTGCAAGCGGCTTCCCCAATCACGTATAGTCTATGCATAGAGCTTTTAGAATCTAAGTCCACCATCACTCCTCCCATATGATAATGCTGAGAAGGTATTACTAACATAGGGTCTTTGGAGATGTCGATTCCAACTTGTAAGCACTTTTCGTATATCATAGGGAAACGCTTTAATATAAAGTATTTCGGTAGAAATGAAATGTCTAGGAATACATAGGGGACTTTAGATTTACGAATTTCTTCTCTGATTGCATTTGTTACTATATCCCTTGGTAAAAGCTCATTTACAAATCTTTTACCATGTTCATTTAATAAAATTCCACCTTCACCTCTTACTGCCTCTGAAATTAGAAAACGTCTACCATAATAATCATTATCATAAAGACCGGTTGGATGGAATTGTATATATTCTAAATCCTTAACTTTTATATTGTGCTTTAACGCTAATGTGATTGCGTCACCAATAAGAATTCTTTGGCTAGTAGAATCGTTAAAAATTCCACCAATACCGCCAGTAGCCAATACAATAAATTTTGAGTATACATTAACTTGTTTTCCTTTATTAAAGATAATTCCCCCATAACATGTATTATCTCGATAGATAATGTCTGCTAAGTAAGTGTTATCCATAATAGTTATATTTGATTTCTCTTTTGTACAATCAATTAGGGTTTTCCACAGATATTTGCCTGTTTCATCTTTGACATGTACAATTCTATTAATAGAATGAGCACCTTCTTTTGTAAAGGATAAATTGCCATCTATTCTATCAAATGGAACTCCGAGTTTTTCAAGTAAAGTTATGTTCTCCATTGATTCTTTAGCTAATGTAGTGACAGCACTTATATCATTTTTATGCTGTCCTGCATTTAGAGTATCTTGAATATATGAATCTAAATCTTCATCATTTTTTGCTGTTGATATTCCACCTTGTGCTAAATAAGTATTATTTTCATCAAGTTGCCCCTTAGAGACTATTAAAATATTTAAATTACTATCTAAGTTTAAAGCACAGTACAATCCGGATAACCCTGAACCTACTATGACAACATCGTAAACTTGATTCATAGTATTAACTCGATAGCTCGTGCATTCTCATAAGAGAATGGAGCGCATTTAACCGTAGATCTTCATCGAGTTTGATTTCAAATGTATTGTTGACTAGGCTTTCATACACGTCTTCTAGAGTAGTTTTTTTCATATTTACACAAGTCATAGTTTTACCAGGTACATAGAAGTTTTTGTCTGGATTTTTCATCTTCAATTCGTGTAGAATGCCTTCTTCAGTTACAATAAGGTAATTTTTGAAATCATTCTCAGTGGCAAAATTTATAATGCCGCTTGTACTACCTACATAATCCCCTAAACTTCGCACTTCGTGTTCACATTCTGGGTGTACTAAAACTTTTATATCGGGAATTTGCTCTTTTATGGCTACAATACTTTTAGGGTTAACCTTTTTATGTGTAATACAAAAACCTTTCCAAAGAATAAATTTTTTGCTTGGAAATTTCTCTGAGAGATAACCGCCTAGGTTTTCATCAGGCAAAAATAGGATTTCATCACTATCAATATTATTTATAATTTTTTCTGCACTTGAAGAAGTAACACAAACATCACAAAGTGCTTTTACTTCTGTTGAAGAGTTAATATATGCAACTACAGCTGCGTTTGGATGATCGAGCTTCCACTTTGAAATACCTTCTTCATCTGCCATATCCGCCATGGGACAGCCTGCATCTAATACAGGGAGGAGAATTGTTTTTTCAGGAGATAAGATTTTAGCACTTTCAGCCATAAATTTAACTCCACAAAAAATAATAAGTTGTTCCTTACAATCTCTAGCAATTTTACTAAGGTAATAGGAATCTCCTACAACATCAGCAATTTCTTGTATTTCAGGTCTTTGATAATAGTGTGCGAGTATAATTGCTTTTTTTTCTTTCTTTAATTTGTTTATTTCCTGAACCACATTTTCCATCATTCATCACTTTCCCTTAAAATTTAAAGTATAGTATACTTAGTTAATTAAATATTATAGCACTGGAAAGTAGTGTTTTCAATTAAAGTTAAATAACTACGTATTGTTTTCTATAGAACAACTCTTGAATAATATGCTTATGTAGTTGTTTAGTTTAAGGTGTAAGTACAATTACTATATAAATTCTATATTAAAATCCACGATAAGGAGATACTAATAATATAGTAGAATGTTTAAATCGAAATGACTAAGGTAAATATAAACAAAAGAAATGATGAAGGAAAAGGTGTATATGAAAAATAAAGAGATAGCTTTAAATAAATTAACTAAATTACAATACCATGTTACACAAGAAAATGGAACAGAGAAACCTTTCGATAATGAATACTGGGATAACCATGAAGAGGGTATTTATGTAGATATTGTGTCAGGTGAAGAATTATTTTCTTCTAAAGATAAATTTGATTCTGGATGTGGATGGCCCAGTTTCACGAAACCAATTTCAGACAATCAAGTTATTGAAAAACAAGATATAACACATGGTATGAAAAGAAAAGAAGTTCGCAGTAGGGATGCGGACTCGCACTTAGGACATGTATTTGAAGATGGGCCAAGGGAGGAAGGCGGGCTTAGATATTGCATCAATAGTGCTGCAATTAGATTTGTTCCAAACAAGAACAAAAAGAAAGCTTAACCAGATATGATACTTAAGGTTTAAGTATCATATCTTTAGTCCTTTAGTTGGATTGAAATATGCGATAATAGGTAAAAAATAATTGTTTATTGAACTATGCTGCTACTATATAATATAATGTGTAGGAAAATGCGGTTAATAGTGAGGTGAAAAACTTGATTTTAATGATAGATAATTACGATTCATTTACGTATAA
The DNA here is from genome assembly GCF_009362815.1 of Alkalibaculum sporogenes. Lineage (GTDB taxonomy): Bacteria > Bacillota > Clostridia > Eubacteriales > Alkalibacteraceae > Alkalibaculum_A > Alkalibaculum_A sporogenes. Next base: position 160,769 of record NZ_WHNX01000005.1, on the reverse strand, counting down.
CTTAGTACAGTATCTTGGATGTCTTGGACAAGAAGTTTTAGTTAAGAGAAATGATAAGATAACATTAAAGGAAATTGAGGTAATAAATCCTATGATGATTGTTTTATCTCCGGGTCCATGTACACCTAATGAGACAGGCATTTGTTTAGAAATTATTGACGAATTTAAAGGAAAGATTCCGATATTAGGAATATGTTTGGGTCATCAAACCATTGGACAAGCATTTGGTTGTAATATTATTCAAGCAAAAGAGCCTGTTCATGGGAAAGTTTATCCTATAAAACACAATAATCAAGGTGTTTTCTATGGTTTAAACAATCCATTTAAAGTAACAAGGTATCATTCTCTTATCATTGAACGAGAAAATATGCCAGACTGTTTTGAAATTACAGCTTTGACTGAAGAAGGAGAAATTATGGGAATTAAGCATAAAAAGTATCCTATTGAAGGGGTACAATTTCATCCTGAAGCAATTCTAACAGAGCAAGGAATGGAACTACTTGAGAATTTTTATGAAATGGCCAAAGGAATGATGCAAGATGTTAATCAAAGAAATAAATACGCAGTTAGATAGCCTTGAGTTATATACTATTTTTAAAGAACGTGAATATAGTTTTTTTCTAGATAGTGGGAGAGACCACGATACTCTAGGAAAATACTCGTTTATTGGGTTTGATCCATTCTTAGTATTTAGATGTAAGGGTAATACTATAGAAATTAAAAAGGAGAGTGACGTAAAGGTTTACACAGGTGACCCTTTTGATATTTTAAAGGAGCTCATGAATAAATATCATAGGGATTATACATCACATTTGCCTTTTGTAGGAGGGGCAGTAGGTTTTTTTTCATATGATTTATGCCATCATATAGAAGATCTTCCACGACAAGCCATTGATGATATAGGTGTACCAGATTGTCACTTGGGATTTTATGATGGAGTTATTATTATTGATCATCGAAAAAACAAAACTTATATAGCTTCACTAGGCATAAAAGGTGAAGAAACTTCAATAATTGGTGATATCGAAGATATTATTATAAATGCTACTTTACCAACTGAAAAAAAAGAGTTTTATACAGATGAAAGCATTACATTTAACAGTAATTTTACACAGGATGAATATATGCAGGCCTTAGATACTATTCATCAGTACATAAAGTCAGGGGATATTTATCAAGTAAACCTTACCCAGAGATTTGATTGTGATTTAAATGTAACTCCTTTTGATTTGTATTGTCAGCTTAGAGAAATAAATCCTGCTCCATTTGCAAGCTTTATAGACTTTGGTGCAGAAGGACAGGTGGTCAGTAGCTCACCAGAGAGATTTATAAGTATAAATAATAAAAAGATAGAAGCGAGGCCAATTAAGGGAACCATACCAAGGGGAAAAGATCCAGAAGAAGATCAAAAAAATAGACTAGAGCTTATGAATAGTGAAAAAGATAAATCAGAGTTGTTAATGATAGTAGACTTAGAAAGAAATGATGTTGGAAAAATCTCCAAGACAGGTACTGTCAAAGTACCAGAACTATTTAAGTTAGAGGAATATCAAACTGTGTTTCATTTAGTTGCTACAGTTACAGGAGAACTTCAAAATGATTTAGATTCTATTGATTGTATAAAAGCAACTTTTCCAGGTGGATCTATAACTGGAACGCCTAAAATTAGGGCTATGGAGGTTATTGATGAATTAGAGCCAACACAAAGAAATATATATACAGGTTCTATTGGATATGTAGGATTTAATGGAGATTTAGATTTAAATATAGTAATTAGAACAATTTTATGCAAAGATAGCAAGGCTTATTTTCAAGCAGGAGGAGGAATCGTGTGGGATTCCCAAAACCAACTAGAATATGAAGAGTCATTTCACAAAGCAAGAGCTTTAATGGATGCACTCAAAAGAAGGTATGTTTAATTATTTATAAGAAGTTAGTCTAGTAATCTTTAAAAGTTATAATCAAATTAAACAAGCACTGAGAGGCATAGATCTAAAATGAGGTATGTGATATGAAATATATAAGCTGTAATGGTATATTGACAGATAATCAATTAATTCCTCTTGACCAAGGGTATTTATATGGTTATGGGTTATTTGAGACTTTAAAGGTAAAATATAATAAGATTTTGTTTTTTAATGAACATATGGATAGAATATCAAAAAGTAGTGAGAAGATAGGTATTAAATTTCATTTAGAATATTCTCAAGTTTATACTTATTGTGAAGAGTTGATTTTGGCAAATAAAATAAATGATGGTGTGTTGCGAATTACTTGTAGTAAAGGTGATCAAGAAAATAATGTAATTATTACTTCAAGAGAAAATCCATATGGTGAGGAGATGATTTTAAAAGGTCTTAGTATTATGACTAGTAGCGCCATAAGGAACGAATTATCAATCCTTGTAGATATAAAAACCAATAATTATTTAGAGAATCTATTAATACTAAATATAGCAAAAGAAAATGGATATAACGAAGCAATACTTTATAATACAAAAGGTTTTTTATCAGAGGGAACTATGAGCAATATTTTTTTCGTGAAAGATAGTGTAATATTTACGCCAGCTTTAAATAATGGGTTGTTATCTGGTATAATTAGGGACAAGGTTATTCGACTTGTAAAATTACTAAAGTTACCTATAGAAGAAGGCTATTTTACTAATGAAGATTTAACTTGTGCAGATGAAATTTTTATCACAAATAGCTTAATGGAAATCATGCCTGTTAACTTGTTGGATTATAAAGAATTTCAAATTCAGAACTATACATTAACAAAATATATCATGGAGCATTATAGAAATTATAACTATTAAAAAGTGGAGGTTACTACATGGATAAGCAGAGAATAGAGAATGCAGTAAGAGAAATACTTGAGGCAGTAGGTGAAGATCCTAATAGAGAAGGCTTATTAGATACACCTAAGAGAATTGCTAAGATGTATGAAGAGATATTCTCAGGATTAAATGAGGATCCAGAAAAACATTTAGACGTGTATTTTCAGGAAGAGAAACATGAAGAATTGGTATTAATTAAAGATATACCTTTTTATTCTATGTGCGAACATCATCTTGTGCCGTTTTTTGGAAAAGCTCATGTTGGATATCTACCAAAACACGGTAAACTGACTGGACTTAGTAAATTAGCAAGAGTTGTCGAGACTATATCTAAAAGGCCACAATTACAAGAACGGTTGACAGCATCAGTTGCAGATATTATCATGCGTAAATTGTCTCCATATGGAGTAATAGTTGTAATAGAGGCTGAACATATGTGTATGACTATGCGTGGAGTAAAGAAGCCAGGTTCTAAAACTATAACATCTGCTGTAAGAGGAACATTTGCTACTGATGCGAAAGCTAGGGCTGAGGCAATGTCATTTATTAATTGGAATAGTTAAGGAGAGATTCGTGTGATGTCAGTAAAAGACATGTTTGACTTTGAGGATAAGACTTATATAATGGGTATTCTAAATATTACACCAGATTCTTTTTCCGATGGTGGAGATTTTTTTAGTAATGATCAAGCAATACTACATGCAAAAGAAATGGTGGAATTAGGAGCAGATATTATAGATGTAGGTGGAGAATCTACTAGGCCAGGTTATGAAGTAATTAGTGATGAAGCAGAAATTAACAGAGTGATACCAATTATTCGTGCATTAAAAGAAAATATTAATATACCTGTATCTATAGACACTTATAAGCCAAACGTTGCACAAGCAGCTTTAGAGAACGGAGTGGATATGATTAATGATATATGGGGATTCCAAAAAGATAAAAGAATGGCTAGTGTAGTTGGAAAGTACAATGCTCCTGTAATCCTCATGCATAATCAAGAGACTACTGAATATAGTGGAGACATAATGGAAGAATTGATTAGCTTTTTAAAGATATCGGTAGAAATAGCCATGTCAAATGGTGTAGATAGATCAAATATAATATTAGATCCAGGCATTGGATTTGGAAAGACGTTAGAACAAAATTTGCGTGTAATGGGTAGATTAGAGGAACTTAAAGTTATAGGTTTACCAATTTTACTCGGGACATCAAGAAAGTCCATGATTGGCAAGATTCTAGATTTACCTCCAAAAGAAAGAGTAGATGGAACCGTAGCTACATCAGTAATAGGGATTATGAAAGGAACAAATATACTCCGGGTTCACGATGTCAAAGAAAACGTTCGGGCAGCTAAAGTAGCAGATGCAATTCTAAGGGGAAAATTTTATGGATAAAATTATAATGAAAAATTTAGGGTTTTATGGATATCACGGAGTACTAGAGGAAGAGAAGAGATTAGGGCAGAAGTTCTTTATAGATGTAGAATTATATGTTGACCTTTTAAAAGCAGGGGAAACTGACAATTTGAGTTATACTGTGAGTTATGCAGAGGTATACGAAATAATTAAGAGGATTTTTAAAGAAGAAAAGTTTAATTTAATTGAAGCAGTAGCAGAAACTATTATTAGTGAGATTTTAGCAACATACTCGATTATCCAAGAAATAAAAGTAACGCTAAAAAAACCTGAGGCACCTGTAGAAGGTATCTATGATTACTTTGCTATAGAATTAAGGAGAACGCGCAATGGCTAAAGCGTATTTAGGTTTAGGCAGTAATATTGGGGATACAAAAGAACATTTGGACAATGCTATAGATATTTTGAGATCTTCGAAAGATATAGTAGTTCTAAAAAAATCTTCTTATTATAAAACAGAGCCTATAGGGTATGAAAATCAGGACTGGTTTTTAAATATGGTGGTAGAAGTCGAGACTACACTAGAACCAAAAGAATTACTTCAATACTGTCAACTTATAGAAACCCAACTAAAAAGAAAGCGTATAGTAAGATGGGGTCCAAGAACAATTGACATAGACATTTTGTTGTATGAAAATTATAGTAGTAATCAAGAATCACTTATAGTACCTCATCCACGTATGACTGAGAGGGCTTTTGTAATGATTCCTCTATACGAAATCGCACCAGATTTATTAATTAAAGATGTAGCAATTAGTGAAGTAGTTAAACAATTAGAAGGACTTGAAACAGTAATAAAAGAGATATAGGAAGGACGGTTCTTCAAGAACCGTCTTTAACTATTTGGAGGTTAATATTGGATAGATTTAATAAGATTTTACTTCACCATAATTTCAAAGAGTATCTGAGAAGGATAGCTACACTAGAGGAAACTAGAGTGTTTTGCAAACATGAAATGACTCATTTTTTAGACGTAGCTAGAATTTGTTATATTTTAAATTTGGAGAACAAAGCTAATTTAGACAAAGAGATTATATATGCCTGTTCAATTCTACATGATATAGGTAGGTGGAAAGAGTATCAAGAAGGAATTGATCATGCTATAGCAAGTAAAGGACTAGCCCTAGATATACTAAAAGACTGTGGTTTTGATCAACGAGAGATAAAACTGATATGTGATGCAATTGGACATCACCGAACAGAGAGTAATCATCCATCAAATTTGAGTGAGTTTATATACCGTGCAGATAAACTGTCAAGACCTTGTAATTCGTGTAATTCAATAGATAAATGCAATAGGTTTGAAAATGGAGAAATCCCCACAATTAATTATTAACTAATTTTAATTATAAAGAGTTTATCATGGAACTTAAGATAGGGACACAAGTGTCCCTAAAAAGAGCTAATGACATGGTTTCAAACTATTACATATCCAAATATCATTACAAAGTGAAAAAAACTACCGAGTAATATAAATATATGAAATATTTCATGGAATTTAAACTTACCAATTTTTAATTTCTCTGGCTTTTTGCCGTAAATAATAGCTCCGATAGAATACATTATGCCGCCAACTACTAAGAGTGTAATTGCTATTGGTGGAAGAGCTTTTGTCATAGGGTAAATAAAGAATACAGATATCCAACCTAATAATAAATAAAACCCTGTACAAATCCATCTCGGAGCATTCATCCAAAAGACTTTCAGTATAATACCAATGACAGTTAATGTCCATACAATAGTTAATAGAGAGTAACCGATAGCACCTTTCAAAGGAATTAAACCTATAGGAGTATAAGTGGCAGCGATTAAAATATATATCATGATATGATCTATTTTTCTTAGGAACTCTAGTTTCTCATCTGAAGCAATCTTCCAATGGTATACGGTAGAAGCTGTATATAAACCTACTAGCCCAAACGAAAATATAATAGAGCTTATAATATTGGCAATGCTAAAAGTACTTATAGAAGAGAATATTAGTAAGATGAATCCAAATAAAGATAAGATTACACCTACCAAATGAGTAATTGAATTAACAGGTTCACGCATTTTCATAAAGTCAACACCTCTCATGTAGTAATTAATACTACTTGTTGAGTCAATAATAACGCAATAAGTAGTAAGTGTCAATAAAATATTTGTAATATAATGATATATATCATATAATTTAGTATAACATTTAGAAAAGTTTTTTATACAGGAGGGGAAAAGTTTGAAAGAATTTCAGAAACTTAAAAGTAGTGATATACCACATATAGATTTGTATATGGATCAAGTAATAACTATATTAGAACAAATAATAGAAAGCTATAAGGTAGATCAGGATGAAAAGATAATGACCAAAACAATGGTGAATAATTACGTTAAATCAAATTTAATCTCAAAACCAATCAAAAAGAAATACAGTAGAGTTCAAATGATGCAACTCATTATGATATATCACTTAAAAGGAATTTTAACATTAGAGGAACTTGAAATATTTTTTAAGAATTCAATAAATGATTGTGATAACTCCCTAGAAAATTTATATCAAGATTTTCTTCAAATACATGAAGAGGAATTAGAAGAAGCGAATCTAAAAGTTGTACAATTGTATCAAAAAGACAAAGGACAACGTATAAAGGAAATTATGAAAATAGTCATAAAGGCTGATTTAAATAAAAAAATTGCACAAAATATTTTAAAAGAAATGAAGGAATTAGATGAGAACTACTCTATAGATGTATAAGAATAGAGATTATTATTGATAAGATATGAAATAATATGAAAAAAGGAGATATATGATGACAGATAAAAATTTAGTGTGTAAAGATTGTGACAGTCAATTTGTATTCACAGAAGGTGAACAAGAATTTTTTAAAGAAAAAGGATTCGAAAGTGAACCGGAAAGATGCCCTGCTTGTAGGAAGTCTAGAAAGGAAAAAAGAAGTAAACGAGGATCTAAAGAGAAAAACCGTAATAAACTTAGGTAAATTATATATTTAAAACAAATTACTAATAAATGATATTAATTAGTTTATAAACAATCCGATATAAGAAAAAAGGGGGTCGGATTACAGTGAATGAAAGAATTTTTGAAAACGATATTATGAATGCATTTCATGTAATTATGGATTATTTACCCATTATAATGGATGAACCAGTAACTATTATGCTGACAGACGGTAAAACGTACAAGGCCATTAGAAGTTCAGAAGCATTGGAAGTCGATGCAGATGAGTCAATTGGGCAACCATTAGATGATCAAATTATGAGTCTAATTAACAAAGGTGAAATATTCGTAGGAGAGTATACAACAGATATTACTGTTCCATTTAAATCGTATACAATACCTATTAAAGGTGAAAATGGAAAAATAGAGGGTGCAGTCTTATTAGCAAAAAGTCTTAAGAGGAAAAGAGATTTTGTAGGTGCTTTTGATGATGTAAAATCATCTTTAGAGCAAATAACAGAAGCTATTAATGATTTGAATGTAAATGTACAAGAAGTAGTAGATGCAAATGAACAGATATTATCCATTGTTGAGGAAGCCAATGAAAAAACTGCGGATACCAACGACATTTTAAACTTTATACAAGAGATATCATCACAAACAAATTTGTTAGGGTTAAATGCTGCTATTGAAGCTGCTAGAGCTGGTGAGTACGGGAGAGGTTTCGATGTAGTTGCTAAGGAAATAAGGAAGTTATCTGGTTCTACTAGTGATTCTATTAAAAGAGTAGATTCAGTCCTTAAAGGGGTCAGTGATTCTATTAAGACGATTCATACAAAAGTAGGGAATTCAAATGGTGTATTTGAAGTTCAAGCCTCTAGTTTAGAAGAAATTGCAGCATCTATAGAAGAATTAAATTCTTCAACACAATTAATGTATGGTTTTATGGAGAAGTTATAAGAGACACATTGATGAGTTAAATGGTCTAGAATTTTTTTTACGTAGATATTTTACTTGTATAAATTTAAAAACAGAATTATAGCGAATTAGATATAAATGAAATGTATAAAGGGGGAGGATTGTATTGAGCGAAAAATTATTTAATAATGATATTTTAAACGCTTTTGCTGAGATAATGGACTTTATTCCAATAATTATGGATGAAGAGGTATCTATCGCTATATCAGATGGAGAAGTTTATAATGTAGTTAGAAGTTCAGAAGTAAGGGATATGGATTCTTCAATAGGCAAGCCATTAGCATTGCCTGTAAAAAAAATAATTGATGAAGGAAAAGTATTTAAAGGAGAATATTCAGCAGGGGTTGACATTCCCTTTAAGTCATACACTATTCCTATTAAAAACGAAAATGGAAAAATAGAAGGAGCAGTCTTATTAGCAAAAAGTCTTAAGAAGAAAACAGAGTTTATGAGCGCCTTTAACGATATAAAATCATCTTTAGAGCAAATAACAGAAGCTATTAATGATCTGAATGTAAATGTACAAGAAGTAGTAGATGCAAATGAACAAATATTATCCATTGTTGAGGAAGCCAATGAAAAAACAGCGGATACCAATGATATTTTAAACTTTATACAAGAAATATCATCACAAACAAATTTGTTAGGGTTAAATGCTGCTATTGAAGCTGCTAGAGCTGGTGAATATGGGAGAGGTTTCGATGTAGTTGCTAAGGAGATAAGGAAGTTATCTGGTTCTACTAGTGATTCTATAAAAAGAGTTGATACAGTTCTTAAAGGGGTCAGCGATTCTATTAAGACGATTCATAAGAAGGTTGGAGATTCTAATGGAGTATTTGAAGTTCAAGCCTCTAGTTTAGAAGAAATTGCAGCATCTATAGAAGAGTTGAATTCATCTAGTCAACTTATGTATGGTTTTATGGAGAAATTATAGAGTAAACTATTACCGTCGGATACAGGCCACAGAAAAACTTGCAAAGCTAGTTTCACTGTGGTTTTTATAAATTATAGTGGACTACTGCATAAGTAGTTTAATGAACTGAACTTTTGAGTGCATCTATATCTGTTAAAGCAACAGAAGATTTTTGAAATTCTATTATTCCTTCATCTCTCATTTTAGCCATTTCTCGAGATAAAGAAGGCCGTGTAACATTTAAAAATTCTGCCAACTCATTTCTATTATGAGGGATTTTAAACACTATTTTTCCAGCTCTTTCATATTGTTCTAATAAATAAACGCTAATTTTCTCTCGAACATTTTTAATAGAAAGATATTCGATTCTTTTGTTTAAAAATAGACCTCTATTTGATACTAAGTTTAGTAAATTTAATATAAGTTCTTGATGGCTGAAGCACATGTTAACGCAACTCCCAGTGATTTTTTCTGGTGGCAAAAAAACAACTGTAGTTTTTTGCGTTGCATTTACAGAAACTGGCCATGTATTTTTATTTGAGAAGGCCACCATTTCTCCAAATATGTCGCCTTGCTTTATAGAATGAACTATTATCCTATTTCCAGCCATATTTTCTTTAGCGATAGTAGCTTCTCCTAAAAGAATAATGCCTATTCCTTCAAAAGTATCTCCTTCTACCGTGATATATTCATTTTTTGCAAATTCATGTATAGGTGGTTTTAAACAGTTGAGCATGGTGTTGATTGAAGTTGTATCAATATTTTTAAAAAGCTGGGTATGAGATAATATTTTTGACCATTTTTCGTACATTATTATCGACCTCTTATTTCGTAACATTTGTTACATGTATTTTGTAAAGAAGAATGTAAGAACCTTAAATACAATAGTGGTTTCTTAACAGAAAACATTATTGAGTGTAAATTCGAAAAATAATTATTTAATAAAACTATGAATTATGTAACCTTGGGTACGTATGATTTTAGTTTATTATATTACAATGAGTTAAAGAAAACAATTAATAATTAAATCATAGGTACTAAACTATGAGAAAACGCTTTTATATTTAGTAATTTTATTTATAACTATTATTTAGGGTATAAGATTACAGACTGAGGTATTACAAAAATGTCATGTGCATTTTTATAACATATTTTAAGGAGGATTTATATGTCAAAGATGTTTTGTTTTCAATGTGAACAAACTGCAAAAGGAAAAGCCTGTACCGAAATGGGGGTATGTGGTAAGACTCCAGAAGTATCAAATAAACAAGATGAGTTGACAGCAGCTCTAATAGGTTTAGCGAGAGCAACTAAGGGATTACAGGTAAGTGAGACAACTAATAAAGCAATGATGGAAGCGCTATTTGTACAAGTAACTAACGTAAGTTTTGATGAAAAGCAAGTGCAAGAATGGGTACAAAGAATTAAAACTGAAAAAGCAAAGTATGGAAATGCACCTGATTTTAAATGGGAAGAATTATGGTCAGGAAATGAAGATGTTGTTTCTTTAAGATCTACGTTACTTCTAGGTATTAGAGGGATGGCTGCATATGCATGTCACGCTTATGTACTAGGAAAACAAGATGATGAAGTTAATGCATGGTTCTTTAAAGGAATGGCAGCTTTAGGAGAAGAACATAGTGTAGAAGAATGGTTGGGCCTACTTATGGAGTTTGGTCAAATAAACTTAAAATGTATGGCATTATTAGATGATGCAAATACATCTACTTACGGTCATCCTATACCTGCAACGGTTACAACAAATGTAGAAAAAGGTCCTTTTATCGTTATTACAGGACATGATTTGCTAGATTTAAAACAATTATTAGAGCAAACAGAAGGGAAAGGCATAAATGTTTATACTCATGGTGAAATGCTTCCAGCCCATGGATATCCTGAACTTAAGAAATATACGCAGTTAAAAGGAAATTATGGAACCGCTTGGCAAAATCAGAAAAAAGAATTTGAAGATTTACCAGGAGCAATTCTCTTTACAACTAACTGCCTAATGCCACCAAAAGAATCATATGCAGATAATATATTTACTACATCAGTAGTTGCATATCCAGGACTAAAACATGTAGAAGATGGAGTAAACGGGCAAAAAGACTTCTCAGCAGTAATTGAAAAGGCTATAGAGCTAAAGGGATTTGGTGAAGACAAAGAATTTACTGGACTTAATGGTGGGAATAAAATGACTACTGGATTTGCTAGAAATACTGTATTAGGCGTAGCAGATACAGTAATAGACGCAGTAAAAGGTGGAGCAATAAAACACTTCTTTTTAGTAGGTGGATGTGATGGAGCAAAACCAGGAAGAAATTATTACACAGAATTTGTTGAACAAACGCCAAAAGATACGGTAGTGCTTACACTAGCATGTGGTAAGTTTAGATTTAATGATATTGATGCAGGAGAAATTGGTGGACTTCCAAGAATTATGGATATGGGTCAATGCAATGATGCCTATTCAGCGATACAAGTAGCAGTTGCGTTAGCAGAAGCTTTTGAATGTGGAGTAAACGAATTGCCATTGACATTAGTATTATCATGGTACGAACAAAAAGCTGTATGTATACTATTAACTTTATTAGCATTAGGTATTAAAAATATATATATAGGACCTTCTATACCAGCATTTTTCTCTTCTACAGTATTAGGTGTACTAGTAGAAAAATTTGGTCTTACACCAATATCTACACCTGAAGAAGATTTGAAAACAATATTAGCTTAATAAAAATATTAGTTGTTAACAGGAGCTTATCAATACGATAAGCTTCTTTTAACTTTATTAATTGTATATAATTATTGGTCAAGGGATTTACTATCTGTATTTTTATAGGAACTACGAAACACATCAATGATTTCTCCGTCGCTAGTTATTACTATGGTTCCTTGACCTTTTGTCAAGTATGTTTCAATAGCGTTTTCTTTTAATGTAGATAGCACAGAAAAATGTGGATAACTATATGACTTTGGCCTAACCGTAATTACTGCTATTGTAGGATCTACAGCTTTTATGAAGTTGATTGGAGCAGATACTACGCCTCCATGATGTCCTATTTTTATTACATCTGACCTCAAATTATAATTAGAGTTTAATATTTCATTTAGTACTTTTCCTTCAGCATCACCCATAAACAAGAAAGATACATTTCCGTAATCTAATTTAGTTACTAGAGAAAAAAAGTTTAAATCATCGTATTCATTTTGGTTTGGTGAAATAAATTGGAAATTTGCGTCATTAAAAGAAAAGTGATCGCCTGCACTAGCATAGGTAATCTTATAGTTTTTTTTATCAACTGCATCAATAAAATCTCTATATGCGGTAGTATTATGATCAACATTGGGTGAGTAAATTTTACCGATTTCAAAAGCATATATAATATCGTCCATACTTCCAATATGATCTGCATGAGGATGTGTAGCAATTAACACATCAATTTTTGTAATACCTAGGTTTAATAAATAACCTTGAATATACTTACTATCTAGTTTGTTACCAGCATCAATTAATACAGTACTTCCTTTAGGTTCTTGGATTAAAATACAATCAGCTTGACCAATGTCTAAGTAATGAACCACTAGTTTATTTTCTAGAGTACTAGTTTGTAGATCTATCACTTTAGTACTAATATTATCTGAACGAAGATATAGATTAATTGTAATAATAAATAGTAAAATTATGAATGTGAAATATGTCCTTTTTATATGAGGTTTAATTCGCATAACATCTTGTCCTTTCCAAAATCGTTGTCATAAAGTATTCTTTGATAAAGGCAAGATGATTATAAGTGGATAAATTTGTTGATTACATATAAAGAAAAAAATAATTTATCATGATTATATTGTTAATTTATAAATAAATCTTTACAGTATAATTAATAATATGATATAAATTAAGTACGAACTAGTATATACAAGTTAATTGTTACACAATATGTAAACGAATACAACAGGTTGGTTAATGCAATTAACATCTTAGGATGATATAATGATTATGTTGTCCTATTTAACAATGTCTATAGATTTACTATAAATAAATAAGGAGTTTTTGCAAATGAAATGTTGCGGCGGAAATAATAGTGTATTAAAAGTTCAATTTAAAGATGACGATATTGACTTAACAGCATTAGACGCTACTCTAGAAAAGTACAAGAGTACAAAAGGAAGTTTAATTACAATCCTTCAGAAGGCGCAAGAAATATACGGATATCTCCCATTATCAGTTTTAAACTATGTAGCGCAAAACACAGGTGTTAAACCAGCTAAGGTTTATGGTGTAGCTACATTTTATACACAGTTTAGGTTAGAGCCAGTTGGTGAAAATCTAATTATGTTATGTCAAGGTACAGCTTGCCATGTAAATGGAGCTAAAGGTATTGAAGAAGCAATTACTGAAGAATTAAATATTAAAGATGGTCAAACAACAGAAGATAACTTGTTTACTTTAAATAATGTGGCTTGCTTAGGATGTTGTAGTTTATCTCCAGTAATGATGATAAATGGGGAAACATACGGTCATTTAACTCCAAAGAAAACCGTAGAAATATTACGCAACTTGAAAAAAAATGACTTAGATACAAAGGAGGCGTAAAGATATGAAAATAATTGTAGGATATGGTAGCTGTGGAATTGCTGCAGGTGCAAATAAAGTATTTGATGCATTAGAATTAGGTATTGAAGAACAAAAACTTAAAGCAGACTTACAAATAGCTGGCTGTAACGGAATGTGCTACTTAGAACCTATTGTAGATGTAATAGATAATGATGGAAATAAACAAACATATGTTAAAGTTACTCCAGAACGAATCAATGAAATTTTAAATGATGTTAAGGACACGGATTTAAAAATAACAGAAGAAGAACTTTTAGAAAGATCTAACCAATTTAGAATTGTTACTGAAAAATGTGGCACAATTAATCCAGAAGATATTAACGAGTATATTGAAATCGGAGGATATAAAGCAATTGAGAAATGTATTGCTGAAATGACACAAGAAGAAGTTATAGAAGAGATGAAAATATCAGGGTTAAGAGGAAGAGGCGGAGCTGGATTTCCAACGTGGTTTAAGTGGAATGCGGCATTACAGTCAAAGGCTACTCCAAAGTATATGGTATGTAATGCTGACGAAGGTGATCCTGGTGCGTTTATGGATCGAAGTGTTTTAGAAGGAGATCCCCATAATCTTATTGAAGGTATGATGATAGGCGCATATGCAATAGGAGCGGAAGAAGGTATCGTTTATGTTCGAGCAGAATACCCTTTAGCTATTATCCGTTTACAAAATGCAATTGAACAAGCTAGACAAAAAGGTTTATTAGGTAAAAATCTATTTAACAGTAACTTTAGTTTCGATCTGCGAATTAAAGCAGGTGCTGGTGCATTTGTATGTGGTGAAGAAACTGCACTGATAGCATCACTTGAAGGTGAAAGAGGCATGCCTCGACTAAAGCCGCCTTTTCCAGCTCAAAAAGGGTATTGGGATCAACCAACAAATATTAACAATGTAGAAACATTTGCAAATATTCCATGGATTATTTTAAACGGCGGTAATAAATATTCCGAATTAGGTACTGAAAAGAGTAAGGGATCGAAAGTTTTTGCTTTAACTGGCAAAGTGAAAAATGGCGGATTAGTTGAAGTACCTATGGGAATGCCTATAAAAGATATTATATTTGGCCTTGGTGGCGGTATATTAGAAGATAAAGAATTTAAAGCTGTTCAAATGGGAGGTCCATCAGGTGGTTGTATCCCATCAGATTTAATTGAGACTACAGTTGATTATGAATCATTAGCCAAAACTGGTGCTATTATGGGTTCAGGTGGTATGGTAGTAATGGACGAAACTACTTGTATGGTTGACATGGCAAGATTCTTTTTAGATTTTACTAGAAATGAATCATGCGGAAAATGTATACATTGTAGAATTGGTACAAAGAGAATGTTAGAAATATTAACTAGAATAACTGAAGGTGACGGTAAAGATGGAGACATTGAATTACTAGAAGACCTTGCAGTACAGATTAAAGACGGTTCGTTATGTGGACTAGGACAAACTGCACCAAACCCTGTGCTAAGCACAATTAGGTACTTTAGAGAAGAATACGAAAGACATATATACGATAAAAAATGTCCTTCAAAGCAATGTGCAAGTCTATTGACATACGAAATTACTGACAACTGTATCGGTTGTGGTGTATGTAAGAGAAAATGTCCAGTAGAAGCAATATCTGGAGAGAAAAAGACTATACATATATTAGATCAAGCCACATGTATTAAATGTGGAAAATGTTATGATGCATGTAAATTTGATGCTATAACTGTAGATTAATAAGAAGGGAGCGAAAAAATTATGTCTTTAATACGTTTAAACATAAATGGAAAAGAAGTAACTGGCAACAATGAACAAACTATACTACAGATTGCCAGAGAAAATAATATTGAGATTCCTACACTTTGTTACGACGAAAGAGTTAAAATATACGGTTCTTGTGGACTTTGCGTAGTTGAAGTAGAGGGAATACCTAAACTTTTAAGAGCTTGTGCAACGGTGGCAGGTAATGGAATGGTCGTTAATACAGATACTAGCCGAATAAGAGCTTCTAGAAAGACCGCATTAGAATTGCTATTATCTGATCACGTAGGAGACTGTAAGGCACCATGCGTATTAGCTTGCCCAGGTGAAACTGACTGTCAAGGTTATGTAGGATTAATAGCTAATGGGGAGCATATGGAAGCGTTAAAGCTAATAAAAGAACAATTGCCAATGCCTGGAAGTATAGGAAGAGTATGTCCACATCCATGTGAGGATGCTTGTAGGAGACAATTGGCAGAAGAACCAATTTCCATTGCCCACTTAAAGTTCTTTGCAGCTGAACAAGACATGGCTCATGAAGAAATGTTTATACCTGAGTTAGAACCAAAGACTGGTAAAAAGATTGCTATTGTTGGTGGAGGTCCAGGTGGTTTAACAGCAGCTTACTACCTAACTAAAAAAGGTCATGATGTAACCATATATGATGCCATGCCTGAAATGGGTGGAATGTTAAGATATGGGATACCAGAATATCGATTGCCAAAGGATATTGTAGACGATGAAGTAGCTGTTATAGAAAAAATGGGTGCTAAATTAGTAAACAATATGAAAATTGGCAAGGATATTGAATTAGACTACTTGAGAAAAGAAAATGATGCCGTATACGTTGCAATAGGAGCTTGGACTAGTTCTAAAATGAGATGTAAAGGTGAAGAAGCTAAAGGTGTTATTGGTGGTATAGACTTCTTAAGAAAAGTTACTCTTAATGAAGAGCTGAAAATTGGAGATAAGGTTGCTGTAGTAGGCGGAGGAAATACCGCTATGGATGCTTGCAGAACTGCTATAAGATTAGGTGCTAAAGAAGTATGCGTTATATATCGAAGAACGAGAGATGAAATGCCTGCTGAAATGATCGAAATTATTGAGGCTGAAGAAGAAGGCGTAGAATTTAAATTTTTAGTTAGCCCAATAGAAATTCTTGAAGAAAATGGTCAAGCTAAGCAGATTAAGTTGCAAAAGATGGAACTTGGCGAGCCAGATAATAGTGGAAGAAGGAAGCCAATAGCTATTGAAGGCGCATATGAGATTATAGATGTAGATCTTGTTATAGCTGCAATTGGTCAAGGAACAGACATAAGTGGTTTAGATTCTTTAGAGACTACTACTTGGGGAACTATACAAACAGATGAAAGTACTTTTCAAACAAGCCTACCAGGAGTATTTGCAGGTGGGGATGCTATAAACGATGGTGCTGGTATTGCAATAGAAGCAATAGGAGATGCAAAGAAAGCAGCGGATATTATTCATAGATACTTAGCAGGTGAAGTCGTACCATATGTAAGACCCTTTGTTGTTACTAGAGATGACCTTACAGAAGAAGATTTTCTAGATCAACCTAGAATAAAAAGAGTCCATATGAATCATTTATCTCCAGAAGCTAGAAAAGATAATTTCCAAGAAGTGCTAAACGGATACACAGAGGAACAAGCTGTAGCAGAAGCAAAAAGGTGTTTAGAATGCGGTTGTCATGATGTGTTCGAATGTAAATTACTAGAATACTCAAATCAATACGATGTTGTACCAGATAGGATAGCAGGTGAAATGCATCATCGTCAAAGTAATGACAATCATCCTTTTATTGTTAGAAACAGTGATAAATGCATACTATGTGGATTGTGTGTAAGAATCTGTGACGAGGTAATGGATAATGAGGCGTTAGGAATAGTAGATAGAGGATTTGACGCTATTGTTAGACCAGCATTAGATTTAGAATTAGCTGAAACAAATTGTATAGCTTGTGGACAATGTGTAAGTGTGTGTCCTACAGGAGCTTTACAAGAAAGACTTCAAATTGAAAAATCTGTTCCAGTAAGAACAAATAAAACTCATACTGTATGCTCGCACTGTAGTGTAGGGTGTAACATTAACCTTGAAACTAGGGGAGACATGATTTATAGAGCACTTCCAGATAGCGAAAGCAAAGTAGATAGTGGTCTTCTATGTTCAAAAGGTAGATTTGGTTATGATACAGCTCAAAAAGATAAGAGGATTATCATGCCAATGATTAGAAAAGAAGGAAGCCTCAAGGAAGTAACCTGGGAAGAAGCAATTAAATATACAGCTAAGAAAGTTCAGAGCTTAACAATGTTAAATGGAAAAGATTCAGTTGCCATAGCTATATCTGATAGATATACGAATGAAGAAATTTATTTGGCTAAGAAGATTGGGAAAGAAGGATTAGGCACAAGCAATATAACTTCATTTAATAGAGTTTATGGTGGAATTAAGGATGTGCTAGGTTATGATGCCTCTACAAACACATTTGATGAACTTTTAGCAACTGAGACAATTGTGCTTATCGGATCTGACATTATGAAAGATCATCCTATAGCAGGTATCAAGATTAAAAATGCTGTTGCCAATGGCGTAAAGCTTGTTGTGGCAAACTCATTCACATCACATGCTGATGAATGGTCAAATACAAATATTTGTATCGAAGATAATATAGACTTTCTAAAGCAAGTGGCAAAAGGCTTAATTGACAAAGGGTTAGCTCCTAAGAATGCGTTAGGATTTGAGGAATTACAGAATAACTTAAAGGATGTTGTAGTTGGTGATGATGCGAAAGTATTAGTTGATATATACACTAACTCCAAAAAAGCGATAATTGTATTTGATCAAAACAGAATAACTAGTGATAGTGCTAAAATGATTGCGAATATAGCTGTAATAGCGGGACATATAGGAAAAGCAAGAAGTGGTATTATCCAACTAAAACCAAAGAATAATAGCCAAGGTTTATCAGATATAGGAGTAGATACCAATAATGAAATTGTTGTAAAAGGTATTAATGATGGAAGTATCAAAGGGATGATGATCTTTGGTGAAGATCTTTCAGGAGTTGATCTAAGTAAATTAGATTTCTTGATGGTTCAGGATATGTACTTAACTGACACTGCTTCAAAAGCTGATGTGGTTCTTCCTGTAGCAAGTTATGCAGAATCAACAGGCACATTTACCAATACAGAGAGAAGAATTCAAAAATTAAATTCAGCAATTCCATCACTAACAGGTGAAGAGAACTGGGTTGATTTATGTGATTTAGCTGTAGCACTTGGAATAAAAATAGATTACAGT
The DNA here is from genome assembly GCF_009362815.1 of Alkalibaculum sporogenes. Lineage (GTDB taxonomy): Bacteria > Bacillota > Clostridia > Eubacteriales > Alkalibacteraceae > Alkalibaculum_A > Alkalibaculum_A sporogenes. Next base: position 142,012 of record NZ_WHNX01000005.1, on the reverse strand, counting down.
GGTGTAAATGATATTACGACAGAGTTATCAATTAGTATTCCAGAGTACTTTGGTTTGGCAGAACAAAAAGAAGAACAATTCTGGCCACTAAGTAATGGAAATGTCCTTTATACTAAGAAATATAACTTCCAAGATGGAAAAGCAAAACTACAAGTAGTAGGCGATGGAAAATTATTTGATTTAGTAGAAACCACAGATGCTCATGAAAAGTTGTTTCGTAATTTCTTAACAGAAGAAAAATTAATCTAACGAGAATGCCTAGTTGAGCAATGCTTAACTAGGCATCTTTATTATTGCGAAGTAATGAGCCAAGTGGCTGCCTGCAGACATTTGGCGACTACCTCGTAACCGCGAGAATCTCGCAAAGCGTGTTTCTTGTGGTTAGAAAGAGAATAAAAAAAGTTGATGATTATAGAAAATATACGTAGATTAGATAGTTAGGATATTTGAATTACAGTGGATAGTGAAATTTAAATAGTAGATATTCATATAAGACAGAAAAAGTATAATAAAAAAATTGTTTAAACCGTGGATAAGTGTGGAATAATTATAACAAATAAATAAAAAAGAAATAAAATACCTATTTATGAGAATTAATGATATAATTAGAACTCGGAAATAAACGGAAAAAAGGAATGATTAAATGGAATTAACTAAATTTGAAGATTTAAACTGCAGTGATGACATTAAAAGAGCTGTAAAGGACATGGGATTTGAAGAATTGACACCTATACAACAGATGTCGATACCTTTAATTATGGAAGGACGAGATATTGTAGGCCAAGCTCAAACAGGCACAGGTAAAACGGCATCCTTTGGAATACCCATTCTAGACAAGGTAGACCCTAACAATAAAAATACACAAGCGCTTATTTTATGCCCTACAAGAGAGCTTGCGTTACAAGTATCTGAGGAAATTGCTAAATTAGGCAAATACAAACATGGTATAAAAACTACTCCAATTTATGGAGGTCAATCTATAGATAGACAGATTAACACACTAAAAAGAGGTGTGCAAATTGTTATCGGTACACCAGGAAGAGTTATCGATCATATTAATAGAAAAACTCTAAAAATAAAAGATTTAGATATGTTAATATTAGATGAAGCGGACGAAATGCTTAACATGGGCTTTAGAGAGGATATCGAAACTATTCTTGAAAGTGTGGAACATGAAAGGCAAACATTATTATTTTCTGCTACTATGCCAAAAGCTATACTAGAGATTATTAATAAATATCAAAAAAAACCTGAAATATTAAAAGTATTGCATAAAGAACTAACGACTCCTAATGTTGAACAACTTTATATTGAAGTAAAAGAACAAGATAAACTTGAAGTATTAACTAGATTAATCGACGTATACAATCCTAAACTATCCATAATATTCTGTAATACTAAGAAAAAAGTAGACGATGTTACTGATCTAGTACAATCTAGAGGTTATAGTGTCGATAAGATACATGGAGATATGAAACAGAGTGTAAGAAGCAACGTAATTAGTAAGTTTAAAAAAGGAGATATTGAAATACTAGTAGCTACAGATGTTGCGGCTAGAGGTTTAGATATTGACGATGTAGCAATCGTATTTAATTACGATATGCCTAGCCATGAAGAGTATTATGTTCATAGAATAGGTAGAACAGGAAGAGCTGGAAAGAGTGGTACAGCATTCACATTAGTTACGCCAAGGGATTATTATTTGTTAAAAAGTGTAATGAATTATACGAAGAAGAAAATAAATAGACATCCAATTCCAAGTATTAGTGATATCGAAAGTGTGAAGACTCAGTCATTTATAAATAAGCTAAAGAGTACTATTGGTGAAGGCAATTTAGCAAAGTATATTAATATACTTGATAATATGCTTGAAACAGAAGACTTTCAGTCCATTGAAGTTGCAGCTGCATTACTTAAAATGGAACTTGAACTGCCTGAAAAAGATTTATTGGACCCAGTAAATATGAAAAATGCGCCTAATGTTAGAGATAGAGGTAGTAATAAAAGAAGAGACGACGGAAACATGGTTAGAATGTTTATCAATATTGGTAAAAATAAACAACTACAACCAGGAGATGTTGTTAAATCGATTGCTAGCGAGACAAGTATGAGTGGAAGCAATATAGGTCATATAGATATATATGAGAATTATACATTCGTTGATATACCACAACAATATGCAGATGAAGTAATAGATATAATGCATAAGGGAATGATTAAAGGAAATAAAATTAATATCGAAAGAGCCCAAGCAAAAAGAGGCGGAGTAAATAAAAGTAGACCGAGAAGAACAAATAGATAGATTTATATTAAAATTTTAGTAGGCTAAAATAACTTTAATGTATTAATAAATAAACAGTAGGTGATAGTAATCTCCTACTGTTTTTTAATTACAGTTTTTCTTTTAAAATTCCTTTTCTGTATGCTGCTATTAACATTTCTAAATAATAGATTTGGGTATTTATTTTTTTGCCTACATCAGTATCAGCTACTCTTTTTCTATCTACAGTTTTTTCAATAACGCTAGTGGTGGAATGAATATCTATACCATTATTAATTGCTTTTTCTACAGAGTGAAAAGGTTCATGACTTGCTAATTGTAATCCAAATGAGTTGTATATCAAGGTATAGCCGGCAATACCAGTAGTGCTTTGATAAGCGCGTGCAAAGCCGCCGTCTATAACTAGTAGGCGACCATTAGCTTTTATAGGACTTTCGCCATGGATTGTCTTTACTGGCACATGTCCATTGATAATATGACCTTCATCTGGATCTAAGTTGAACTCTAAAAGAATTTTTTTAGCAATTTTTTCATCGCATATTAACGTATAGTAAGGTGTGTACTGTTCGTTATGAAGGATTGGATCAATTACAAAATAACGTTCAAAAGTAGCCATTTTATCTTTTCCAAATAAGGGGGAATTATGATGACACCATAAATACCAAAATATTTCGGTTCCAATAGAATTTATTGGATTTTCAAAGTAGGCTTCTCTGGCATATTGATCTAATTTATCTAAGAGATCCTTACCACTTAAATAATCATTCATAATACGTACTTTTTTAAAGCTCCCATCATAATTCATGGGTATTGAGGCGTGAAATAATAGATTGCCATTATAAGTGAGATAAATACTTCCTTTTGAGAAAAGAAAACGAACGTGTTTTTGTAGTCTTTCACTCATTAAAAATGAGGATTGAAGTTTTTGTATCACTATTTCTTCTTCTGGTGTAAGTTCCCAAGGTTTATCAGGATTAATAGTAGTTAACTGTTCTTTATGCAATTCATATGAGATATTATTCACGTTTATAGTAGAGTGATCATAGTCAATTTTATCCAGAACTTGGCGATGTTCCATATTATATTCTGGGTGACTATTTATTAATTGATGTTCTAACTTAAATTGAATAATAGAGATAGCTTTATGCATTTTTGATAAAAGTTGAATATCAAACTCAGAAAAAAATTCCGAGATATTAGCTTTTGGTATAAATTGTTTACATGGATCCTGTTCATAAGTTTCAATCGCAAAAGTAGCTAAAGGTAAAAGGTTAATCCCATATCCGTCTTCTAGGATAGACATATTAGAATAACGCAAACAAACTCTTATTACATTAGCTATACAAGATAAATCTCCTGCAGCAGCTCCCATCCATAAGATATCGTGATTTCCCCATTGAATATCTAGAGAATGGTGTTGCATAAGTGTGTCCATAACTATATGAGAGCCAGGACCTCTATCGTAAATATCTCCGATAATATGTAGATGATCGATAGTAAGCCTTTGAATTACAGATGAAATTTCAGTGATAAATTGATCAGCTTGATTTAGCTCTACTATAGTATCGATTATTTTGTTGTAGTATTCCTTTTTATTAAATCGATCTTCGTCTTCATGTAATAATTCTTCCATTATATATGAAAAAAAAGAAGGTAATGATTTTCTAACTTTTGAACGTGTATACTTAGAAGATGCTCCTCTACATATCTGTATGAGTTGATAAATTTTGGTTTTGTACCAATCGAGTATGTTCTCTTCATTAGATTTTACAAGTTTTAGTTTTTCCTCTGGATAATAAATAAGCGTTGCCAGTTCATCAATTTCATGTTGTGATAGGGTCTTGCTAAACACGTCAGAAATTTTACGTTTAACTACACCGGAAGCATTTCTCATTACATGGCTAAATGCATCATGTTCACCATGAATATCAGTTAAAAAATGTTCTGTTCCTTTAGGTAAATTCATTATTGCTTTTAAATTAATGACTTCAGAAGCAGCTACTCCTATACAGGGAAATTTTTCAGATAATAATTCTAGGTAGTTATAATTGTCAGAGAGCTGTTTATCCGTAAACTTATTCATATTTAAAACCACCCTTACAGTAATATATTTTTATTATAACACCTATATAGTTTTTTTGACATACAATAAACGCGCAAATATAAGTTTTATGACATACTAATAACACGTTGTCTAAAGCCGGTACAATTTTAGCTAAGTCGAAATTATTAGTCAGTTATTTCCCAATTAATAAGTGGTTTGACCATCATTTGCCAATAAATTAATATCCAATAACCAAAAATTTATTTAGAATTGTCAAGTATGAGTTTACTAATATTCAACATATAGCAATGCTATACGTTGTAAGATCAAAAATTCTCTATCTGCCAATCAATTGCCTCTATGCCATGGGTTGTCAAAAATTCATTACATGTACTAAAACACTTACATCCCAAAAACCCTCGATAGGCAGACAACGGGCTTGGATGAGGTGATTTTAGCACTAAATGCTTAGGATTATTCAACATCTTTTCTTTCGTTTGTGCTGGTCTTCCCCATAGTAAAATCACAATAGGTCTGTCCTGTTCATTGATAATATTTATTACCGCATCTGTAAACTGTTCCCAGCCCTTTCCTTTATGAGAATTGGCTTGATGGGCACAAACTGTAAGTACAGTATTTAATAACATAACGCCTTGATCTGCCCACTTTTTCAAATAGCCATTATTGGGTATATAACAACCTAAGTCATCTTGTAGCTCTTTATAGATATTTTGAAGTGATGGTGGGGGATCTTGCCCTGGCAGAACGGAGAAGGATAGTCCGTGAGCTTGGTTGGGATTGTGATATGGATCTTGACCTAGCAATAAAACCTTGACATTTTCCAAAGACGTATAATGAAATGCATTGAAAATATCATCCATCGGTGGCAATATTTGCTTTGTTAGATATTCCTGTTTTAAAAATTGACCCAAGTCTTTAAAATATTTTTCTTTAAACTCAACTTCTAAAGGTTCTTTCCATTGATTATGTAGTATTCCTGCCATCATAGCCTCCAAATAAAACAACAAAACCTCTGTACGCTCTCAGAGGTTTAATACTTATTCACCGTCCATTTATGTTATTCATAACGGTAAGCGTAGATCATTTTAAATGTTAATAAGTGATAAGTTTTAACCTTCATGTTACTCGTACAAGCGTTTGTGAGATGCTTATTTAGTGAAATTTTAACATAAAATTAGTACTGAAACAACTTTAATTTTCCAATGCTTAGTATAGGTCACTATTGAGAGTTCTAATAGTACCTTTTGCAGTTTCTCACTTAATAGTACGATCAGAGTTTCTTGTATTTTGTATAATTATATAAGATAATAATTATATAATGAAATATTTCCTTCAATACCACATACTATAGGAGGCTTTTTATAATGAAAAAAAGCAAAAAAATCTCTTTGTTCATATTCTGTCTATTTTTAGTGGTATCAAATGGGTTGGCGTTATTTAGTTTTGCAGGCTATTCTATTTTAAGCAATACTACCAGTCATCTTGGAGCACAAGGTTCTCCATATTCATGGGTGATGAATATAGTTTTTATTTGTCTTGGAGTGATGGCAATTTCGATTACCTATCATAGCAGGATTAGATACCACCAGATACTGGGTGTGGTCTTTGGGCTCAGCCTGGTATTGACAGGTTTTTTTAAACATGCACCTTTAGTTGACTCTGTATCAGTCAACCAGCAACATGATCTGATACATTCTATTTTTGCCAGTTTGACAGGATTTAGCTTTACTTTACTTACGGCAGGACATGGATTGATAAGCCGTGGAATGCAGAGAACAGTAGGAATTATTATGGTATTTGTTGCTATAATAATATCTATTGCCATGATGACCTTTCCGTCAATCATGGGGATGTTACAAAGGGTTATGTTTGTGAGTGCCTTTGGATGGTTATTCTTTTATATGAAAGCACCTAAGAACAGACAGATATGATAACGTTCAGCAGTTTAAATTGCTGAAGAGTCTATTGTCCCTATTATATTATTGACGGATAGTGCTTTTATCCGGATAGAAAAAAAAGTTGTATATTAGTATAAAGTAAAGGAGATTATGAATGAAACTGCTTAAAAATTTAAAGAAACAGGAACTAAATGATATATCAGAAATAATAGGAAGTTCATTTCTAAGCAATGAACTATTCCATGAGTTTGGAAGTATAGAGGAACGCAAAGATATTGTCATGAAATATATGTGGGCATATGTAAAATGTGTATATGAGTCAAACGCGCTATACCAAAATGATGATGGAACTGCTTATATAGGACTGACATATAGTGATAGGAAGGCCATGGGTCCTCAATTAAAAATGTTGATAAAAATTCTAAGAGTCGTACCTTTTAGTACCTTGAAAAGATTTTTCAACCATATTAAGCAAATTAGTGATGGAAATAGTAAATATACAAAGAATACATATGTTGAGGTGCTTATGGTATGTGTTTCAGAAGCACATCAAGGACAGGGGAAGATACGAGAAATGATTGAATTTGCAATGGATATGGCAAGAGAAAGAAACGTACCCCTTTTATTTGATACGGACATGGAAGAGTATGCAAAAATATATCAGCATTTTGGATGCGAACTTTACAATACTAATACTGCATCAAATGGTGTAACGAGATACAATTTAGTCTGGAAAGAGTCTTAAATGATAGGGCAAACACGTTACAAATAACCAAAGAAGTATCGATAGAAAAAAGGCAAATGTAATGGATGATAATGATTTATTCTTATTATGATAAAATTGTCTGTTGGAGAAGTAACTTTTACAATCCTATGAGGTGGTAAGATTGAAAAAAGAACTATCAGAGATGACATTGAAAGAACTGTGGGAATTGTTTCCTATTATCCTTGAAGAGCAGAGTTCCAAATATAAAGAATGGTATGCTATCGAAGAAAGACAGCTTTTAAAAAGTCTCATTTATGAAGATATAAAACGTATCAACCATATCGGAAGCAGTGCGGTAGAAGGAATGATTACGAAACCTACTGTAGATATTTTGCTAGAAGTTGATAACAATTGCGATATTACAAAGCTAATTGAAATCACAAATGTTAATGGTTGGATACTTATGTTTAGTGAGTACGAACCAGTTTTAAGACTGCTGTTCAATAAAGGGTATACATCTGATGGGTTTGCGGAGAAGGTGTATCATCTTCATGTTAGGCATTTGGGTGATTGGGATGAGTTATATTTTAGAGATTACCTATTAGATAATACTGATGTGGCCGTTCAATATGGAAATCTCAAATTGAAATTGAGGAAAGAATTCGAACACGACAGAGATGGATACACAGAAGCAAAAACAGAGTTTATTAAAAGATATACGGAAAAAGCAAAATTAGAGTATATAGGTAGATACTTACCCTAAAAATGAGTATAATTCATATCCAAGGGATAATAAAATAATCTAGAGGCATTGAGATGAAAATCTTGATGCCTCGTTTTAGGTGTTTGATATATATCTTAGTGAAAATAAATAGAATAAATTTAACAGATTGCTCCTCCTAGTAATAAATTGCTTTATAAATAGTATAATCAATCACTTGTTAACTATCAATATACAGTTGACAAAGGATATTTTATTATTTATAATAAAAATAACATATGAACATATATTCATATGTTCAAGTGAAAGGTGTGAGCTGTAATCATGGAAGTTGTAATATTAGAAGGTTTAAATTGTTCTAGTTGTGCAGATAAAATAGAACAGAAAGTTAAGCAATTACCAGAAATTAAAAATTCATTTATTGATTTTGTTGATTCTTCTATAAAATTTGAGTTAGATAGTATTGAAGATAGAGAAAAGGTACTAAAAAGTATAAAAGAGATAGTAAACACATATGAACCTCATGTAGTGGTTAGAGAGAAAGAAAAAATTGAGATTGGTAGATTGCCAGCTAAAAAGAGTAGTATTTGTACATATTTTATTAAAGACTACAAGTTGATTGTCGGTATAGCTTTGTTTGTGATATCTATGTTTATAAGCAACCCACAAATTAAACTCGTTTTGTATGTAGGGTCTTATCTACTGATAGGATGGAATGTTATAATAACGGCTTTTAGAAATATTTTAAAAAGAGAAGTATTTGATGAAAATTTTTTGATGACTATTGCTACTATAGGAGCATTTGCAATAGGAGAGTATGCTGAAGGGGTAGCAGTAATGTTCTTCTATAAAATTGGTGAGCTGTTTCAAGATTATGCCGTGGATAATTCGCGAAAATCAATTAAAGATTTAGTCAATATAAAAGCGTCATACGCTAATAAGATTATAAAAAATGAGCTAATCAAAGTTTCTCCAGAAGACTTAAGTGTTGGAGATATAATTGTAGTCAAGGCGGGAGAGAAAGTTGCAGTAGACGGAGAAGTTGTTGAAGGATTATCGTGGGTAGATACTTCCCCTATTACTGGAGAATCGGTACCAAGAAAATTTGCCATTGGAGACATGATATTAAGTGGTTATATAAATAATAATTCAGTATTAAATGTAAGAGTGACAAAGGAGTATAGCGAATCCACTGTAGCGAAGATATTAAATCTAATAGAAAATGCAAGTGCTAAAAAGTCACAGACAGAAAAGTTCATTACTAAATTCGCTAGATATTACACTCCAGTAGTTGTTTTTGCTGCTATGGCAATATCATTTATCCCACCTTTATTGATGTCAGGACAATCACTTGGACAGTGGGTACATAGAGGGCTTATTTTCTTAGTAATATCCTGCCCTTGTGCTTTAGTAGTATCGATACCATTAGGTTATTTTGCAGGTATAGGTGCAGCCTCTAAGGAAGGTATACTTATTAAAGGCGGTCAATACCTAGAGGTGCTAAAAAATATAAATACTATTGTTTTTGATAAGACAGGGACTCTTACGAAAGGTGTCTTTACAGTAAACAAGGTTTTTGTAAAAAATGAAGAAGATAAAGAGTTCATGATAGAATGTGCTGCTAAATCTGAGGCTTTATCAAGTCATCCTCTTGCTACATCAATAACTAGATATTATGAAGGCAATATTGATATAAAAGAGATAGATGATTTTGAAGAAATTGGTGGGAAAGGCATACGGGCAAATTATAGAGGCCATCAAGTATTAGTTGGAAATAGTAAACTTATGTCACAAGAAGGAATCTTAGTTGATCAGGTAGACGAAGGAGGTACTGTAAGTTATGTAGCTATAGACAATAAATATTATGGTTATTTAGTTATTTCTGATGAGGTAAAACCAGGGATAGAAACTCTAGTATATAATTTAAAGAAACAAGGGATTAAAGAAGTAGTAATGTTTACTGGCGATCAATCACGTGTTGCTAATGAAATAAAACATAAGTTAAAAATAGATCGCGTAAAGGCAGAGCTACTTCCTCAAGATAAAGTCTCAGAGTTTGAAAAACTAAAAAATAATGATATCAAATCTCATATTGCTTTTGTAGGTGATGGGATAAACGATGCTCCAGTATTAGCAATTGCAGATGTTGGAATATCAATGGGTGCATTAGGGTCAGACGCTGCTATTGAGGCATCTGATGTTGTGCTAATCACAGATGAGCCTAATAAAATCGTTGAAGGAATTAAAATAGCAAAATTTACAAATAAAATTGTAATACAAAATATAATCTTAGCATTAGGAGTTAAAGCATTAGTATTGATTTTAGGTGCATTTGGACTAGCGAATATGTGGGCAGCTATTTTTGCAGATGTAGGAGTTGCGTTAATTGCTATTTTAAATGTAACAAGAATTTACTTTAAAAAATAGATGCAGTGTTAAAAATAACTTTTAAATCATTAAGAATTATTGTATAATGAAAATTAGTGATTTCGTAGCTCAGCTGGGAGAGCGCCACCCTGACACGGTGGAGGTCGCTGGTTCAAGTCCAGTCGGAATCACCATTGATAATATTATTGAATATTTTAGCCCTTCTAATAAATTAATTGAAACCTATTAAAATTAGAAGGGCTTTTTAGTATAATTTATCAAAGTCGTTGCGTAATTAATGAAGGTGTTATAGGAACAAGTATACTACCGAGGTGCTTGATTCAAAGGTCAATCATCATTGATCAAGGTAATTCTCTATGGTAATAAATTATTTAAATTATAAAAGATACAATTACTTAGGTGTTTAATGTACAGGAGATAATGGAATATATAAATATATGATTTTATTAAATTGCTAAAGGATGATAAACGTGGATATTATTAAATTTCTTATAGAACATGATGTAAATCAAAAGTTAATAGATGATATTATTTACTTTAAAAATTTTTATAAAATAGATAATGAGTCAAAGGATAGAATACCTGAGCCAACTAATTTCTTCTACGGGAAGGATATTTGGGAAATGTCAATTGCTGCTCTACTCGAAGGAGAAAATATACTGTTATCAGGACCTAAGGCAACAGGGAAAAATGTGCTTTCTGATAATCTGTGTCACCTGTTTGGAAGACCACAATGGAATGTATCCTTTCATGTTAATACAGATAGCTCTAGTCTAATAGGAACAGACACTTTCCAGGATAATGAAGTCAAGCTTCGCAAAGGCGCAGTGTATCGTTGTGCAGTACATGGTGGATTTGGTATATTTGATGAAATAAATATGGCTAAGAACGATGCAATTGTAGTTCTACACTCAGCTTTAGATTACCGTAGGATCATCGACATACCAGGTTATGATAAAATTAAATTACACGAAGCTACAAGATTTATTGGAACAATGAATTATGACTACGCTGGAACTAAAGATTTAAATGAAGCATTAGTATCTAGATTTTTAGTAGTTGATATTCCAAAAGTTGACAGAGAAAAACTACTGCGTATTTTGAAAGATGAATTTAACGATGCTAATGAAGAAATATTAAATCAGTTTATAGGCGTATTTTTAGATTTACAGACAAAATCAGAGAATAGTGAGATATCTACTAAGGCTGTTGATTTAAGAGGCCTTATATCTGCACTTAAAACTATTAGAAGAGGATTAAAACCAAGGTTAGCGATCCGTATGGGTATCACAGGTAAAACTTTTGACGAATATGAAAAAGAAATTGTTGGAGATATTATTCGAACTAGAATACCCGAGGCTTGGAAAGCTACAGATGTATTCCCTTCCATTTAAAGGAGAATAACCATGGAGATGTTTAATGACTATGATCTCAAAAATCGATTAAATAATATAATGTGGACTATTTCTGGAAACTATAATGAAGAAATTGAAGGCATAGATAAATATGCAGACTATTCTAAGGACTTAGCTATTTACTATGCTGTTAAAACTGGAGCGAGGCAAAGGTATGTAGATTGGAATCTAATTAAAAGGTATATTGTGTATAAAATGAAAAATGGGGTTAATCCTGATATTATGATACCCTTTGTAGAAATATGTGCTGATATATTAGTAGAGGATAAACTTATTCAAGAGAGACCAGGTATTACAGATATAAGAAATAGAGGATTTGAAGAGTTATTAGAAAGATTTCTTACAAAGAAAAATAACACATTAATAGATAAAGTAAGATACGCCTGGGTCTTTGAACAAATGGGCAAAAGTGTACAGTTTGATAATAATATTAAGAATATATTAAAAGATATGAAACGATGTAAAGAAGCAAAAGATACAAAAGAATTAATCAAGATTATAAATAATATATTTACAAGTCATTTTAATCCAGAAGATGATGTTTATGAATATGAAGAAAATCAAATAATTGATGAACTTGAAATTCAAGATTTGAGTAGCAATGAAGAAAATGATTTTTCAGATTTTTTGTATGAAGAGTTATTTAAAGACAGCGAAATAGATGAAGGTATATCAGATAGGGTTGACCAAATGAGTGCATCTTTATTAGTAGAGTCTTTAGGAGAGTTATCTAAGGTTCCAGACAATAATATTAATAAAAAAGTATTTATTGATGAAGAAACTGCTAAAAAAATATACGATAAAATTAGTTATTATTATGGAAAACCTTATATTAGCGAGGAAGAATCTAAGAATATTGAACGGAAAATTTGCAAGAATGTTCACGATGGTTGTAGAGTTCATTTTACGGATGGTGTTCTTAGAACTAATTGTGATAATGCATTTCAAACAAAGTATGTTTCAAGGCAAAAAGAAAATAACTTATCTTATTATGCTAAAAATCCAAGGGTTAATAAAAGGAATATAGTAAAGTTAAAACAATTGATTCAAAGGACTATGACTGCAGAAAGTGAAATTACTACTATTCCCGCAGACAATGGAGTAATTGTTTCAAACAAACTATGGAGAATAGGTAGAACCCGCAATAATAAGGTGTTTAATAAGGTTTTAAGTAATGAAAAAGGAGGATATGTAGTAGATATTTTGCTTGATGGAAGTGGGTCCCAAAGGATAAATCAAGGTAGGGTTGCTACACAGGCGTTTATTATTAGCGAAGCTTTAACCCTAGCAAAAATACCTAATAGAGTTATGGGGTTTAGTAGTTTCTTAGACTATACAATATTAAGAAGATATCGTGACTATAATTCTCCTATAAGTGATAATAGAAACATATTTGAGTATTATTCGGCTGGGAATAATAGAGATGGATTGGCAATTCAGGCTGTGTGCGAAGGTATTATAAAGAGAAATGAAGAAAATAAAATAGTAATAGTGTTAAGTGATGGAAAGCCTAATGATATTATCATCTCTAAAACTAGCCAAAGGAAGATAACAGGGCAGCCACCTTATAAAGGTGCTACAGCTATAAAAGATACTGCACTAGAAGTTAGAAAGGCTAGAAAACAAGGAATTTTGGTTTTAGGCGTATTTACAGGCAAAGAAGAAGATTTGTTCGCAGAAAAGTATATATATGGAAAAGATTTTATTTATACGAGAAGTATAGATCGATTTTCTGATATTGTAGGAACTTTTTTGAAGAGAGTTATTGAAAATTATTAGAAGACATTTAACAAACATGTAAAAGTATCTTATCATATCTATTTTAATTGATGTGCTAGGATACTTTTAGTTTAAAGTTATCTTTAATGTTATAATAGGGGAAATAAATCTTAGCAGATTTATTGTTTTGGGTAAACTAAAGAAGTACAAAAAGGAGAGGTTTATGTGCTTTATATAGGGTCGCATTTGTCAATTTCAAAAGGTTTTTTTGCAGCTGGAAAAGATGCATTAAGTATAGGTGCAAATACATTTCAGTTCTTTACGCGTAATCCTAGAGGAGGAAAAGCTAAAAAATTAGATTTAGATGATATATATAAATTTAAGGAGCTAATGGATGAAAATCATTTTGGGCCATTATTAGCACATGCTCCATACACTTTAAATATGTGCTCAAATACGGAAAAAACAAGAGATTTTGCTAAGATGATTTTTGCAGACGATTTAGAGAGACTTCAATCCATACCTTGTAATCTATATAATTTTCATCCTGGGAGTCATGTAGGACAAGGAGTAGAAAAAGGGATTGAATTAATTGTCGATATATTAAATGATGTATTGAAGGTGGAACACAATACTACTATTTTATTAGAACTTATGTCTGGTAAAGGTTCAGAGGTAGGTACAAATTTTGAAGAAGTTAAAGAAATTATAGATAGAGTAAGCTTGAAAGAAAAAATGGGTGTTTGTTTAGATACTTGCCATATATATTCTGCTGGTTATGATATCGTCAACAATTTAGATGATGTTATTGATGAGTTCGACAGTATTATTGGTTTAGATGTATTAAAAGCTATACATTTAAATGACAGTAAGTATCCACTAGGTACGTTTAAGGATAGACATGAAGTAATAGGAGAAGGACACCTAGGACTTAAATCAATCATTGAGATAGTTAATCACCCTAAGTTAAAAAATATACCGTTTTTTTTAGAGACACCAAATGAGTTAGAGGGACATGCTAAAGAAATTCAAATGATAAAAGAAAATTACAATGATTAATTTGAGTAATAAACAAGTTATTGGAATCAACAAGACTAGGCTTGTTTTTGGAAACTATGTTTGAATGGAGTGGTTTTTGTGTTGAATTTAGTAGTTGGAAGACAAGGGTCAGGCAAATCAACTGTTATCTATAAACAAATTAAAAAATGTCTAGACAAGGGAGAAGATAATCTGATTTTAATTGTTCCTGAACAATTTACATTGCAAGCAGAGAGAAATTTAATAGAGCAGTGTAATCTTCCAGGAATATTTAATATTGAAATACTCAGCTTTTCTAGACTAGCTAATAGAGTTATGTCTGAAGTAGGTGGTGTAACTAAGACTAGACTATCTGAGACTGGTAGGTACATGGCACTTCAAAAATCTCTTATTGAAAGAAAAGATGATCTTTTAGTTTATCCAGGAATGATTAAAAAACCTGGATTCATTGCTATGATACAAGATGTGATTTCTAATTTAAAGAGAAGAGTGATAAATGAAGAAGATATATCTAAATTGCTAAGTGAAGGTCTTGGAGACCATCAAATGCTATATAGGAAGATTCATGATTTAAAACTAATATACCAAAGTTATAATAAATGGTTAGGTACAGATTATTTAGATAACGAAGATGCAATAGATCAAAATATTAAAAACATTGAAAGAAGTAATATAATCTCATCATCAAAGATTTGGATTGACGGATTTCATACATATACAGAGCAGCACTTTCGATTGATTGAGAAATTATTTAAGTATTCTATGGAGCTGACTATTGCTTTGACACAAAGCTTGAAGACTAATGACAGAGATGCTGATATTTTTCAAATTAATAATAATACTCAAAACACCTTGATAGAAATGTCTAATGGACAATATAAAATAATATCATGCCATTATTTACAAAAACATAATTCTCAAGAGATTAGACATTTAGAGAAAGAATTATATTCATATCCTACTATAGAGCTTAATGAAAAAGTTGAAGACATAAGCATTAAGAAGTACAAAAACATATACGATGAGATAGATTCTATATGTATAGATATTTTAAAATTAGTGCAAGAAAAAAAGTACCGTTGGAGAGATATTAGTGTAGTGACAAATGATTTAGATAGCTATTCTTTTTTAATTAAAAGAACCTTTAAAGAATATGATATTCCGTTTTTTATGGATTCAAAGAGAAAAATTTCTGATAAACCTTTGAGTATTTTACTAGTGAGTACATTAAAAGTAATTACTAGTAATTTTCGCTATGATGATATATTTGCTCTTATAAAGACAGGTTTAACAGATTTAGAGTTTGAAGATTATGAATTGTTAGAAAATTACGTACTTAAATATGGAATAAAAGGAAACAGGTGGAGAAAAGAATTTGAATTTATTGATGAGAGAGATGACTTTGATCTCGATAAGTTAAATTTATTACGAGTTAAAGTTATGGGACCAATTTTACAATTAGAACGGGATATTAAAGGGGATAGTACGTACATAGGTATTACAAGTGCTCTATATAAATACGTAAGAACTTTAGAGATTGAAGACAAACTTCACAATGTAATTTATGAGCTAAAAGAAGAATATAATCAATATGAATACGCTTCAGAAATATCACAAATATTCAATATTATAGTGAGTTTGTTCGATGAGATTGTAGAAATATTTAAAGATCATAAAACTAATATAAAGGAATATATAAGTATATTAGAAGCTGGTATAGAAGCAGTTGATTTAGCTATTATTCCTTCATCATTAGACCAAGTGATAATAGGTGATATAACAAGGTCTAGGAATTCAGGTTATAACGCTTTATTTATACTTGGTGTAAACGAAGGTAAATTACCTTCTTCACCTTCTGTAACAGGTATCTTAAATGAAAGTGAAAATCAGATAATCAGACAAAATGGTATAAAGATTGATGACGATCTAAATTTTAAGAGTATTCAAGAAAAGTATTTATTTTATAATGTTATCTCAAAGACAAAGAAAAAAATATTCATAAGCTATCCCTTAGCTGATTATGAAGGGGTTTCTTTGAGACCATCTATATTAGTAAGCCGTTTTTATGAAATTTACCCTGATTTGTCAACTAAAATAGAGATAAGTGATGACGAAAAGATAAACAATGCTCAAGGCTCTCTAAAACACATGATCCGTCATTATAGAATTATAGCTGATGGTTTACAAGAAAGAAAAGAAAGTAAATGGGATGAAGTATATCTATGGTATAAAAATAATAAGAATTATAGTGACAATATTATAAATATGAAAAGGGCAATTTCATTTGATAATCAAGTGTCTAATTTAAAAAGTAAATATGTATCAGAACTTTACGGTGACAGAATAAGAACAAGTGTAACTAGGTTAGAGGAGTACGTGAGCTGTCCGTTTAAGCATTATATTACCTTTGGACTAAAACCTAAGGAAAGAAAGATATTTGAAATATCTATACCTGATATAGGTGATATATTACATAAATTAATTTATGATTATTCAATTTTATTAGAAAAAGAGAATCTAGATTGGAATATCATAGAAAAGAATAATTTAATAAAATTGTGTGATGAAGTAATGGACAAGTTTATTATAGAGTATAGGCATGGAATACTAGATAGTAATTATAGGTACAGATATCTGGCAAAATATGTTCATAGACTATTTCTTCGGGCAGTAGAGACTTTAACATATCAGTATAGGAAGGGAAAGTTTACGATACTTGGAAATGAACTGATCTTTGGGATTGATAAACCTTTACCTCCAATCAAAATAGAATTGTCAGGCAAGTATATGCTCTTCTTAGAAGGTAGAATAGATAGGGTAGATATTCTTAAACAAGACGAGAAACAGTACTTAAAAATAATTGACTTTAAAACTGGCAATAAAGATCTAATTTTGAAGGATATATACTATGGGTTGTCTCTTCAATTACTTGTATATATGTGGGTGTGTTTAAACTATGGGAACAAAAAAAACATTGAGACTGTCGCAGCGGGTTTGTTTTACTTTAAATTAGATGACCCGTTAATATTAAGTGGGAAAAACCAAATAGAAAATATTGAATATGAAATTACTAAGAGTCTAAAATTAAAGGGGCTTATGCTGAAAGATAAAGAAATGCTTAAATCCTTGGATGAAAATATCGAAAATTCAGATATTTTAAATTGTAAGATTAAAAAGGATGGAGAGTTCTCTGCTACATCGAAAGGTCTAATTAAACAAGAGCAAGTTGATCAGCTTATATACCATGCGGAAAAAACAATTACTAATATTGGCGAGGAAATTTTTCAAGGAAACATATCTATAAGCCCGATTAAGACAAAAGATAAAGAGGCTTGTACATATTGTAATTACAAAGCTATATGTTTTTTTGATCAACAGTTAGCAGGTAGCAAATTTAACTTGAAGCCAGAGTTGAAAGATGAAGAAGTAATGAAGCTGATAGAAACTGCCAAGGAAGAATAAATAGATACAACAGATTAAGACTAAGTCATCCAGAGCGAAAGCGTGGGATCTTAAATACAAAGAAGGACTAAAGGGTTATGTGGACAAATATTTATAGATTATGAGTGTGTTATTGAGTTAGGAGGAAATAGTTTGTGGACTGAAAATCAGCAAAAGGCAATAGATACTAGGGATAAAAGTTTACTTGTGTCAGCAGCAGCTGGCTCAGGTAAGACGGCAATCTTAGTAGAGAGAATAGTGAAAATTATCATTGAGGATAAGGTGGACGTTGACAAATTATTAGTAGTCACATTTACTAAAGCAGCAGCTGAAGAAATGAGGGTAAGGCTCTATAAAGCTTTAGTCTCAAATATTAATAATCAAGAAGAACGGGAGTTTATTAATAAACAGATTAGTAATCTGCCAAGTGCATCTATAAGCACATTGCACTCTTTTTGCCTGAATATCACTAAAAAATACTTTCATGTCATTGATTTAGATCCTGGACTTAATATTGGAGATGATACTCAAATAGCAATTCTAAAAGATAAAGCCATGGAAGATCTATTAGAAGGTGAATATGAAAAGGGAGATGATAGATTTTTCAATCTCCTAGAAATGTTTAATAACCGCAGGGATGAAGAGCAAATAAGGATGATTATTAATAGAATGCATGCATTTATTATGAATAGACCTTTTCCAGATCAATGGTCTCAAAATGCTTTAAAGAACTTTACATTTAACATGGAAGAATTTAATAATAGCATTTATTATAAAGAGTTTATCCGTATCACTAAAAAGAAGTTGAAATCTGCCATTGATCAAGTTGAGATTGCCAATAGCATAGCGGGCTCAATAGTTAATAATGAGAAGATAATGGCAATTTTAAATGACGAGATAAGTCAATTAAAAAATTTAATGAAGAAACTACATACAGGTTATGAATCTTTTTATAATTCATTAATTTTAGTAAAATTTGCTACGCTTAGCTTTAAGTGTGAAGATTTAGATATTAAAGAAAACATTGTTAGTTATAGAAACAAATCTAAAGACATTGTTAAAAAAATTATAGATAGTCTAGAGTTTAACGCGCCTGATTATATGTTTGAAGACTTAATGGACATGTTGCCAGAGATGTCATACCTAATGGATCTTGTATTCAAATACCATAAGATTTTTAGAGATAAAAAATTAGAGAAGAGAATAATGGATTTTAATGATATGGAACATTATACTCTTGAAATATTACAGACAAAAGAAGTAGCGAAAGAATTAAAAAATTACTATAAATTTATATTTGTAGATGAATATCAAGATAGTAATGAAATACAAGATACAATTCTTACAAGTATTATGAAAGAAGATAATGTATTTTTCGTGGGGGATGTAAAACAAAGTATATATAGGTTTAGAATGGCTGATCCTACTTTATTTTTATCTAAACAAGACTCATTTAGAAAAACAGATGAAGACTCTAAAGAAACTATAGCCCTAAATCAAAATTTTAGAAGTAGAAAGAAGATTATTGATTTTATAAATATAATATTTGAAAATATCATGAGTAAATATATAGGTGAAGTAGATTATGATAGTGAGGCAAAATTATATCTTGGTAGCAAACAGCCGTTTCTAGATGAAAAAGTTAATGTTTCTATTATTCACAATGATAGTGATAATATTCCTAGTGAAGAAGTTATGGAAATTAACAAAATAGAAGCTGAGGCTATGTACATATCTAATCAAATAAAAGAATTGTTAAAGATTAAGATTTATGATCAAGAAATTAATGATTATAGGTATATATGCTATAAAGATATAGTTATACTTCTTAGAACAACTAGAGGATGGTCAGAGACGTATTATGAAACACTAAATAATGAAGGGATACCAGTTTATGCTGAATCACAGACAGGTTATTTTGAAACACTTGAAATTAGATTATTAGTTCAACTCTTAAAGGTTATAGACAACTTATATCAGGATATACCGTTTATAGGCGTTTTAAGATCTCCTGTATTTTCTTTTACAATAGAAGAGATTACTAGTATTAGAATTCATAATAGTAAATTAAGTATTTATGAAGCAATATGTTCTTATGTAGCAGAACATAATGATAGTCTTAGAGACAAATTAAATAATATGTTGAATAAGATAAAACTTTGGAAAAAACAATGTAGGTATATGCCTATAAATGATTTTATATGGAAACTAGTAATCGATACGGGTTATTACCATTATATTAGTGCTATGCCTGGAGGTATACAACGCCAAGCTAATATTAGAATATTAATTGATAGAGCAAAACAGTATAGTGAATCCAATATTAAGGGATTATTTAATTTTATTAGATTAATTGAAGGTATGAAAGAGACGAAAAGAGATTTGACATCTGCAAAAGTCATTGGACCTAGTGAGGATGTGGTCAGGATTATAAGCATACATAAAAGTAAAGGACTTGAGTTTCCAGTAGTGTTTATAGGTGGTCTTGGAAAGAAGATGAATCTTCAAGATATTAGAGATCCTATTATTGCACATAAGGATCTAGGCATTTGCCCAAATTATGTGAACATTAAAGAAAGAAGGTATTCTCCAACGATATTTAAGACAATAGCTAAAGAAAAGTTGCAATTAGAAACTTTGTCTGAAGAAATGAGAGTACTATATGTAGCTATGTCAAGAGCTCGAGACTATATATACCTAGTAGGAAGTGTAAACAATATTGAACAATGTACGAGTAAAAATTGGAAGACGACATTAAGTGAATACGACGTTTCTACAGGAAAAAGCTACTTAGATTGGATTATGCCTGTAATATTAAAATTACCTCAATATACTGACGGTAATTTAAAAGAAATTTTGGATTTTAGCATTATAAAGTTATCACAGATATATGAAGACCATAAGAGTAATCAGGTGAAAGATAAGTATGATCTCCAAGATTATTGGCAGAGAGTAGATAACGCCAAGGAGATTAGTGAGGAAGTGAGATTTAAATTAGAGTGGGAATATAAATACCAAAGTTCAAGTATTATGCCGACAAAAACTTCAGTTTCTGAGCTTAAAAATGAGAAAAAAAATCGAGGTAATAGCCTTATCAAAATATCAGAGACTTTTAATACACCTAAGTTTTTAGGTCAGGATCATCCAACAGGTGCTCAGAGAGGTAATACAATTCATTTTATATTACAACACTTAGATTTTAATAAATTTAGAAATAAGGATTACAATATTGAACAAGAGATTAATGATCAGATTGATATGATGGTATCAAAGAATTTAATATTACAGGAAGATCTAGACGATTTTTATATTGAAAAAATAGCTATGTTTATGAATAGCAAACTTGGCAAAAGATTATTAGCAGCTCAAAGAGTTTACAGAGAAAAAGCCTTTAATCTTAAAAAAGAAATTGATGATTCATCCAAAGATTATGTACTTATACAAGGTATTATAGATTGTTTTTTTCTTGAGAAGAATAAGTACATTTTAATAGATTATAAGAGTGATTTTTATGCTGACGAAATAATGAAAAATATTTTGATTCAAGATTATCGTGAACAAGTTCAATTATATAGACAAGCCATTGAAGAATTAACTGAAATTGAAGTCTCAGAGAGCTATATATACTTTTTTCATAATAATGAAGCTGTGAAGATTTTATGAGCAACTAGTTGATGGCTAATTTCTGATAAGACTAATAGCCAACATGGTTGACATTGAAATCATATTCGTGTACTATCAGATAAATACTGTATACAAAAATATATAAATAAACATAAGGTGATTTATGAAAAAGATTTCTATAGACACAAGGGCAAAAATAAATTTAACTCTTGACATACTTGGTAAAAGATTAGACGGATACCATAATGTATCTATGGTAATGCAAAGCATTAGCCTTTCTGATACATTGCATTTTAAATTGACAGATAAGGATATAAAGATATCTTGCAATAATTGCTATTTGCCTACAGATGAGAAAAATATAGTTTATAGAGCAGCTCAACTACTACGTGAAAAGTATAATATATCACAGGGTGTTGAGGTCCATATTGAGAAAAGAATTCCTTTTGCTGCAGGGTTAGCTGGAGGCAGTTCAAATGGCGCTGGCACTCTAATAGCTCTCAATAGTTTATGGGATTTACATTTAGGCAACGAAAAATTACTAAAGTTAGGTTCTAAGGTAGGTGCAGATGTGCCATTTTGCATGATGGGAGGTACTGCCTTAGCTGAAGGAATAGGAGAAAAATTAACAGTAATAAATGATTTGCCTGAATTTGATATCGTGTTGGTAAAACCCAATATACAGATTTCTACTCCTTGGGCTTATAGTTTAATCGATGTTCAAAACATAAAAGCACATCCAGATAACACTGCTATGATCGAGGCAATTAAAATAGGTAACAAAGAAGAAATTGCTTTAAACCTCGGGAATGTCTTTGAGGATGTAGTTTTTGATAAATACCCAGAATTAATGCATATTAAAGAGAGTTTAAAGAAATTAGGGGCATTAGGAGTACTAATGAGTGGTAGTGGTCCTACATTATATGGGTTGTTTACTAATGAGTTGAGTGCACAGAGTGCTAAAGAAGTGCTTTTAAGAGATTACGAAGAAGTATTTGCAGTTAGAAGCTATAATGAAGGAGGAATAGAATCTTGGGATTTAAAGATGGATTGATAACAATAGATATGGATACATACAAACCACTTAGAGAAATAGTATTTACTACAATGCGCCAAGCAATTATTGATGGTGATTTTAAACCTGGTCAAAGATTGATGGAAGTCCAATTAGCAGATCAGATGGGTGTAAGTAGAACTCCTGTACGTGAAGCAATAAGAAAATTAGAATTAGAGGGATTAGTGATAATGGTTCCTAGAAAGGGAGCTTATGTTGCTGGTTTATCATCTGAGGACATTAAAGAGGTTGTTGAAATAAGAGCCGTCTTGGAAGGTTTTGCTGCGAAAAAAGCATCGTTAAATTCAACGGAACAAGATATTGAAAGATTAGAAGAGATGCTTATAAGGTTTCAAGAAGCAGCATCAGAAAATAATGTTTTGAATTTAATAAATTATGATGCTGAATTTCATGATGTCATATACAAATCGACTAAAAACAGTAAACTTATACAAATGATAAATGGACTCAAAGAACAAGTACAAAGATATAGGGTTGCGTATTTCACTCAAGTGCATAATACTGATATGCTATTGAAACAACACAGAAGCATGTTAGATGCTATTAAGAGCAAAGATGGAAATCTTGCTCGCCAAATAGCAGAAGAACATATAGCTACCACAGAAGAACTGATAGCTATTATTGAAGAGAAAAATAGTGAGAAAGAGTAATATAGTAATCTAAGTTATTTCACTTTATTTAATTTTTCTTCAAATATAATAAGTACTACTAACAATATTGAACCTACCACAATAAAGCAATCGGCTACATTGAATATGGCAAAATTAATTAATCTAAAATCAAAGAAATCAACGACATATCCAAGACGCATTCTATCAACTAAATTGCCTAAAGCACCACCTATGATTAAGGACAAAGAGAATGTTAAAAGATTAAATTTTTTATCTTTAGAGCTAATTCGATATAAATAAATTAGTAGAATAATTATAAAAATTGTGGTGATAAATGTTAATAATGATATCTTATTGGACAGTATACTAAAAGCAGCTCCTGTATTTTGTGCATAAGTTAAATGAAAAACATTTTCAAGTATTGGTATGGTATTTAGCGGTTTCACATAATGTATTGCAAGTAATTTGGATACTTGATCTAGGATAACGATAATTATAATGATTAAATAATAATACATGTTTGCCTCCTTATTTGTCTATAATATAGTATAATATTAAACTATCACAATTGTATATGGATTATTTAAAATTATATTTATATGGTATATAATAGATACCAATATTAGGTGATTAAGATTGATTAAGTTCAAGATGAAAAGTGAATATAAACCATACTTGTATTTAGGTATTACTATTTGTACTGTGCTGATATTCAATAAATTACTTGAAAACACACAGTCTTTTATAAGCGTGTTTTCTAATGCTATAAATTTTATTCTAATTGGATTTAAACCACTATTGTGGGGATTGATAATAACTTATTTTTTTTACAGACCGGTTACTTATGTTGAAAAAACATTATTAAAAATCAATATTTTTAAAAGGCATGTAAAAGTAAGTAGAATTATATCCATAATTATAATATATACTTTATCTTTGTTTTTAATGTATTTAACATTGTCATTTGTGATTCCGCAGATCTGGAAGAGTATAAGGTTTTTATTTCAAAATATCCCCTACTATATTGAAGAAATTCAAAGGTTAATAGGGTATTTTGGTTTAGAAGGTGTAGTAGATAATTATTTAATTAATATAGTAGACTATAGTGCGAATATAGTGGATATGTCCAATAACATTCACGAAGTTATACTCGAGTTAATCAACAATAATCATAATACTATAGATAATGCGATTGTATTTATTTTTGACAGAATCGTTAGCTTCACTTCTATACTAGTTAATCTTACAATAGCATTATTTGTCGCACTGTATCTGCTATTAGATAAAGAAGTGATCGCGCGGCAAGTATCAAATATATCGAAGTTTATTATATCTAAAAGTTCTTATAATAAAATTATAAAGACTATGATGCTTATTGATGAGATGTTTTACAAATTTTTTATTGGAAAAATATATTGTTCTATTTTTGTATCTTTAATAGTCTTTATAGGTCTTGTAGCTCTTAAAGTTCAGCATGCAGTTTTAATTACTATCATTGTAGCAGTTACTAATATCATACCTTATTTTGGACCAATAATTGGTGGTATTTTAGGAGTGATAATAACTTTATTATTTAGCCCTTTAAAAGCTCTATGGGTTTTAATATTAGTTATTATAGCACAGCAGTTAGACGACAATATATTAGGTCCTAGAGTATTAGGAAACAGGATAGGCTTAAATCCATTTTGGATTATTGTTGCTGTAGTATTAGGAGGAAAATTATTTGGCATAAAAGGTATGTTTTTAGCAGTACCCACTTTTGCAGTCATTAAAGTTTTGATAACACAATGGATGATTACGTGGAGAGGTAAAAATAGTAGTAGGTAAAGAAAAGAGCGTTAAAAAGTATGATAAATTTTAATATAGGACAACTGTACACTAGGTTATTTCGAAAAAGGAGGAAATTATGAATAATGTATTTGATATACTCAAAGAAAGAGGATTTGTTGAACAATGTACAAATGAAGAAGAGATAAGAAATTTATTAGGAAATGAATCAGTTACATTCTACATAGGATTTGATCCTACTGCTGATAGTTTGCATGTAGGACATTTTTTACAGATTATGGCTATGACTCATATGCAAAAACATGGGCATAAGCCTATCGCATTAATTGGTGGGGGAACTACAATGGTAGGTGATCCTTCAAATAAAAGCGATATGAGAAAGATGCTCACATTAGAACAAATAAACTCTAATGCTGAAAGATTTAAGGTAGTATTTAAGAAGTTTTTAGATTTTGATAATGATAAAGCAATTATGTTAAACAATGCTGATTGGTTATTACCAATAAATTATGTTGAGTTTTTAAGAGATATTGGTGTTCATTTTTCTGTAAATCGAATGCTAGGAGCAGAATGTTACAAGTCACGGATGGAAAAAGGTCTTACGTTTTTAGAGTTTAACTATATGTTAATGCAATCTTATGATTTTTATCACATGTTTATTGAAAACAATTGTAAGATGCAATTAGGTGGCAATGATCAGTGGTCAAACATCTTAGGTGGTACAGAACTGATACGAAAGAAATTAGGGAAACAAGCACATGGGATGACATTTGCATTACTTACTACAAGTGAAGGTAATAAGATGGGTAAGACAGAAAAAGGTGCACTATGGTTAGACCCTGCGAAAACAAGTCCTTATGAATTTTATCAATATTGGAGAAATATTAACGACTTAGACGTTGAAAAATGTCTATCTCTATTGACATTTTTACCAATGGAACAAGTACGCTTATTGAGTTCACTAGAAGGGGCAGAAATAAATAAGGCAAAAGAAGTTTTAGCGTATGAAGTAACAAAACTTATTCATGGTGAACAAGAGGCTACTAAAGCACAGGACAGTGCTAGAAGTTTATTTAGTGATCAAACATCAATTAAGAATACGGACATGCCTAATACAATTATAGAAAAGAATCTTCTGAGCAAAGGAATTGAGATTTTAGATTTGATGCAACTAGCTAGCTTGATAAAGAGTAAGAGTGAAGGCAGAAGGTTAATTGAACAAGGTGGGGTATCTGTAAATGACCATAAGATAAATGATATTAATCATCTTATAACCTTGAATGATTTTAATGAAGAAAATCAAATAATAATAAAAAAAGGTAAGAAAATATATCACAAGATTAAGTTTCAATAGTCTGTTGTAAATATGCGCGAACTCAAGATGTCCCTTTTAAAGTCTTTTACTAGGGCTTGGAAAGCAAAAAAATACTTAGTATAGTTTAAGGAAAACTTGTTAATTAAGATTAACAACTCCCAGTTGTGCTGGGTATCTAGACGAGAGGAGTTTATCAATGAATATTAATACTAATCCCGTAAGAGGTACTAGGGATATTGCGCCCCTAGAAATGGAAATCAGAGATCAAATGCAACAAATGATTCTTGAGGTTTATAGATCCCATGGATTCGAAAGAATAGAAACTCCTGTGATTGAAAACTTAGATTTTCTTATGAATAGCGATGGTGGAGAAAATTTAAAGATGTTATTTACTGTACTAAGAAGAGGTGAGAAACTTAAGATTCACGAAGAATCAAGTATTAAAGACTTATGCGATATAGGTTTAAGATATGATTTAACTCTACCATTAAGCCGCTTTTATGCAAATAACAAAGATATTCTACAGTATCCATTTAAAGCTGTTCAAATAGATAATGTATTTAGGTCAGAAAGACCTCAGAAGGGGAGGTTTAGATCTTTTAAGCAATGTGACATAGATATTATTGGTGAAAAGTCTGAGGTGGCAGAGATAGAATTAATCTATACAACAGCAAAAGCGCTAAAAAAATTAGGCTTTGATGATTTTGTTGTAAGGATAAACGATAGGAGGATATTAAGTAGTGTTATTATATCTTCTGGTTTTAGTGAAGAAGAAGTATCATCTATTAGTATTGTATTAGATAAATTAGATAAGATTGGTGTAGATGGAGTAAAAGAAGAACTGATAAAGAAAGGTTATGATCAGACTAATATTGATCTATTAATCAAAGGATTTACCAATCTAAATGAAGAAAATATTGGACAATTAACTGTTGAAGAAGATGTGTCAAAGGCGTTGATATCTGTTATTACGAGTATTAGATCTCTTTGCCAAAGCGGGTACAAAATAATATTTGATCCTACTTTAGTTCGTGGAATGGGTTATTATACAGGTCAGATATTTGAGATAACTTATGGACCTTATGGTTTTTCCATTGCTGGAGGTGGTAGATATGACAATATGATTGGAAATATCTCAAAAGAATCTATACCGGCAGTCGGGTTTTCTATAGGATTTGAAAGAATTGCGACTATTTTGCTAGAAGAAAAAAATATTTCCCGGGAAAATGACAAAAAAGCTGCTGTTTTGTATTTTGATGAAGAAAATATTGTAGAAGTTGTCCAAAAATCAGATGAACTGCGAAATTGTGGATACAATGTATCTATGATTATTGCAAAGAAAAAGTTAGCTAAGCAGATTAATGGGTTGAAAGATTCTAACTACAAGTACTTTATGGTTTTTGGCAAAGATGAAGTACTAAAAGAGATAGAGGACTAGATAGAGAGATATATAAAGAAAAGTGAATTACAGCTGAGAAGTATGACTAAGATTGTATAGCTATGTTAATCAGTTAAGGCAAATCTAGGAGAATGCAAATGAAAAATATTGAGTTAATAGCTACATGTACTTTTGGTTTAGAAGGAATATTGAAAGAAGAACTTAAGAAGTTAGGTTACGAAGATCTAATAACTACTGATGGTAGAGTTGAGTTTAAAACAGATTTAAAAGGAATTGCAATTTCAAATATCTGGTTGAGAACTGCTGATAGAGTACTGGTTAAAATTGCTAAATTTAAGGCTACGACATTTGATGAACTTTTTGAGAAGACTAAGGCATGTGATTGGGAGAAATGGATTACTAAGGATGCCCGTTTTCCTGTAGCAAAAGCTACGTCTGTAAAGTCAAAACTTTTTAGCAAATCAGATTGTCAAAGTATTGTAAAAAAAGCTATTGTCGAAAAATTAAAAAAGAAGCATAACATAAATTGGTTTGAAGAAACTGGTGAAGAGTATCCGATTTTTGTAAACATTTTAAAAGATGAAGTTACCTTGTCTATAGATTCTTCAGGTACAGGACTTCATAAACGTGGATATAGGGCTAAGGGGAATGAAGCTCCACTAAAAGAAACCTTAGCAGCAGCTATGGTAATGATGTCTAGATGGACTCCGGATAGAATCTTAGCAGATCCATTTTGCGGTTCAGGAACTATACTTATTGAAGCTGCTATGATGGGCAAAAATATACCACCAGGATTAAATAGAAGTTTTAATAGTCAAGGATGGAGTGCTGAATTGAAAAAAGCATACACTTCTGTGATACAAGAAGCTAAAGAAGGAATTAATCAGAAGGAGTTTAGAATTTTAGGATCAGATATTGATAGTAAAGCAGTATCAATTGCCATGTCTAATGCTAAAATAGCTCAAGTTGATGATGTAATATCATTTCAAAAACTAGATGTGTTTGAGTTTAGTTCTAGTAAAAAATATGGAATCATCATTACAAATCCCCCATATGGAGAACGATTATCAACAAAAGAAGATGTAGAAGATTTATATAAAATTATGGGAAAAGTATTTACAAAATTGGAAAACTGGTCTTACTTTGTATTGACAGGTCATCTAGATTTTGAGAGGTACTTTGGAACACGAGCAACCAAAAATAGGAAGCTATATAATGGAAATATATTAACTTATCTATACCAATATTATGGAAAACTTCCACCAAGAGTTTGGGAAGTGTCAGATTCGGCTAAAGAGAAGAAAGATCTTTAACATAGAGGTCTTTTTTCATATATATTATTAAATACAAAAAAGTATTATGAAAGTTTTATTGGTTAATATAATAATGTTAAATTTTTAAAAAGATTCTATTATAGGATATTAAAGGAGTATGTTGTATGCATTGGTATGAGAAACTAAATCAATATTTCCCAATCGAAGAAATGAAATCAAGGGATCATATGGAAACTTTATTGGAAGAACGCTCTGACATATACTGTAAAGAAGAGAGCGAGAATTATGTTCTAATTTATGTTGAGCTAGAGGATTTTATATTCATCGACTACCTTTTAGTTTTAAAGAAAGCTAGAGGTCAAAATATTGGACATAAGTTAATAGAAAAAATAAAAAATAAAAATAAACCTATAATACTTGAGGTAGAGCCAATTAATTATAAAGACAGTGATACAAAGAAAAGACTACATTTCTACAAACGCGAAGGTTTTGAACACGCTAACTCTATTGGATATCAGCGGAAGTCAAAAGCAACAAATGAGGTAAATGAAATGGAAATTTTATATTGGGCACCAAATAATGAGCCCGAAGAAATGATATATGAAGCCATGAAAAAAACTTACAATATGATACACACATATAAGGATAAAAAATTTTATGGTGAATCATACGAACCTGTAGAGGAAACATTATCTTTTACAGAAAAGTCTAATAATAAAGATTTATTAGACAATATCTAAATGATTTTTTTTTGACGAAATTACGGATAAAACTTTTTAATGATGATTGATTCTTTAAAAAAAATTAAACTATCCGTATATTTTTTTTATTTATGTATATTTCCCTAAAAATCAGTTCATAATTAAATCATAAAGAAGAAGGTAGGGGAATTACATATGAAAAAGATAGTTGGTGTTATACTAATTATTTGCTCTATAAGCTTATGTCTTGTAGCAACTACATATTCGAGAGAAACAAATCTCGATGAATTTACAATGCAAACTAAATTATTAAGTTCTGATATACTATCTGAGAGATTAGTGAGATTCCATGTAATAGCCAATAGTGATACAGATGTTGATCAAAATATAAAACTGATTGTAAAAGACGCAGTTTTGCAAGGAATGATTCCGAAATTAAATATTTCAAAATCTAAAGATGAGTCGATTAATATAATAGACGAAAATAAGGAATACATAAAAGATATAGCTGAAAAAACTTTAAGAAGATATAATATGTCCAATAATGTATCGGTAGTATTAGATAAAACTTTCTTTCCGACAAAGTACTATAATGATTTTTCCTTACCAGCAGGAGAATATCTAGCATTAAGAATTATTATTGGAGAAGGAGAGGGAAAAAACTGGTGGTGTGTTTTGTTTCCACCACTATGTTTAGTAGATGTAATTAAAGAAGAAGATATGGTAATGGAAAAAACTACAACTGAACTCGATAATCAGAGTGAACTATATTTAGAAAAGTTAGATGATAATAGTGAACAAACAGGTGACATTTTTGAAGAAGAAAGACCTCAAATACGGTGGAAGGCATTGGAGATGTTTGGATTTTATGATGAACAAAACCAATGATTTTAATAAGGTAACTAGGAGAACAGTCTCAAAATTAAAAGTTTTGAGACTGTTCTCTTATGTAAAATTAATAAAACTCAAAGATACAGTCTATGTTATACTATACATAGATTTGAAAAAAATAATTCTATACTAAAGAAAAATGGAGGAACTAATATGCAGGAAAATTTAAAGGTAATCCTGTTATCTTATACACCAGAACCAGAGAAAATTATTTCGGCTGCTGCCAAGTTATGTTATTCTAAATCAGGAATTGATGATATAATGGATGGACTTACAAGTGAAAAAGTAAATGATTTTTTAAATTTATTGATGGATATGGGACATGCATCCCCTATTGAACATGTAAGCTTTACATTTGGAATTGAAGGAGTATCTAGAAGCTTAACTCATCAATTAGTAAGACATAGAGTAGCAAGCTACAGTCAGAAATCTCAAAGATATGTTAAAGAAGGCGAATTTGGATACATTATACCAACAGAAATTGCAAATAATGAAAAAGCTAAGACACTTTTTATTGAAGCTATGAATGATGATCAAAAAGTTTATGATAAACTTGTAGAGGTTTTAATGGAAAAACATCTTAAAGATTATCTTTCTGTATATAATAATGAAAAGAAAGCATATTCTATGGCAGAGAAAGCAGCAATAGAAGATGCAAGATATGTACTCCCCAATGCTTGTGAGACTAAGATTGTAGCAACAATGAATGCTAGAGAACTTCTTCATTTTCTTAATCATAGGTGTTGCAATAGAGCTCAGTGGGAGATTAGAGAATTAGCTACTCAAATGTTGTTATTGGTGAAAGAAGTTGCGCCTATTGTGTTTAAAGTAGCTGGACCAAATTGTATTAAAGGCTCATGTCCAGAAGGAACGATGACCTGCGGTGAAATAATTAAAGTAAGAAAAAAATTTGAAAACCTAAAGGATGGTTAAGATAGTGAATAAAGATATTGAAAGAAAAGAAGTTAGACAAATAGAAGGTAAAAATCCTATAGTTGAAGCGCTTAAATCAGATGTAAATATAGAAAAGATAATGATCGCAAACGGTAGAAGAGAGAGTGGAGCCCAAGAACTATTTGAATTAGCTAAAGAAAAAAAAATAAAGGTTCAAATGGTTGACCGTAAAAAACTTGATTTCATGAGTAAGACAGGAACGCATCAAGGTGTCATTGCTATAGCTAGTGAATACGAATATACAGATCTAGCGGATATTTTAGATATGGCCTTTGAGAAAGGTGAAAAACCATTTTTAGTCATACTAGATAAGATTACAGATCCACATAATTTTGGTGCGATTATTCGTACTGTAAATGCTTGTGGAGCACATGGGATTATAATACCTAAAAACAGGTCTGTAGATATATCTCCGGTTGCAGTAAAAGCATCAGCAGGAGCAATAGAATACACACCTATTTGCAAAGTGACAAATCTAACACAAACAATTAAAGATTTGAAAAAAGTTGGGTTATGGATTGCAGGTGCAGATATTGAAGGAAAGAAATATTTTAATAATGATTTTAAAGGTCCTATTGCAATTGTCATAGGGAATGAAGGAGAAGGTATAAGTAGGTTAGTAAAAGAAGAGTGTGATTTTCTAATATCAATACCTATGTATGGGAATATAGAATCTTTAAATGCTTCTGTAGCTACTGGAATTATTCTTAGTGAAGCGGCCCGTCAACGAACAAATAGTAACATTTAGCTATTACTGGTAAATTTGCAAAGGTTAATACAACTAGTAGGCATTAGTAACTTACATTAGCTTAAGTAAGAGAGCTTTAATGACATAAGGTTGATGAATAACTAAAAGCCTTTCATATTCAATTGTTTTTATTGTTTGATAGCTCATCTCTTAAAGCTAGTGTAGTAGAACTAATATGAGGCAAAAGCTATTTGGTTATCCAGTTAGCTAAGAAAGGGATGCTATGAGAACTTACTTAATTATCGACGCTTATAATATTATTAATCAGTGGGCTACTTTGAAAGATATAGCAGCTTATAGTCTAGAGGATGCAAGGATTAAATTAATATCTATTGTACAGAGTTACTCGCAGATTAAAAATTACTATTTTATTATTGTATTTGACGCATACAACATAAATGATACAATAAAAGAGGAAAATATAGACAATGGTTTAATTGTTTATACTCAAAAAAACCAAACTGCAGATAGTTATATTGAGAAGTTAGTATACGATATGCCCTCTGTCTATGAAGTTCATGTAGCAACTTCAGATTTTACTCTTCAACGCATGGTATTAGCACATGGAGCCATTAGAATTTCAGCATCTGAACTTGAAAGAGAAGTAGAACTTGCTTTAAAGACATCTTTGAGAAATACTGAAGAATCATATAGCCTTGAAAAAAATTATCTTGAAAAATTCATAGACGAAAGTACCATGAATAAGTTAGAAAAGCTACGAAAAGGACAAGGGTAATAATACTTGTAGGGGGAGAATTTGTTGAGTTCGAATTTCCTAGATGACAATGGTATGCTTATTGACTGTAAATCGGATGAAGAATTAGCTATGCTATCTAAAAATGGAGATAGAAAAGCAGAATCTATATTATTTGATCGGTATAGAAGCTTTGTAAAGATAAAGGCGCGGTCATATTTTCTCGTTGGTGCAGATAGGGAAGATATTATACAAGAAGGTATGATAGGGTTGTTTAAAGGAATTAGAGATTATAATCCAGATAAATCAACTTCCTTTAAAGCATTTGCAGAACTATGTGTACAGAGACAAATAATTACTGCTGTTAAAACAGCGACTAGACAGAAACACAATCCACTAAATACATATATATCATTAGATATGCCCATGTATGACGAAGAATCGGATAAAACACTTATAGACTTAATTGCAAGTACTAAAATATCAGAACCAGAAGCTATCCTCATTGGACAAGAAGATTTAGGGAAAATGCAAAAAAAAATTTATGAAGTACTTAGCGAATTAGAGTGGAAGGTATTGATGAGTTATATTAGTGGAAAAACATACTATGAAATTGCGAAAGACCTCAACAAACAAGTTAAATCAATAGATAATGCCCTACAAAGAGTGAAGAGAAAGCTAGAGAATTACTTGCAATTAAATATTAATGCAAATATAGAAACATAGATATTGACACGTAAAATTAATTTTAGTATCATCATAGAGTAGCACTTAACCATGGTGGGATTCCCGAGTGGCTAAAGGGAACAGACTGTAAATCTGTCGGCTCCGCCTTCGATGGTTCGAATCCATCTCCCACCACCATTTTTCGTTAACTAGTGAGCCAAGCGAAAGTGAAGCTTTCGTAGTATATATATATGATAGAATAATCAAATAGCTTGCTAATTTGATTGTGGAGTCATATATATATATAAATGAAATCAAGATTTCATTTGGCAAATGGCGCGACCGCAGAATCGACGTAGGAGATTCTAAGGTTAGGATGTATTAAATACGTGCCCACGTAGCTCAGTAGGTAGAGCACCACCATGGTAAGGTGGGGGTCACCGGTTCGAGTCCGGTCTTGGGCTCCATGAGTAACTAACTTGTTTTATTAAAGATTATATATATACGCAATAAGGAGGAATAAAGAATGGGAAAAGCAAAATTTGAGAGAAATAAACCTCACGTAAATATCGGAACAATAGGACACGTAGATCATGGTAAGACAACACTTACTGCAGCGATTACGACAGTGCTTAACAAAAAGTATGGTACAGGATCAGCAGTATCATTTGACAACATCGACAAAGCGCCAGAAGAAAGAGAAAGAGGAATCACAATTTCTACATCTCACGTAGAATATGAAACAGATAACAGACATTATGCCCATGTAGATTGTCCAGGTCATGCAGATTATGTAAAGAACATGATAACAGGAGCAGCACAGATGGATGGAGCAATATTAGTAGTAAGTGCAGCAGATGGTCCAATGCCACAAACTAGAGAGCATATATTATTATCAAGACAAGTAGGCGTACCATATATTGTTGTATTTTTAAACAAAGCAGATATGGTAGATGACGAAGAACTAATAGAACTAGTAGAAATGGAAGTACGAGAATTATTAACAGAATATGAATTTCCAGGAGACGATACACCAATCGTAGTAGGAAGTGCATTAAAAGCATTAGAAAATCCAGAAGGTGAATGGGCAGATAAAATTCTTCAATTAATGAGTGAAGTAGATTCATTTATACCAGAACCAGAAAGACCAACAGATAAGCCTTTCTTGATGCCAGTTGAGGATGTGTTCTCAATTACTGGTAGAGGAACAGTAGCGACAGGAAAAGTTGAAAGAGGAACTATCAAAGTTGGAGAAGAAGTTGAAATCATTGGCTTAACAGATGAAAGAAGAAAAGTAACTGTAACAGGAGTAGAAATGTTCAGAAAACTATTAGATTCAGCAGTAGCAGGAGATAATATAGGAGCATTACTAAGAGGTGTTGAGAGAAAAGACATCGAAAGAGGTCAAGTACTTGCAAAGCCAGGAACAATTAATCCACATACAAAATTCACAGCGCAAGTATATGTACTGACAAAAGAAGAGGGTGGAAGACATACACCATTCTTTAACGGATACAGACCACAGTTTTACTTTAGAACAACAGATGTAACAGGTATCATCGACTTAGCAGGCGGAGCAGAAATGGTAATGCCAGGAGATGACATCACAATGACAATAGAACTAATCACTACAATAGCAATCGAAGAAGGTTTAAGATTTGCCATCAGAGAAGGCGGTAGAACAGTAGGATCAGGAGTAATAGCAGAAATAATTGCATAATCTTTAAAAGGGCCTAAGGGTCCTTTTATTGAATACACAAGATAAAAATACGAAAATATTGCTTTATATTTTATAAATATGTGTTATAATAGAAATATCAAATTGCGTAATGGGGGCGAGAGCCTTTTTTTATTGCTAGGAAAATTAGTGTTATATTGTATATAATTGTTGTTGACACAATAAATCAATTGTGATATTTTTTATTAAGTACTTTATAATTGGGTTAGTGTGCCTAATTTAGCTAATGATTATACAGTGGTATCCGAAAGTAGGAGGTGTCGTTATGAGAGTTAAAGTAACTTTAGCATGTGGTGATTGCAAACAAAGGAATTATCATACTATGAAAAATAAAAAGAATGATCCCGATAGAATTGAATTAAGCAAATACTGTAAATTCTGCAAAACTCACACAATGCATAAAGAAACAAAATAGCATTATGATTAAGTGCTAATAAAGAGGGTGAATTTATGACCAAGAAAGAAATAAAAAAAGAAACAAAAAAAGATCCTAAAAAAGCAAGTAAAATAGGGATTATAAAAAGAATAACTGGTTTTTTTAAAAGTGTATGGTTTGAACTAAAAAAAGTAACATGGCCTACGAGACCAGAGTTGATGCAACACACTTCAGTAGTCATAGGTATTGTGCTGATAATGACAATAATAGTTTCAGCAATTGATTTTGGACTTGGTGGTATACTTCAACTAATTATAAGATAAAAAAGAGGGTTTTAAGTTATGGAGCAAAGCAATGAAGCTAAGTGGTATGTAGCTCATACTTATTCAGGTTATGAAAATAAGGTGAAAGCTAATATAAATGCTGCTGTAGAGAATAGAAATATGAGTGAATTAATTCATGAAGTATATGTTCCGATGCAAGAAGTTGAGGAATTTAAAAATGGAAAAAAGAAACTCAATTTAAAGAAGATATTTCCTGGGTATATATTGGTTAAAATGGTAATGACTGATGAGTCTTGGTATGTAGTTAGAAATACTAGAGGCGTAACCGGATTCGTTGGACCTGCTTCAAAACCTGTTCCACTGACAAAAAGTGAATTAAAAAATATGGGCATAAAGGAAAAACTACCTAGAATTGATTTAGAGATAGGCGACCGTGTAGAAGTTAAAGAAGGTCCGTTAAAAGGTTTTGATGGATTAGTAGAAGAAATTAATTCAGAAAAACAAAAAGTTAAAGTCAATATATCTATGTTTGGTAGAGAAACACCTGCAGAATTAGAATTTACCCAAATTGCTAAAATATAATATAAGACTAAAGTCTTTTGTTATGTGATATATAATATATTATTATCAAATTAGGAGGTGTAAAAATGGCTAAAAAAGTCATTGGTATGATAAAGTTACAAATTACTGCCGGAAAAGCTACTCCAGCTCCACCAGTTGGTCCTGCACTAGGTCAACATGGTGTTAATATAATGGGCTTTTGTAAAGAGTTTAATGCAAAGACAGCTGATGATGCTGGTATGATTATTCCTGTAGTTATCACAGTGTATCAAGATAGAAGTTTTTCTTTTATCACAAAGACTCCACCAGCAGCAGTATTGCTAAAGAAAGCAGCTGGACTTGAAAGTGGATCTGGTGTTCCAAACAAACAAAAAGTTGCTACTATTAGTATGGATAAAGTTAGAGAAATTGCTGAATTTAAAATGCCTGATTTAAATGCGAGTACAGTTGAAACCGCAATGAAGATGATAGCGGGAACTGCAAGAAGCATGGGTATTATTATCGAAGAATAATTGAAATATGTGGGAGGATTATCCGCTAATACCACGAGGAGGAATAGAGTTGAAAAGAGGAAAAAACTACAAAGAGAAGTATAAAATGATTGACAGAACAAGTT
This sequence comes from Alkalibaculum sporogenes, assembly GCF_009362815.1. Lineage (GTDB taxonomy): Bacteria > Bacillota > Clostridia > Eubacteriales > Alkalibacteraceae > Alkalibaculum_A > Alkalibaculum_A sporogenes. Next base: position 105,025 of record NZ_WHNX01000005.1, on the reverse strand, counting down.
TATATGATGTTAATGAAGCGGTAGAACTAGTGCAAAAGACTGCTACTGCAAAATTTGACGAGACTATAGAAGCACATATTAGACTAGGTGTTGACTCTAGACACGCTGACCAACAAGTAAGAGGTGCTATAGTACTTCCTAATGGTACAGGAAAAACAATAAAAGTTTTAGTATTTGCAAAAGGTGATAAAGCTCAAGAAGCTAAAGATGCTGGAGCAGATTATGTAGGCGCCGAAGAATTTATAGATAAAATAACTAAAGAAAACTGGTTTGATTTTGACGTAGTTGTTGCGACTCCAGACATGATGGGTGTTGTAGGTAGATTAGGTAGAGTACTAGGACCTAAAGGTTTAATGCCGAACCCTAAATCAGGAACTGTAACTTTTGAAGTTTCTAAAGCAGTTAGTGATATTAAAGCAGGTAAAGTTGAATATAGATTAGACAAAACTAATATAATTCACGTGCCAGTTGGAAAAGCTTCTTTTGAAGAAGACAAGCTTCTACAAAACTTAAATGTATTACTAGATGCTATTAAAAAAGCAAAACCATCTTCATCAAAAGGGCAATACTTTAAGAGTATTACTATCACAAGCACAATGGGACCAGGAATTAAAATAAACCCTGCAAAGATTTAAATTAACTTGACAAGCTTATTGCGTGATGATACAATTCATGTGATTTAAAAATAAATAATCAATGAACCGTAGACAATAGGTGCTTAGGCTTAAACATCCTATCGAGGTTATACAATAAGTATATTATATACTCCCTTTGTATGCCTAGCATCAAAGGGAGTTTACTTTCGTCTGACGAATATCCACGACTACGGAATCCCATGCGATTCCAAAGTGGCAGGAACTATGGGTACATGACTTAGTTCATCGAAAGAGATTACGAGTATAACAAGGTAGAATTACAAGGAGGTGGAAACAAAATGTCAAATCAAGATGCTAAAAAAGCAATAGTGAGCGAAATTGCAGAAAAATTTAGCAAAGCACAAACAGCAGTGCTAGTAGACTATAGAGGTCTTAATGTTGAAGAAGTTACAGAATTTAGAGCTATTGCTAGAGAATTAAATGTAGATTATAAAATTTATAAAAATTCAATGATGAGATTTGCAGTTAAAGAAACGGGTTATGAAGGTTTACTAGAAAATTTAGTAGGGCCATCTGCAATAGCTTTTGGTTATGATGATCCAGTTGCTACTGCTAAAATCATTACTGAGTTTGCTAAGAAACATAAAGCTATGGAAATAAAAGCTGGTATGGTAGATGGTAAAGTTTTAGACAAACAAGGGGTTATGGCTCTGGCAGAATTACCATCACGAGAAGTATTAATAGCTCAAGTACTTGGCGGATTGAATGCTCCAATAAGTGGATTGGTAAATGTACTACAAGGAAACATTAGAGGCTTAGTAATTGCTTTAAATCAAATTAAAGAACAAAAGGAAGCTACGGCTTAATCAAAAAATAATGGAGGAATATAAAAATGGCAAGTGAAAAATTAACACAATTAATCGAAGAGGTAAAAAACCTTACAGTATTAGAATTATCTGAATTAGTAAAAGCTTTAGAAGAAGAGTTTGGTGTTAGTGCAGCAGCTCCAGCAGCAGTAGCAGCAGCTCCAGCAGCTGCAGCAGCAGAAGCTGAAGAACAAACTGAATTTGATGCAGTATTAACTGCAACTGGAGATCAAAAAATTAAAGTAATCAAAGTAGTTAGAGAGCTTACTGGATTAGGACTGAAAGAAGCAAAAGAATTAGTTGACAATGCACCAAAAACTATTAAAGATGGCGTAAGCAAAGAAGATGCTGAAGCTATTAAAGCTAAAATTGAAGAAGTTGGCGGTTCTGTAGAAGTAAAATAGTCTCGAACAAGTCAATGACGTTAATATTGAGATAAAGCGAGTAAATATAACTCGCTTTATTTTTTTACTATGAGAAGGACTTCAGAGAACATATAAAGATTTTTTGTCAAATGAGTGTAGATAAACAAAGGCTATAGTAAAAATTTAAAATTATTAATCAAAAAGTATTGACTTGAATCTAACATTGTGATAGCATTGTAAATTGCATCAATAAGGATTTTTATGCCTATTTATGAATAAAATATGGTAAAAAAGGACATAAAGCATATGTAACATCAAAATTGACCAAAAGAAAGTATGAAAAATATAATATTTGAAAGTACTTATACTTTTGGCTATTTTACTTTAAGCGAGGGGTGAATTAAGGATGGCGCATCCTATTAAGGTTGGCAATAAAGAGAGAATGAGCTTTTCTAGAATTAAAGAGGTAGTAGGTATTCCTAACCTAATTGAGTTACAAGTTAATTCTTATAATTGGTTTTTAAACAAAGGTTTAAAAGAAGTGTTTGAAGACATTAGTCCAATAACAGATTATACTGGAAACCTCATATTGGAATTTATTGACTACAAATTAGATGGAGAACCAAAGTATTCTATTGAAGAATGCAAAGAGAGAGATGCATCTTATTCCACGTCTTTAAAAGTTAGAGTTAGGCTTATTAACAAAGAAACTAATGAAGTAAAAGAGCAAAGTGTTTTTATGGCTGACTTTCCAATTATGACTGAAAATGGAACGTTTATTATTAATGGAGCGGAAAGAGTTATAGTAAGTCAATTAGTAAGGTCTCCAGGTTCATATTACTCTCAAGAAATTGATAAAACAGGAAAAAGATTGTATTCATCACAAGTAATACCTAATAGGGGTGCTTGGTTAGAGTATGAAACAGATTCTAATGATATTTTATATGTTAGGGTAGATAGAACGAGAAAATTACCTATTACTGTAATGCTAAGAACTTTTGGGTTAGGCAGCAATCAACAAATAATAGATTTATTTGGTGAAGATCTAAGATTATTAGCAACACTAGAAAAAGATAGTGCTGAGAATAGGGAAGAAGGTTTGCTAGAAATATATAAACGATTGAGACCAGGTGAACCTCCTACTGTAGATAGTGCTCAATCTCTTTTAAACAGCATGTTTTTTGATCCGAGAAGATACGATTTAGCTAGGGTAGGGAGATATAAGTTTAACAAAAAACTGTCAATAGCAACTAGATTGATAGGTAAAAAACCTTATGCCAATGTAATTAATCCTAAAACTGGCGAAATTATTTGCGAAAAAAATGAAATCATTGACGTAAAGGTAGCTTGGGAGATACAAAATGTTGGTATAAATAAAGTTGAAATATTAATTGAAGATAAACCAGTTGTTATACTAGGTAATGGGTTTGTAGAGTTAAGCGAACAAGATTTACCCTTCGATATTAGCGATATAGATATAGATAAATTTGTTAACCATAGTATTTTAGAAGAAATTCTTGGTACAGATAAAAGCAGTAGCGAAAAAAGAGAAGAATTTATTTCTAGAATGGATGAATTAGTTCCAAAACACATATTAATTCAAGATATATTTGCATCTGTAAACTACAATTTAGGATTGAACTACGGTATTGGAAATATCGATGATATAGATCATTTGGGAAATAGAAGACTCCGTTCTGTGGGAGAGTTGTTACAAAACCAATTTAGAATTGGCCTGTCAAGGATGGAGCGGGTAGTCAGAGAAAGAATGACTATCCAAGATAGTGAGGCTATCCAACCTCAGGGATTGATCAATATTAGACCTGTGAATGCAGCAATTAAAGAGTTTTTTGGTAGCTCACAGCTATCGCAATTTATGGATCAAAATAATCCTTTGGCAGAGTTGACACACAAAAGAAGATTATCTGCATTAGGACCTGGCGGACTCAGTAGAGAAAGAGCAGGCTTTGAGGTAAGAGATGTTCACCACTCACATTATGGAAGAATGTGCCCAATAGAGACGCCTGAAGGCCCAAATATAGGGTTGATAGGATCTTTGAGTACCTACGCCAGAGTCAACGATTATGGGTTTATTGAAACACCATATAGAAGAGTAGAAAATGGAATTGTACATGATGATATTCATTTTGTAACTGCTGATGAAGAAGGTTTTTATACAATAGCTCAAGCTAATGAACCGCTAAATGAAGATAAGACGTTTGCAAGGGAAAAGGTAACAGGTAGAGCAGGTTTAAAAAGAGATTTTGTTACAGTTTCACCAGACAAAGTTCATTACATGGATATTTCACCTAAGCAAATTGTTTCTGTGGCAACAGCTTTAATACCATTCTTAGAAAATGATGATGCTAATAGAGCGTTAATGGGCGCAAACATGCAAAGACAAGCAGTGCCTTTATTAATACCTCAAGCACCTATAATTGGTACAGGTATGGAACATACAGCTGCGAGAGATTCAGGAGCATGTATACTTGCTAGAAATTCAGGAGTGGTAGACAAGGTATCGTCGAAGGAAATTGTCATTAAAACAGATAGTGGCATTAAGGAAAATTATACAATTCTAAAGTTTAAGAGATCAAATCAAGGTACTTGTATCAATCAAAGACCAATTGTTAAGATTGGAGAAAAAATCGAAAAAGGCCAAATTATTGCAGATGGTCCATCTATAGATCAAGGTGAGTTAGCACTTGGTAGAAATATCTTGTTAGGTTTTATGACATGGGAAGGATATAACTATGAAGATGCGATTTTAATTAGTGAAAAATTAGTAAAAGAAGATGTATTTACATCCATTCATATAGAAGAATTTGAATCTGAAGCAAGAGAGACGAAATTAGGTCCTGAAGAAATTACTAGAGACATACCAAATGTAGGTGAAGATTCCTTAAAGAATTTAGATGAAAGAGGAATTATTCGAATCGGGGCAGAAGTACGTTCTGACGATATTCTCGTAGGAAAAGTTACACCAAAAGGTGAAACAGAGCTTACAGCAGAAGAAAAATTACTACGAGCTATATTTGGAGAGAAAGCTAGAGAAGTAAGAGATACTTCGCTAAGAGTACCTCATGGTGAAACAGGAATAATTGTCGACGTTAAAGTTTTTTCAAGGGAAAATAAAGATGAAGATCTTAAACCAGGAGTAAATCAACTAGTTAGAGTATATATTGCTAGCAAGAGGAAAATATCTGTAGGTGACAAGATTGCCGGAAGACATGGAAACAAAGGTGTTATATCTAGAATATTACCAGAAGAAGATATGCCATTCTTACCTGATGGAACTCCATTAGAGATCGTTTTAAACCCACTAGGTGTGCCATCTCGTATGAATATAGGACAGGTATTAGAAGTGCATATGGGGCTCGCAGCAAAAGCATTAAACTGGAACATTGCTACTCCTGTCTTTGATGGAGCTAGTGAAAATGACATTATGGATGTTTTAGAGCAAGCTAATCTTTCTAGAGATGGTAAAGTACAACTATATGACGGTAGAACTGGTGAGCCTTTTGATAATAGAGTAACTGTTGGTTATATGTATATTTTAAAACTACATCATTTAGTTGATGATAAGATGCATGCAAGGTCTACAGGACCATACTCATTAGTTACACAACAACCTTTAGGTGGAAAAGCACAATTTGGCGGACAAAGATTCGGAGAGATGGAAGTTTGGGCCCTAGAAGCATATGGAGCAGCTCATACACTACAGGAAATATTAACTGTAAAATCCGATGATGTAGTAGGCCGTGTTAAGGCTTATGAGGCCATAGTAAAAGGAGAAAACATCCCTACTCCAGGCGTGCCAGAATCATTTAAGGTGTTGATTAAAGAACTTCAAAGTCTAGGGTTAGATGTATCAGTATTAACTGAAAATGAGGATGTAATACAAGTAGAAGAAGAATTAGCAGAAGCTACTGAAGTATTAGATAGTTTAGGAATAGATTTAGCAGGTAAAGAAGTCATAGAAGAAGATTTAAGTAACATGAGTATAGAAGAAGATGAATTTTTGGATGAGGAAATAGATGTAGATGATTTTATAGGTGACATGGAAGAGTATTAAGAAGAAAAATATTAAATAAGATATTAGTAATATCGTAATTCATTCAGGTGGATTTCCATTTGGATATTATTATAGATTCGGTGTAGTAAAAAACAAAATTAGAAGGGAGAGGACTCCTTGAACGAATTCTTTGATTTTAAATCAATGAAAATTGGGTTAGCTTCATCAGAAAAAGTACGTGAATGGTCTAGAGGAGAGGTTAAAAAACCAGAAACTATTAATTACAGAACACTTAAACCTGAAAAGGAAGGGTTGTTTTGTGAGAAAATATTTGGGCCTCAAAAAGATTGGGAATGTCACTGTGGTAAATACAAAAGAGTAAGATATAAAGGAATTATCTGTGAAAATTGTGGGGTTGAGGTAACAAGATCAAAAGTAAGAAGAGAGAGAATGGGACACGTAGAACTTGCAGCTCCAGTCACTCATATTTGGTATTTTAAAGGCATACCTAGTAGAATGGGATTAGTATTAGAAATATCACCTAGAGCACTTGAAAAGGTCATTTATTTTGCATCTTATATTATAACTGAGCCAGGGAACACTCCGTTATCCTATAAACAACTTTTGACTGAGAGAGAATATCGGGAATATAAAGAAAAATACGGGAATAAGTTTCAAGCTAAAATTGGAGCAGAAGCTATTCAAGAGCTACTAGGCAAAATTGAATTAGAGAAAGAATCAAAAATTCTTAGAGAAGAATTGAAAAATAGTTCTGGACAAAAGAAAATTAGAACTGTCAGAAGACTTGAAACTATTGAGGCGTTTAGAACCTCGGGAAACAAACCTGAATGGATGATTATGGATGCAATTCCTGTTATTCCGCCAGAGTTAAGACCAATGGTTCAACTCGATGGAGGTAGGTTTGCTACATCTGATTTAAATGACTTATATAGAAGAGTTATTAATAGAAACAATAGACTCAAGAGATTATTAGATCTTGATGCGCCAGATATTATCGTTCAAAATGAAAAAAGAATGCTTCAAGAGGCAGTAGATGCATTAATTGATAATGGTAGAAGAGGGCGACCAGTCACAGGCCCTGGAAATAGACCTTTAAAATCACTTAGTGATATGTTAAAGGGTAAACAAGGACGATTTAGGCAGAATCTACTTGGTAAAAGGGTAGATTATTCAGGAAGATCTGTTATTGTTGTAGGACCAGAACTAAAAATGTATCAATGTGGTTTACCTAAAGAAATGGCTGTAGAATTATTTAAACCTTTTGTAATGAGAGAACTAGTTAAACAGAAATTCTCGCAAAATATTAAAAGTGCTAAGAGGATGGTTGAAAGATTAAGACCAGAAGTTTGGGACGTTTTAGAAGAAGTAATTAAAGAGCACCCAGTAATGTTAAATAGAGCTCCAACATTGCATAGGCTTGGAATTCAAGCTTTCGAACCAATACTAGTAGAAGGTAAGGCAATAAAACTTCATCCTTTAGTATGTACTGCATATAATGCAGATTTTGATGGAGATCAGATGGCGGTTCACGTGCCATTATCTGTAGAAGCTCAAGCAGAAGCAAGGTTTTTAATGCTTGCATCAAATAATATACTTAAACCACAAGACGGTAGCCCAGTAGTAAGTCCGACACAAGATATGATTTTAGGGTCATACTATTTAACATTAGAGGTATCTGGTTCAGTTGGAGAAGGTAAAATATTTTCAGATATTAGTGAAATGGAAAGAGCTTATCAAAACAAGGTCGTTTCACTACACAGTAGAGTTAAAACCAGATTATATAAAGAAATTGATGGTAAAACACAAAGTAGAATAGTAGAGAGTACTGTAGGTAGATTTTTATTTAATGAAATAATACCTCAAGACCTTGGTATAATAAAAAGAGAAACTATAGATGACTTATTTTTATTAGAGGTTGATACTTTAGTGGATAAAAAACATTTATCATATATTGTAGAGAAGTGCTATGAAGTACATGGACCTACAGATACGTCATTAGCATTAGATAATATTAAAAAAATGGGTTTCCATTATTCCACTGTGGGTGCGGTTACTGTCGGGGTCAGTGATATGAATGTGCCAAAAGAAAAACCTCAATTATTAAAAGAAGCTGATATAGAAGTTGATAAAGTTCAGAAGATGTTTAGACGAGGACTTATATCAGAAGATGAGAGATATGAAAAAGTAATTGAAATATGGACTAATACGACTAATTATGTTACAGATGCACTTATGGACAACTTAGATCCACTGAACCCAATCAATATGATGGCTAACTCAGGAGCGAGAGGTAGTAGAAATCAGATTAGACAGTTAGCTGGAATGAGGGGCTTGATGGCTAGTCCATCAGGTAAAATTATAGAATTGCCTATAAGATCGAACTTCCGTGAAGGGCTTAATGTACTAGAATTCTTTATATCTACTCATGGCGCTAGAAAAGGTTTGGCTGATACGGCACTTAGAACTGCCGATTCAGGATATTTAACTAGAAGATTGGTAGATGTCAGCCAGGATGTTATAGTTAAGGAAGAAGATTGTGGAGCTTCACAAGGATATAAAGCAAATGATATTGAGGACAGCGGTGAAGTAATTGAAACTTTACGAGATAGAATAAAAGGAAGATATGCATTTGAAGATATCATAGATGAAAACACGGGAGAATTGCTAGTAAAGAAAAATGAAATTATCACTACAGATATAGCTGATAAGATTCATTTACTAGGAATGAAACATGTAATGATTCGATCAGTTACAAATTGCCAATGTAAGATTGGAGTATGTACAAAATGCTATGGTGTTGATTTAACTACTTGGAAACCAGTAAAAATTGGAGAGGCTGTAGGAATTATTGCTGCTCAATCCATTGGAGAACCGGGTACTCAGTTAACCATGAGAACATTCCATACTGGTGGAGTAGCGACTGCTGAGGATATTACTCAAGGTCTTCCAAGAATAGAAGAACTATTTGAGGCTAGAAAACCTAAAGGTTTAGCTATAATATCAGAGATAGCAGGTGCAGTATCATTAAGAGAAACTAAGAAGAGAAAAGAAGTTGTAGTTACACGTGATACTGAGGAAAAGGTATATCCTATTCCATATGGATCTAGATTAAAAGTATATGAAGGAGATATTATTGAAGCTGGAGATGAAATAACAGAAGGTTCAATTAATCCTAATGATATCCTTGCAATTAAAGGAATCCATGGTGTCCAACGATATTTACTTCAAGAGGTTCAAAAAGTTTACCGTATGCAAGGCGTTCATATAAACGATAAACACATTGAAACAATAGTAAGACAAATGCTTAGGAAAGTTAAGATAGAAGAAGCTGGAGATACAACCCTTTTACCAGGTGGGCTAATTGATATATTTACTTTTGAAGAAGAAAATACAAGAGTCAAAGAAATGGGTGGAGAACCTGCTACGGCTTCCAGGGTATTACTTGGGATTACCAAAGCTTCACTTGCTACTGATTCATTCTTATCAGCTGCTTCATTCCAAGAGACTACCAGAGTTTTAACAGATGCCGCAATTAAAGGTAAACGTGATCCTCTAGTAGGACTCAAGGAAAATGTAATAATTGGAAAACTAGTTCCAGCAGGTACAGGAGTAAAATCCTATAGAAATGTTGAGATTTTAGAAGACGAAAACATAGCAGATGACAATGTAGAGAATATTAATAGTGACGAAGAAAGTGAAAAACCCTTAGAAGGTGAAATTTTAAGTGTTGACACAGAAAAATCCAAGTGATAAAATCATAAGCGAATGTTTGTACAAGAGGAGGATATATCATGCTTGATCAAATTAGGGTTGTTAGAAATGTAGTAGGAACAAAACAAACCTTGAAGATGGTTAAGAGTGGCAAAGCCAAAATAGTGTATCTTGCTAATGATGTTGATCATCATATAGTAGTTGAAGTAGAAAAACTTTGTAAGCAAAATGAAGTTCCATTAGTCTATGTTGACAATATGGATGAATTGGGTAAAGCATGTGGTATTCACAGAAAAACCGCCACTGCCGCTATAGTAAATGACTAGAGAATTAGCTGTTTTTGACCCCTCTATTATGAGGGGTCGTTTAAGGAGTACAGCATTCTATATAAAACAAATCTAAGGAGGTGAAAAAATGCCAACTATAAATCAGCTTGTTAAAAATGGGAGAGAAAGAGCAGAAATCAAATCTAAAACTCCTGCACTAAAAGCAAATCCTCAAAAGAGAGGTGTTTGTACAGCTGTTAGAACTACTACACCTAAAAAGCCAAACTCTGCACTTAGAAAAATTGCTAGGGTAAGACTTACAAATGGAACTGAAGTAACTTGTTACATTCCAGGAATTGGTCATAACCTACAAGAACATAGTGTTGTTTTGATTAAAGGTGGTAGAGTTAAGGATTTACCTGGTGTAAGATATAGAATTATTAGGGGAGCACTTGACACTGCTGGAGTACAAAATAGAAAACAAGCTCGATCTAAATATGGTGCCAAGAAACCTAAAAGTTAGTGCGATGAAGATACTATATAAAGGAAACTCTTTATTTAATATAGTAAACAATATAAGCACAACGGCAGCATAAATGTCGAGTACCCATGAATTTTAAGTTAAGGAGGGAAGCAAAGTGCCAAGAAAAGGACCTGTAAGTAAAAGATCTGTTTTGCCTGATCCGTTATATAATAGTATTGTTGTTACTAAATTAGTTAACAATATCATGTTAGATGGGAAAAAAGGTGTGTCTCAAGGTATCGTATATGGAGCATTTGATATAGTAAAAGAAAAATCAGATAGAGATGCTTTAGAAGTATTTGAAGAGGCTTTAAATAATATCATGCCAGTTCTTGAAGTTAAAGCTAGAAGAGTTGGTGGAGCAACATACCAAGTGCCAATGGAAGTTAGAACTGATAGACGTCAAGCATTAGGACTAAGATGGTTAGTTAAATATTCAAGACTTAGACATGAGAAAACAATGCAAGAAAGATTAGCTGGCGAATTATTAGACGCTATTAATAATTCAGGAGCTGCTGTTAAGAAAAAAGAAGATACTCATAAAATGGCAGATGCTAATAAAGCATTCGCACATTATAAATGGTAAAATAAATAATTTGTAATTACGAAAGGGATGGATACTGTGTCTAGAGAATTTCCATTAGAAAAAACTAGAAATATTGGCATTATGGCTCATATTGACGCAGGGAAAACCACTACCACAGAAAGAATATTATTTTATTCCGGAAAAATTCATAAAATTGGAGAAACTCATGAAGGAGCTTCTCAAATGGATTGGATGGAACAAGAGCAGGAGAGAGGTATAACAATTACCTCTGCTGCTACTACTGCCCAATGGAATGGTCATAGAATAAATATAATAGACACACCAGGACACGTTGACTTCACAGTCGAAGTAGAAAGATCCTTAAGAGTTCTTGATGGTTCTGTTGCTGTTTTCTGTGCTAAGGGTGGTGTAGAACCGCAGTCAGAAACTGTATGGCGCCAAGCAGATAAATACCACGTACCAAGAATGGCATACGTTAATAAAATGGACACAATAGGTGCTGATTTTTATAATGTAGTAGAAATGATGAGAGATAGATTAAAAACCAATGCAGTGCCAATACAATTACCTATTGGCAAAGAAGATACTTTTGTGGGAATTATTAATTTAATTGAGATGAAAGCACACATGTATAAAGATGATTTAGGTAATGACGTAGAAATTACTGAAATACCTGAAGATATGATAGAATTAGCTAAAGAATATAGAGATGGATTATTTGAAGCTGTTGCAGAATTTGACGATGTGTTAATGAATAAATATTTAGAAGGTGAAGAGCCAAATAAAGAAGAACTAAAAGAAGCACTTAGAAAAGGTACTGTTGACGTGAAAATCATACCAGTTACTTGTGGTTCTTCTTATAAGAACAAAGGCGTACAGATACTGTTGGATGCTGTTATCGATTATATGCCGTCTCCATTAGATATTCCTGCTATCAAAGGAATAAGCTTAAAAACTAATGAAGAAGAAGCGAGATTACCAGAAGATGATGGTCCTTTTTCGGCTCTAGCATTCAAAATTATGACAGATCCATTTGTAGGAAAACTTGCTTTCTTTAGAGTATACTCAGGAGTGTTGAACTCTGGCTCTTACGTTTATAATTCAACCAAGGAAAAAAGAGAGCGAATTGGTCGAATCCTTCAAATGCATGCAAATCATAGAGAAGAAATTACAAAAGTATATACTGGAGATATAGCCGCAGCAGTTGGGCTAAAAGATACAACAACAGGTGATACTTTATGTGATGAAAACCATCCAATTGTATTAGAAAAAATGGTGTTCCCAGAACCAGTAATTTCTGTTGCAATTGAACCTAAAACAAAAGCTGGTCAAGAAAAAATGGGTGTAGCATTACAGAAATTAGCCGAAGAAGACCCAACTTTTAAGACTTTTACTGATGACGAGACAGGACAAACTATTATTTCAGGTATGGGAGAGCTTCACTTAGATATTATCGTAAGCAGAATGATGAGAGAATTCAAGGTAGAAGCTAATGTAGGGGCACCACAAGTAGCCTATAAAGAAACCATAAGGAAAAATGTTCGTTCTGAAATGAAGTATGCAAAACAATCTGGTGGTAAAGGACAATACGGTCATGTAGTTATTGAAATTGAACCACAAGAAGCAGGTAAAGGTTATGAGTTTGTAAATAAAATTGTTGGTGGAAGCATTCCTAAAGAATTTATTGGTCCAGTTGATCAAGGAATTAGAGAAGCATTAGACAATGGTGTTTTAGCAGGATATCCTGTGCTTGACATTAAGGTAACACTATTAGATGGATCATATCATGATGTAGATTCATCTGAAATGGCATTTAAAATAGCTGGCTCTATGGCATTTAAAGATGGTTGCAAAAAAGCAAATCCTACAATATTAGAACCAATATTTAAATTAGAAGTGACAGTTCCTGAAGAGTACATGGGAGACATTATTGGAGACATTAATTCCAGAAGAGGTAAGATAGAAGGAATGGAACCAAGAAATGGAGTTCAAGTAATCAGAGGATTTGTACCATTATCTGAAATGTTTGGGTATACGACAGACCTACGAAGCAAAACACAAGGAAGAGGAGTTTCATCAATGGAATTCCACCATTATGAAGATGTGCCTAAGAGTGTTTCAGAAAAAATTATTGAAGGTAAAAAGTAATTTATATATTAAGGAGGAATAAAGAATGGGAAAAGCAAAATTTGAGAGAAATAAACCTCACGTAAATATCGGAACAATAGGACACGTAGATCATGGTAAGACAACACTTACTGCAGCGATTACGACAGTGCTTAACAAAAAGTATGGTACAGGATCAGCAGTATCATTTGACAACATCGACAAAGCGCCAGAAGAAAGAGAAAGAGGAATCACAATTTCTACATCTCACGTAGAATATGAAACAGATAACAGACATTATGCCCATGTAGATTGTCCAGGTCATGCAGATTATGTAAAGAACATGATAACAGGAGCAGCACAGATGGATGGAGCAATATTAGTAGTAAGTGCAGCAGATGGTCCAATGCCACAAACTAGAGAGCATATATTATTATCAAGACAAGTAGGCGTACCATATATTGTTGTATTTTTAAACAAAGCAGATATGGTAGATGACGAAGAACTAATAGAACTAGTAGAAATGGAAGTACGAGAATTATTAACAGAATATGAATTTCCAGGAGACGATACACCAATCGTAGTAGGAAGTGCATTAAAAGCATTAGAAAATCCAGAAGGTGAATGGGCAGATAAAATTCTTCAATTAATGAGTGAAGTAGATTCATTTATACCAGAACCAGAAAGACCAACAGATAAGCCTTTCTTGATGCCAGTTGAGGATGTGTTCTCAATTACTGGTAGAGGAACAGTAGCGACAGGAAAAGTTGAAAGAGGAACTATCAAAGTTGGAGAAGAAGTTGAAATCATTGGCTTAACAGATGAAAGAAGAAAAGTAACTGTAACAGGAGTAGAAATGTTCAGAAAACTATTAGATTCAGCAGTAGCAGGAGATAATATAGGAGCATTACTAAGAGGTGTTGAGAGAAAAGACATCGAAAGAGGTCAAGTACTTGCAAAGCCAGGAACAATTAATCCACATACAAAATTCACAGCGCAAGTATATGTACTGACAAAAGAAGAGGGTGGAAGACATACACCATTCTTTAACGGATACAGACCACAGTTTTACTTTAGAACAACAGATGTAACAGGTATCATCGACTTAGCAGGCGGAGCAGAAATGGTAATGCCAGGAGATGACATCACAATGACAATAGAACTAATCACTACAATAGCAATCGAAGAAGGTTTAAGATTTGCCATCAGAGAAGGCGGTAGAACAGTAGGATCAGGAGTAATAGCAGAAATAATTGCATAATCTTTAAAAGGGCCTAAGGGTCCTTTTACTTTGTACATGCGTTTTTAAAATAAATAACCAAAAAACAAAAAAAAAATCTCAAATACCTTGTTTTATATATGTATATATTATATAATATTGAAGCTGTGACTTTACGCGATGAAATGGAAGGTAGCTATCTGATAGGAAATTTCCATGGAGTATGTCCAGATCATGAATCGGGCGACAGTACTAAGGGAATTTTATTATAATTTTATTATGATACACCAGGCTGGGTGTTCCCCGTGGTATAATTCGCACCTAAGAATAAATATTTGAGGAGGGGAATTTAGTTATGGCAAAACAAAAAATTAGAATTAGACTTAAAGCGTATGATCATAAGGTGTTAGATCAATCTGCAATGAAGATAGTGGAAACAGCAAAGAGAACTGGTGCTGAGGTGTCAGGTCCAGTGCCACTTCCGACGAACAAAGAAATTATTACTATCCTTAGAGCAGTTCATAAGTACAAAGATTCTAGAGAACAATTTGAAATGAGAACTCATAAAAGACTAGTTGACATTTTGAATCCAACGCCAAAAACAGTAGATGCTCTTATGAGACTGGATCTGCCAGCTGGTGTTGATATTGAAATAAAGCTATAAATTAACTATTATGATTGCAAAAGCAATCCGCTAATACAGGAGGTGTAACGATTGAAGAAAGCTATTATTGGTAGAAAACTTGGTATGACACAGATCTTTAATGAAGAAGGTCAATTAATACCTGTAACAGTAATAGAAGCTGGTCCATGCAAAGTAGTGCAAATTAAAAATGATGAAGTAGAAGGCTACAAAGCAGTTCAGCTTGGTTATAAACAAGTAAAAGAAAGTAAAATAACAAAACCTATCAAAGGTCATTTTGAAAAATTCAACGTTGATTACATGAAGATATTAAGAGAATTTCGATTAGATGACACATCTGATTTAGAAGTTGGTCAAGAAATAAAAGCTGATGTATTTGCTGATGGAGACAAAATTGACGTTACAGGTACAACTAAAGGTAAAGGTTTTGCTGGAGTTATTAAAAGACATGGTCAATCTACAGGTCCTATGGCTCACGGTTCTAAATACCATAGAAGCCCAGGTTCGATGGGTGGATCTTCTAGCCCTTCAAGAGTTAGAAAAGGCAAAAAATTACCTGGACACATGGGTAATGTAAAAGTTACTGTGCAAAATTTAGAAGTGGTTAAAGTAGATCTTGATAGGAACCTGTTATTAGTTAAAGGTGCAGTTCCTGGTATAAGAGGAAGCTTAGTCACTATCAAGGATACAGTTAAGAACTCAAAGTAATTTGAGGAAGGAGGACTTGAAATGGCAAAAGTAGATGTTTTGAATATTAAAGGTGAAAAGATAGAAGAAATCAATCTAAGTGATGATATATTTGGTATTGAACCTAATGAAGCTGTTGTTCATCAAGTGGTTGTAGCACTACTCGCTAACAAAAGGCAAGGGACACAATCAGCAAAAACAAGAGCAGAAGTACGAGGCGGCGGAAGAAAGCCATGGAAACAAAAAGGTACAGGACGAGCTAGAGCAGGGAGTATCAGATCTCCTATTTGGAAAGGCGGCGGCGTAATTTTTGCTCCAAAACCAAGAGATTACTCTCAAAAAGTAAATAAAAAGATGAGAAGATTAGCTATGAAATCAGTATTTTCATCTAAAGTTTTAGAAAATGAATTAACTGTAATTGATGGTTTAAACTTCGATTCACCAAAAACAAAAGACATGATACGAGTGTTGAACAATATCAATGCAAAAAAAGCATTAATAGTACTAGCAGAAAACAATGACAATGTATACAAATCATCAAGTAATATTCAAGGTATTGCAGTAGCTACAGTGGATACTTTAAATGTTTATGATATGTTAAAATACTACAACTTAGTCTTAACAAAAGAAGCTGCTCAAAAAATTGAGGAGGTGTACGCGTAATGTTAAGCCCTCATGATATTATAGTAAAGCCAATCGTAACTGAAAAAAGCATGGATGATATGAGTCAGAAGAAATACTCTTTTAAAGTAGATAAGAAAGCAAACAAAGTTCAAATTAAGAATGCAGTTGAAGCAGTTTTTGGAGTTAAAGTGGAAAAAGTGTATACAATGAATATGAACGGTAAAATGAAAAGACAAGGAAAATATGTTGGGAAAAGAGCAGACTGGAAAAAAGCAATTGTTAAGCTTACTGAAGACAGCAAAGAAATTCAATTCTTTGAAGGTATCTAAAGTAATTGTTTATCCATAGCACAAGGAGGTAAGAATAGATGGGTATTAAAGTATACAAACCTACTTCCGCTGGTAGAAGGAACATGAGTGTTAGTACTTTCGATGAGATAACTACAGACACTCCTGAAAAATCCTTATTAGAACCATTAAAAAGTTCAGGTGGAAGAAATAGTCAAGGAAAAATTACCGTCAGACATAGAGGTGGCGGAGAAAAAAGAAAATACAGAATTATAGATTTTAAAAGAAATAAAGATGGTGTACCTGCTAAAGTTGCTACTATAGAATACGATCCAAACAGATCATCAAATATTGCCTTATTACATTATGCTGATGGTGAAAAAAGATATATCATTGCACCTTTAAACTTGAAAGTT
The DNA here is from genome assembly GCF_009362815.1 of Alkalibaculum sporogenes. GTDB lineage: Bacteria > Bacillota > Clostridia > Eubacteriales > Alkalibacteraceae > Alkalibaculum_A > Alkalibaculum_A sporogenes. The sequence continues at coordinate 88,133 of NZ_WHNX01000005.1, read as the reverse complement.
GGAGACACTGTTGTATCTGGAGATAAAGTAGACATTAGAAATGGAAATGCAATGCCTTTAATGAGCATACCAGTTGGTACTATTGTTCATAATGTTGAACTTAAAACAGGTAAAGGTGGCCAGATGGTAAGATCTGCTGGAGCTTACGCGCAACTTATGGCTAAAGAAGGAAGTTATGCTATACTAAGATTACCTTCAGGTGAAATGAGAATGGTAAGGATAGAATGTAGAGCTACTGTCGGACAAGTCGGAAATATAGATCACAGCAATATCAGAATTGGTAAAGCTGGACGAACAAGACACATGGGGATTAGACCAACTGTTAGAGGATCAGTAATGAATCCTAATGATCACCCTCACGGTGGTGGTGAAGGTAAAGCTCCGATTGGTAGACCAGGACCGTCAACTCCTTGGGGAAAACCAGCATTAGGGTACAAGACAAGAAAGAAACATAAGAATTCAGATAAATATATAATCCGTAGAAGAAAAAAATAGTAATTGAGAGGAGGTATATAATACATGAGCAGATCATTAAAAAAAGGACCTTTTGTAGACGAACGATTATTAAAGAGAGTAGAAGATATGAACTTAAATAATGAAAAAAAAGTTTTGAAAACTTGGTCTAGAAGTTCTACGATATTCCCGCAAATGGTAGGTCATACTATTGCAGTTTATGATGGAAGAAAACATGTTCCCGTTTATATATCTGAAGATATGGTAGGTCATAAGTTAGGTGAATTTGCTCCTACTAGAACATTTAGAGGTCATGCAGGAGAAAAAACTTCAGGTGTTAGAAAATAGGCTTTGGAAGGAGGTATACTAATTGGAAGCTAAAGCTATCGTTAAATACGTAGGGATTTCCCCTAGAAAAGCAAAATTAGTTATAGATTTAATTAGAGGAAAAAATTTAGGCGAAGCAGTTAACATTCTAGCCTTAATGCCAAATAAAGCAGCTAAGGTTGTAGATAAGTTAGTAAAGTCTGCTGCAGCAAATGCTGAGAATAATTTTGATATGGATCCTGCTAAACTTTATGTAGCAGAAATTTGTGCCAACCAAGGACCAACATTAAAGAGATTTAGAGCTGGATCTATGGGTAGAGCATCTGTAATCAAAAAGAGAAGCAGTCATATAGCTGTTGTCTTAAAAGAAAAAGAGTAAGGAGGGGTTAATTAGTGGGACAAAAAGTCAATCCGCACGGTTTAAGAGTTGGAGTTATTAGAGACTGGAGTGCTAGATGGTATGCCAAGGATAAAGATTTTGCTGATTTATTAATAGAAGATAACAAGATAAGAAAGTTTATCAAAAAATCTCAGTTCAAAGCTGGTATATCTAAGATAGATATTGAGAGATATGCAAATAGAGTTAAAATTCACATTTTCACTGCAAAGCCAGGTATGATCATTGGTAAAGGTGGAGCTGGAATTGAAGCGTTAAAACAAACTATCGCGAAAATGACAGAAAAGAATGTATTTATTAATATCGTAGAAGTAAAACAAGTAGACGTAGATGCACAACTTGTAGCAGAAAACATAGCCTCTCAATTAGAAAGAAGAATATCTTTTAGAAGAGCAATGAAGCAAGCTATGAGTAGAGCAATGAGATTTGGTGCAATAGGAATCAAAACAGGCGTATCAGGGAGATTGAATGGCGCTGAAATGGCTCGATCCGAACATTATAGTGAAGGAAGAGTACCACTTCAAACGCTTCGAGCTGACATCGAATATGGTTTTGCTGAAGCAAACACTACTTTCGGAAAAGTTGGAGTAAAAGTGTGGATAAATAAAGGAGAAGTTCTTCCTGAAAAAAAAGATAAATAAGAAGAACTAAGGAAGGAGGATACCGCATGTTAATGCCTAAAAGAGTAAAGAGAAGAAGAGTGTTCAGAGGTCGTATGAAAGGCAAGGCCACTCGAGGCAATAAAATAACTTATGGTGATTATGCAATTCAAGCTTTAGAGCCTGGTTGGATTACTTCAAACCAGATAGAAGCTGCTCGTATAGCTATGACTAGATATATAAAAAGAGGTGGGCAAGTTTGGATCAAGATTTTCCCAGACAAACCCGTAACAAAAAAACCAGCAGAAACTCGTATGGGTTCTGGTAAAGGATCTCCCGAATATTGGGTGGCCGTAGTAAAACCAGGAAGAGTAATGTTTGAAATTGCTGGGGTATCAGAAGAATTGGCACGTGAAGCAATGAGACTTGCAATGCATAAACTACCTATAAAAACAAAGTTTGTAACTCGTAAAGATTTTGATGAGGAAGTGGGTGGTGAATCCAATGAAAGCTAGAGAAATAAAAGAACTTACAACTCCAGAGTTGAATCAAAAAATAGTAGATTTAAAAGAGGAATTATTCAATTTAAGATTTCAATTGGCAACAGGACAATTGGATAATCCAATGAGAATAAGAGAAGTAAAAAGAAGCTATGCTAGAGTGAAAACTATTCTCAGAGAACGTGAAATAAAAGCTATAGAAGCATAATAAATAGAAGGAGGTCTGACTTGTGGAAAGAGCATTTAGAAAGACAAGAGTCGGTAAAGTCGTCAGCGATAAAATGGACAAAACTATTGTAGTTGCTGTAGAAACTTTTGTAAAGCATCCTCTTTACAATAAAAGGGTTAAGAAAACAACTAAGTTAAAAGCCCATGACGAGCAGAATCAATGTAATATCGGCGATACTGTAAAAATAATGGAAACAAGACCTTTAAGTAAAGATAAAAGATGGAGATTATTAAATATTCTTGAGAAGGCTCAATAATTAATTTGTGCTGAAAGGAGGTAGTCAATAATGATACAACAAGAATCCAGATTGAAAGTTGCAGACAATACTGGCGCTAAAGAATTATTATGTATTAGAGTTCTTGGTGGTTCAGGTAAAAGATATGCAAGAGCAGGAGATATAATTGTTTGTTCTGTAAAAAGTGCAACGCCAGGCGGTGTTGTTAAAAAAGGTGATGTAGTAAAAGCAGTAGTAGTAAGGACAAAAAAGTCCAATAGAAGAAATGATGGTAGTTACATTGCCTTTGATCAAAATGCTGCTGTTATTATTAAAGATGACAAACAACCTAGAGGGACTCGTATATTTGGCCCTGTAGCTAGAGAACTTAGAGAAAAAAAGTTCATGAAAATATTGTCACTAGCACCAGAGGTACTTTAAGAGGAGGTGACTGGATTGGGAAATAAGGTCCATGTAAAAAAAGATGATATGGTAATGGTTAATTCAGGTAAAAGCAAAGGCGTTAAAGGTAAGGTCTTATCAGTTTTTCCTAAAGAGAATAGAGTGATTGTTGAAGGTGTGAATGTTGTGACAAAACACATGAAACCTTCACAAAAAGTACAGCAAGGCGGAATCATCAAGCAAGAAGGTAAGATACATGCATCTAATGTACTATTATATTGTGATAGTTGTAAAAAAGGTGTTCGTGTTGGCAAGAAAGCTTTAGAAGATGGAACAAAAGTAAGATATTGCAAAAAGTGTGGCGAAACATTTAACAAGTAGTCGGGAAGGAGGTACGATAAATGCCTAGATTAAAGGATAAATATCTAAACGAGGTAGTACCAGCGTTGATGGAAAAATTCAACTATAAAAACATTATGGAAGTACCTAAATTAGAAAAGATTATTATTAACATGGGTTTAGGTGATGCTAAGGACAATACTAAAGCCTTTGAAGCTGCTGTCAATGACCTAGAAATAATTGCTGGACAAAAACCAATTATTACAAAAGCTAAAAAATCAGTTTCTAACTTTAAGCTAAGAGAAGGCATGAATATCGGAACTAAAGTAACATTAAGATCTGATAGAATGTATGAATTTGGCGACAAATTATTCAATATTGCATTACCAAGAGTTAGAGATTTCAGAGGAGTATCAAGTAAATCTTTTGATGGAAGAGGAAATTACGCTTTAGGAATTAAAGAACAATTAATTTTTCCAGAGATAGAGTATGATAAAGTAGATCAAATAAGAGGTATGGACATCATTTTTGTAACAACTGCAAATACTGATGAAGAAGCACTAGAACTATTAAGTTTGCTTGGAGTGCCTTTTAATAGATAATAGGAGGAATAATTAATGGCTAAAAAAGCAATGGTAGAAAAACAACAAAAAACACCCAAATATTCTACAAGGGCTTATAATAGATGCCGTATTTGCGGAAGACCTCATGCGTATTTAAGAAAATTTGGTGTATGCAGAATATGCTTCAGAGAATTAGCTTATAAGGGCGAAATCCCAGGTGTTAAAAAAGCGAGTTGGTAGATCGATTTATTTAGTGGAAGGAGGTACACAATCATGGTGATGACTGATCCAATTGCAGATATGCTTACAAGAGTAAGAAATGCTAGCAATGCTAAGCATGAATATGTTGAAATTCCTGCGTCTAATGAAAAGAAGGCTATAGCTAAAATTTTATTAGAAGAAGGTTATGTTAAAAGAGTTGAGTATATAGAAGATGACAAGCAAGGAACTATTAAAATAGCCTTAAAATATGGTGAAAATAAAGAAAAGATAATTACTGGTATTAAAAGAATTTCAAAGCCGGGACTAAGAGTTTACACTAAAAACACTGAACTACCTAAAGTATTAAATGGTCTAGGGATAGCGATAATATCTACATCTAAAGGCCTTGTTACTGACAAAGTAGCTAGAAAAGTAGGAGTCGGCGGAGAGGTACTTTGTTACGTTTGGTAACAGTATTATTTGATTAGGAGGTGTACGAATGTCTAGAATAGGAAGATTACCTATAACAATTCCATCAGGAGTAAGTGTAGAGATTAAAGGTAGTGAAGTTACTGTTAAAGGATCAAAAGGTCAATTGACAAGAACATTTCATCCTGATATGAAAATAGAAATGAACGAAGAAATACTATCAGTGTCACGACCTTCTGATAAGAAAGAACACAGAGCATTACATGGTTTAACTAGAGCCTTAGTAAACAACATGGTTGTAGGAGTAAACAGTGGCTTTGAAAAGAAACTTGAAATAAATGGTGTAGGATATAGAGCACAAAAACAAGGTAACAAGCTAACATTAGCCCTTGGATACTCTCACCCTGTTGAGATGATTGATCCAGAAGGAATAGATACTGTTGTTGAAGGAACTACTAAAATTACGATCTCAGGGATTAGCAAAGAAGAAGTAGGAAGACATGCTGCAAATATCCGAAGCAAGAGACCACCTGAGCCATATAAAGGTAAAGGTATAAAATATGCGGATGAGGTTATCAGACGTAAAGAAGGTAAAACAGGCAAGTAAGAAGGAGTGAATCCAAAATGATTAAAAAGCCATTAAAGAATAAAGTAAGAAAAAATAGACATAAAAGATTGCGTTTTAAAATAAATGGCACAAGCCAAAAACCACGACTAAATGTATTTCGAAGCAACTTAAACATTTACGCTCAAGTTGTAGATGATGTGCAAGGCATAACTATAGTAGCTGCTTCATCTCTTGATAAAGATGTGAAAGACAAAATAGAATCAACAAGCAATAAAGATGTTGCTAAAATTGTTGGCAAAATTATCGGAGAGAAAGCATTGTCTAAAGGTATAGAAACGGTTATTTTTGATCGTGGTGGTTATGTATACCATGGAAGAATTAAAGAACTTGCAGATGGAGCAAGAGAAGCGGGACTTAAGTTTTAAGAAAAGGAGGTTAATCCATGCAGCGACAATTAATTGATGCTAGCGGTTTAGATTTAAAGGAAAGAGTAGTATCTATCAATAGAGTAACAAAAGTTGTTAAAGGTGGTAGAAATTTCAGATTTAGCTGTCTAGTAATAGTTGGAGATGAAAAAGGATATGTAGGAGCTGGAATAGGTAAAGCTTTAGAAATACCAGAAGCAATTAGAAAAGGTATTGAAGATGCTAAAAAGAACCTTGTAAAAGTTCCACTTGTAAAAGCTACTATACCTCATCAAATAATCGGTAAATTTGGTGCAGGAAGTGTACTACTAAAACCAGCAGGAGAAGGAACAGGTGTTATTGCTGGAGGTCCAGTCCGTGCAGTATTAGAATTAGCTGGAGTTAGAGATATAAGAACAAAATCTCTTGGAACAAATAACGCAAGAAATATGGTTAATGCAACAATGGCTGGTTTATCTCAATTGACAACTGTAGAAGAAGTTGCCAAAAAAAGAGGTAAAACTGTAGAAGAGATTTTAGGATAGGAGGGATTATCCTTGGCAAGTTTAAAGATTAAACTTACAAAAAGTAAGATTGGCAGAAAAGTAGGTCAAATTGCTACTATAGAAGCTTTAGGGTTAAAAAAAATAGGGCAAACAGTAATTAAAGAAGATACACCTCAAATAAGAGGTATGATTAAAAAAGTATGCTTTATGCTGGATGTAGAAGAAGTATAAGGAGGTGTAGATAATGAGATTACATGAATTGAAACCTGCAGAAGGATCTACTAAGAAGAAGAAAAGAAAAGGTAGAGGTACTGGTAGTGGTCTTGGTAAAACAGCCGGTAGAGGTCAAGATGGACAGAATTCTAGATCCGGTGGCGGAGTTAGAATCGGGTTCGAAGGTGGACAAATGCCACTTGCTAGAAGACTTCCTAAAAGAGGTTTTTCAAATGCAAGATTTAAAACAGAATATCAAATAGTCAATGTTGAGGACTTAAATGTGTTTGAAAAAGATGCTATTATTAGTCCAGAAACATTAAAACAAGTAGGGTTAATAAAAAAAGCATTAGGTAATGTTAAGATACTTGGAGACGGAGAATTAACTGTAGCACTTACAGTAAAAGCGAATAAGATAAGCAAATCTGCTGAAGAAAAAATCTTGTCAGCAGGAGGAAAGGTTGAGGTGATTTAATATGCTTTCTACCTTGAGGGATGCATGGAAGATTCCAGAACTAAGAGGTAAAATTATATTCACCTTGATTATGCTGTTCGTTTATAGATTAGGTACTTTTATACCAGTACCTTTTATAGATACTGCAGTTTTAGCAGAATATATTAACGACGGTGGGATGTTAAGTTTATTTGACATAATGTCAGGAGGAAACTTTAGCAACTTTACAATATTTGCAATGAGTATTACTCCTTATATTAATTCATCCATTATTATGAATCTTTTAACCTTTGCAATACCTGCATTAGAGAGGCTTGCTAAAGAAGGGGAAGAAGGAAGAAAGAAAATTACACAATACACTAGATACTTAACTATCGTGCTAGCTATAATACAAGCATTAGGAATGACATTATCTTTTCAGGGAGTTATGACTGAAAAGACGTGGAGTACAGTGGCTATTGTAGTATTGGTAATTACTGCTGGAACTGCTTTTTTAATGTGGTTAGGCGAACAAATTACTGAAAACGGAATAGGAAATGGTATCTCGTTGATCATATTTGTAAGTATCATCTCAAGACTGCCTCATGGCATTGCAGCATTACTAGAATACGTAAGAGTAGGAACTTTGAATTGGTTTAGTTTAGTCTTATTCTTATTGTTTGCAATAGTAGTTATAGTCATGGTCGTTGCTGTTCAAGAAGGACAAAGAAAGATTCCTGTGCAATACTCTAAAAGAGTAGTAGGTAGAAAGATGTATGGAGGCCAAAGCACCCATATTCCTCTAAAGGTTAACATGGCAGGAGTTATTCCAGTAATATTTGCAAGCTCAATTACAATGTTTCCAGCGACACTAGCTAATTTTTTCCCAAATTCTAACATAGCTAATTGGATTGCAGGCGCATTTGGTTGGGGAACTACATTTACTACAATAATGTACGTGATTCTCATTATCGCATTTACGTACTTTTATACGGCAATTACTTTTAACCCTATCGAAGTTGCAAATAACATGAAAAAACAAGGTGGGTTTATACCGGGAATTAGACCAGGTAAACCTACAGTGGATTATTTCAACAAGTCTGTAACGAGACTTACCTTGTTTGGTGGAGTATTCTTAGCACTAATTGCCACAATTCCTATTATTGTAGGAAACATGATGAATGTTAACCTTCAATTTGGAGGAACTAGTTTGTTGATAGTAGTTGGGGTAGCTATAGAATCTGTAAAGCAATTAGAATCACAAATGATGATGAGACATTATCAAGGATTTTTAAAGTAGATGACGAATAAAATTGGAGATGAGAGTATGAGAATAGTACTATTAGGGCCTCCAGGTGCGGGTAAGGGAACACAAGCTGCAAATATTATTGAAACGTATAAAGTTCCACATATTTCCACAGGAGATATTTTTAGAAAGAACTTAAAAGATGGAACACCACTAGGTAAAAAGGCCAAAGAATATATGGATCAGGGATTGCTTGTACCTGATGAATTAGTTGTTGACCTAGTGAAAGATAGATTAACAAAGGATGACTGTAAATCTGGATTTATGTTAGATGGATTTCCAAGAACAGTATTTCAAGCAGAAGCATTAGAAGTAGAACTTTCTAAGATGGACATGAAATTAAGTGTAGTAGTAAATATTGAAGTGAAAGCTGATTTGTTACTTAAAAGACTTACAGGTCGAAGAATATGCAAATCGTGTGGAGCTACCTATCATGTTTATTTCAATCCATCTAAGGTAGATAAAGTGTGTGATCTCTGTGGTGGAGAGTTGTACCAGAGGGATGATGATAAAGAAGAAACTGTAAAGAAGAGACTTGAAGTTTATGAGGAACAAACTCAGCCACTAATAGATTACTATAAGGAAAAAAACTTACTAGTAAATATCGATGGCGAAGGTGAAATAGACAAAGTATCTAATGATATCATTGAATCTCTTAAGGAGAGAAAGTAATGATCATCATTAAATCACGTACTGAAATAGATTTTATGAGAAAAGCGGGTAAAGTTGTAGCTCAAACTCATGATAAAATAAAAAAAAGTATAAGACCTGGTATTACAACATTAGAATTGGATAGAATAGCAGAAGAGTGTATCCTTAAATTGGGTGCTATACCAGCATTTAAAGGTTATAATGGGTTTCCAGCATCTATTTGTACTTCAATCAACCACCAAGTAGTCCACGGTATTCCGTCAAGTATTAGTTTAGAAGAAGGCGATATTGTAAGTGTGGATATTGGCGCCATTTTAGATGGATTCGTCGGTGATAGTGCTAAAACTTATCCTGTTGGGCAAGTAGATGATGAAGCAAAGAGGCTCATTGAAGTCACAAAGAATAGCTTTTATAACGGAATAAAACACGCAATTAATGGAAATAGACTATCTGATATATCTAATGCTATACAAACTACTGTAGAGAACCAAGGTTTTTCCATAGTAGTAGATTATGTAGGTCATGGTATTGGAAGGCAAATGCACGAAGATCCGCCTATACCTAATTTTGGGAAACCTGGGAGAGGACCCAGACTTCAAGAGGGAATGGTACTTGCAATTGAACCCATGGTTAATCAAGGAACATATGAGGTTGACACATTACAAGATAATTGGACTGTTGTTACGATTGATGGTAAATTGTCTGCACATTATGAGCATACCATTGCTATAAATTACGAAGGGCCACCAGAAATACTGACAATCTTATAAAGTATTAGAGGTGAAATCATGGAAATGAACGACTTAAAGCTCGGTCAAGTAGTACGTTCTACTGCAGGTAGGGATAAAGGAATACTTTTTCTTATAATACAAAAAGTAGACGATGATTTTTTCAAAGTTTGTGACGGAGATTTAAGAAGGGTTGACAATGCGAAGTTAAAGAATAAAAAACACCTAGCAAAGATTAATCACGTGATCTCTGAACTGAAGGAAAGGCTAGAGAAAAGTCAAAGAGTATCTGATGCTGAGATAAGAAGATATCTGGAAGGCTATCGAAATAAAATCTTGAAGAAGAATGGGGGAATCTAATAGTATGGCAAAGCAAGATGTAATTGAAGTAGAAGGAACGGTATTAGAGGCAATGCCAAATACCGTATTCCAAGTAGAACTTGAAAGTGGACACAAGATATTAGCACATATATCTGGAAAACTTAGAATGAATTATATTAGGATATTACCTGGAGACAAGGTAATTGTTGAATTATCACCTTATGACTTAACCCGTGGCCGTATAGTGTGGCGTGGGAAAGGGAAGAAGGCATAGAGGAGGAATCTATTATGAAAGTTAGACCATCAGTAAAGCCAATTTGTGAAAAATGCAAGATTATAAAGAGAAAAGGCAGAGTTATGGTTATTTGTGAGAATCCTAAACACAAACAAAAGCAAGGTTAATAAAAATGAATATGGTGCGGCTGAGCGAACAACTATCATATTCTTTATATAAAAAAATAAGCTAATAGGAGGTGTGACATGGCTAGAATCGCCGGTGTTGACTTACCAAAGGAAAAAAGAGTAGAGATTGGACTCACTTATATTTATGGAATAGGAAGAACCAGTGCTGATAGAATACTAGAAAAAACTGGAATCAGTCCTGATACTAGAATAAAAGACTTGACAGAAGCAGAAGTAAATCAATTAAGAGGTGCTATAGATAGTGATTTTACTGTTGAAGGCGACTTAAGAAGAGAAGTTAACTTAAACATAAAGAGACTGATTGAGATTGGTAGTTATAGAGGTCTAAGACATAGAAGAGGTCTACCTGTAAGAGGACAAAAAACAAAAACTAATGCTAGAACTAGAAAAGGTCCTAAGAGAACTGTTAGCAGGAAGAAAAAATAGTAAGGGAGGGAAGTAAATAGTGGCAGCTAAAAAAGTAGTTAGAAGTAGAAAGAAGAAAATCAAAAAAAATATTGAGCGTGGTCAGGCACATATTCAATCAACGTTTAATAATACAATAGTCACAATCACTGATGTAGCTGGTAATACTATAGCATGGGCAAGTTCAGGCGGACTAGGCTTTAAAGGTTCTAGGAAGAGTACTCCCTTTGCTGCACAAATGGCAGCAGATGAAGCTGCAAAATTAGCAATGGAACATGGTTTGAAAATGGTAGAAATTTTCGTTAAAGGACCAGGTTCAGGTAGAGAAGCTGCAATCAGGTCGATTCAAACTGCAGGTTTAGAAATTACTTCTATTAAAGATGTAACGCCTATACCACATAATGGATGTAGACCACCAAAAAGAAGAAGAGTTTAGTTAGATTAGGAGGTGTTTAAATAGATGGCAAGATATACAGACGCATCATGTAGACTATGTAGAAGAGAAGATATGAAATTATATCTAAAAGGTGACAGGTGTTACACAAATAAGTGCGCCATAGATCGAAGAGGTTATGCTCCTGGTCAACATGGACAAAGAAAAAGCAAACAAACAGAATACGGTATGCAACTTAGAGAAAAACAAAAAGCTAAGAGAATTTATGGCATACTTGAAAAACAATTCAGAAAATATTTTGATATGGCTGCAAAGAAAAAAGGTGTCACAGGTAGTAATTTACTTCAAATACTAGAAACGCGTTTAGATAATGTTGTGTACAGACTTGGTTTTGCAACATCAAGAAAAGAAGCGAGACAATTAGTATTACACGAGCATTTTACCGTAAATGGCGTAAAAGTGAATATTAGTTCTTATCTTATAAATGTAGGAGATGTAATACAGTTAAAAGATAAAAGCAAGAAATCATCTAAATTTAAAGAGGTTATCGATTCAACATCTAGTAAAGTAGTACCTAAATGGTTAGAAGTTGATTTTGAAAAACTTGAAGGAAAAGTGATTGCACTACCTGAGAGAGAAGATGTTGATTTAGAAATAAAAGAACATTTAATTGTAGAGCTTTATTCAAGATAATATTTTTAAATTAGTTACCCTCAAAAAAAGAATTCCACACTCTAAAATAAAATTAGGAGGGTTTGTTATATGATAGAAATTGAAAAACCAAGAATTGAGATTTTAGAATTATCGGATGATGATAATTATGGTAGATTCGCTGTAGAACCTCTAGAAAGAGGTTACGGAGTAACTTTAGGTAATTCACTTAGAAGAATTATGCTATCTTCACTTCCAGGTGTAGCAGTAACAAGTGTGAAAATTGAAGGTGTATTACATGAATTTTCAACTATTACTGGAGTTTCCGAAGATGTTGTAGAGATCATATTAAATCTAAAAAAGATTGCTGCAAAATTATACAGTGATGAACCAAAAATAGTTCGAATCGAGCAAAAAGGTGAAGGACAGGTAACTGCCGGTCATATTATTGGAGATGCTGACGTAGAGATATTAAATCCAGATCTACATATCGCTACGTTAAGTAAAGATGGAGAACTAAACATGGAAATAGTCTTTGAAAAAGGTAGAGGCTATGTTTCATCTGACAAGAATAAACGACAAGAACAACCATTAGGAACAATACCTATAGACTCTTCATTTACACCGGTTCAAAAGGTTAATTATGAAGTGTCAGATACAAGGGTTGGACAGATTATTGATTTTGACAAACTATCTCTAGAAGTATGGACTGATGCTACACTGTCTCCTGAAGAGGCTGTGTCGCTTGCTGCGAAAATACTAAATGAACATTTGAATCTTTTCATAGATTTAACTGAACATGCTAGCACTGTTGAGATTATGGTTGAAAAAGAAGAAAACAAAAAAGAAAAAATGCTTGAAATGTCAATTGAAGAGCTAGAACTTTCAGTAAGGTCTAGTAATTGTTTAAGAAGAGCAAACATCAATACTGTAGATGAGCTAACTCAAAAATCTGAAGAAGATATGATAAAAGTTAGAAATCTAGGTAAAAAATCTTTAAATGAAATAAAGCATAAACTGGCTGAAATAGGCCTAGGATTAAGACAAAGCGATGAGTAATAAGGAGGGATACAAATGGCTGGTTATAGAAAACTGGGACGTCCCACTGATCAAAGGAGAGCAATCTTAAGAAATTTAGTTACTGCTTTTTTGAGTAATGGGAAGATTGAAACCACAGTGACTAGAGCAAAAGAAACAAGAAGGATTGCAGAAAAAATGATTACTTTAGGTAAAAAAGGAGACCTGCACTCTAGAAGACAAGCTCTTTCATATATCAATAGTGAAGAAGTTGTCGTAAAATTATTTAGTGAAATAGCACCTAAATATGCTGATAGAAATGGTGGATATACTAGAATCTACAAATTAGGACCACGAAGAGGCGATAGTGCTGAAATGGCACAAATAGAATTAGTATAAAAGATCGGGATTAAACAGGAGTTTAATCCCTTTTCTCCATTATATAACATAGGAGGATTTTATTGTGAATGATGTTATATCGATTGAAGAAGTTAGCTACTACTATAACAATAATAATGAAAAAAATACTGCTTTAGACAAAGTAAGTTTACATATAAAACATGGCGAATTTATAGCTATTATTGGACATAATGGGTCAGGAAAATCGACATTATCAAAACTAATAAATGGCATACTAATTCCCACTGATGGAAATATTCGAGTAATGGGTCTTAATACAAAAGATGAAGATGCCATATGGGATATAAGACAACAAGCGGGTATGGTTTTTCAAAACCCAGATAATCAGTTAGTTGCAACAATTGTAGAAGAAGATGTTGCATTTGGACCTGAAAATTTAGGCATACCATCTAAAGAAATTCGCAAGAGAGTTGACTGGGCACTAGATGTAGTCGAAATGCGTGAATATAAAGATCAAAAGCCACATCAATTATCTGGCGGTCAAAAGCAACGTATCGCTATAGCTGGAATTTTAGCAATGAAACCAAAGTGCATTATATTAGATGAACCTACTGCAATGCTAGATCCATCAGGAAGAAGAGAAGTAATGAATACAATAAAGCGTTTAAATAAAGACGAAATGATGACTATCGTTCATATAACTCATTATATGGATGAAATAATAGATGCAGATCGTGTTATTGTAATGGAAAAAGGAAAAATAGTTATGGAGGGAACTCCTCGAGAAATTTTTTCACAGATAGAAGAATTAAAGAAATTAAGATTAGATGTACCCCAGATTACTGAATTGGCCTATGAGTTAAATAAAGAAGGAATCCCTATGGAAAGAGATGTATTAAGTGTTGAAGAAATGGTGATGAAGTTATGTCAGTAGAGTTTATCGATTTAGAACACATCTATTCTGAGGGGACACCATTTGAATTTAAGGCGTTAGATAATATTAACTTAACGATAAAATCTGGAAAATTCATTGGTCTAATTGGGCATACAGGTTCAGGCAAATCAACTTTGATTCAACATATGAATGGTCTATTAAAGCCAACAAGAGGTACAGTAATTATTGATAATCTAAATTTATCAGATAAAAGTACAAAGATGAAAGAAGTTAGACAAAGAGTCGGATTAGTATTTCAATATCCTGAGCATCAACTGTTTGAAGAAACAGTTGAAAAAGATATAGGTTTTGGACCAATAAATTTAGGTCTTAAAAAAGATGAGGTTAGTATTAGAGTCAAAGAGGCTATGGATATCGTTGGGATCGATTATGAGGAGTTTAAGGGGAAGTCACCATTTGAGTTAAGTGGAGGACAAATGAGGAGAGTAGCTATCGCTGGTGTAATAGCAATGAGACCCCAAGTACTTATTTTAGACGAGCCTACTGCAGGCTTAGATCCAAGAGGCAGAGATGAAATACTTAGTCAAGTAAAGTTAATGCACTCAAAGTATAAGATGACAGTTATCTTAGTATCACATAGCATGGAAGACATTGCGAAATATACAGATGAAATAATAGTAATGTACAAAGGTAAAGTTGAACTTTTCGATACACCACAAAATATATTTAAAGCCGCTGAGAGGCTAGAAGAGATCGGATTAGCTGTACCCCAAGTTACACAACTAATGATAAAGCTCAAAGAAAAAGACTCTTTGATAAGTGATAATGTGTTTACTGTTGAGGGAGCAAAGACTGAAATCATGAATATGATAAGGAGACGTAAAGATGTTTAAAGACGTTACAGTAGGGCAATATTATCCTGCAAATTCTATCATTCATAAACTTGACCCTAGGACTAAAATAAATTTCACATTTTTGTTTATAATAGCACTGTTTTTAGTAAATACTTTTACTGGTTATATAGTGGCATTTCTATTTTTAATAAGTATTATTCTCTTATCAAAGATACCTATTAAATACATCTTGAAGGGCATAAAGGGATTAATATTTATAATACTGCTTACAGTTCTCATTAATTTATTTATTACTCCTGGTACACCAAAGTATCAGTTTTGGATATTTGTCATTACTGAAGAGGGATTACACTTAGCTGTATTTATGGCACTGAGGCTAATATTTTTAGTGACTGGTACATCGATAATGACATTAACTACATCACCTATAGCATTAACAGATGGTATTGAATACTTATTAAAACGTGTTCCTATAGTAAAGATATATGCACATGAATTAGCAATGATGATGACTATTGCTCTAAGATTTATCCCTACGCTAATGGAGGAGGCGGATAAGATAATGAAAGCTCAAAAAGCACGAGGTGCAGATTTTGAAACAGGTAATTTGATAGCACGAGCTAAAAATCTTATTCCTTTATTAGTACCATTATTTATAGGAGCATTTAGACGTGCAGATGAATTAGCAATTGCTATGGAAGCAAGATGTTATCGAGGTGGAGAGAATAGAACTAGACTTAAAGAGTTAGCTTATAGTTTAAGAGACTTCTATTCCTATATGATCACCTTAGGGATGATAGTAGCAATTGTGATAACTAGATATTACTATATATGGTGAGTTATGAGAAATATACAACTTATAATTGAATACGATGGTACCAATTACTGTGGATGGCAGATTCAAAAAAATGGAGTAACGATACAAGAAGAGATTTGTAGAGCAATAAAACAAGTTACAAAGCAAGAAGCAAATTTAATAGGATCAGGTCGAACTGATGCAGGAGTCCATGCATTAGCGCAAAGTGCAAACTTTAAGACATTGTCTACAATACCTACTAACAAAATACCTGTTGCGTTAAATAGCTTATTACCAAAAGATATTAGGATAACCAATGCTATAGAAAAAAGTATGGAGTTTCACAGTAGATATAGTGCATTAGGAAAAATATATCAGTATAGAATAATTAACAATGAATATGGTTCAGCATTAGATTGGCATAGATGTTTACATGTGAGACATAAACTTAATGTGGAGAAAATGAAGCGTGGTGCAGAACTTTTCATAGGAACCCATGACTTTACTGCATTTTCAAGAGAGAACACTAGTGTAGTAAATAAAGTGAGGACTATATTCCAGTCTCAAATCGAGGTTAAAGGTGATGAATTAGTGTTTAGGATACATGGAAATGGATTTCTATATAATATGGTAAGAGTAATAGTTGGTACGTTAATAGAGGTAGGGCAAGGGAGAATAGAAGCTGAAAGCATCCCAAGTATCATTGCAAGTAAAGATAGAGAAAAAGCAGGGATTACTGCACCGGCCTATGGATTATATTTAAGCGAAGTTTTGTACTAAAACATTGACACGCATAAACAAATGTAATACAATAGCTAATGGCATGTTATCTGATCCAAAGCCCCGGGTCGGTTATAATATAAAATAATAAAAAAACAATGATGTATTAGAATTATAAGGAGGGAAAAACATGAACGCAAGATCTACAGTTATGGCTAAAGGTCACGAAGTTGAAAGAAAATGGTTTGTTGTTGATGCTGATGGAAAAACATTAGGTAGATTAGCCAGCGAAGTTGCTAAAATATTAAGAGGTAAGCATAAAGCAATATATACACCTCACGTAGACACTGGTGATCACGTAATTATCATAAATGCAGAAAAGATTGTATTAACAGGTAAGAAATTAGACCAAAAAACATATAGGAGACATACTGGTTATCCTGGTGGACTAAGAGAAGTAACTTATAGAAAATTAATAGAAGAAAAACCTGAATTTGTGGTACACAAGGCCATTAAAGGTATGATACCTCATAATAGATTAGGTAGACAAATGATTACAAAATTAAAAGTATACAGTGGAAGTGAGCATCCACATAGTGCTCAAATGCCAGAAGTATTAGAGATAAATTACTAAAAGTGAAGGGAGGAAATACATTGGTACAATATATTGGAACAGGTAGAAGAAAAAAGTCAATTGCAAGAGTTAGATTATTACCAGGTAGTGGTTCTATTACAGTTAATAGTATAAGCATTGAAGATTACTTTGGTATGGAAACATTAAAAGTTATAGCAAAGCAACCTTTAACTTTAACTGAATCATTAGATAAATACGATATTTTTATAAATGTTCATGGCGGTGGATTCACAGGACAAGCTGGTGCCATAAGACATGGAATCTCTAGAGCGCTATTAAAAGCAGATGAAAATCTTAGAGGAGAGCTTAAAAAAGCAGGATTCTTAACTAGAGACTCACGTATGAAAGAAAGAAAGAAATACGGATTAAAGAAAGCAAGAAAAGCACCACAATTTTCAAAGAGATAAGCAGTTACTTGCGAATCAAAACGTATATCAATGTCCCAGAATGCTTGCACTCATGAGGCATTCGTTATACATTTTGATATATTAAAATGTAAGAAATGACCGACGAAGACAAGTTCACAAAGAGATAAATATTATTGGAATTATAACTTCTATAAAGAGTATGGACGCCAGGGGGAAACCTTTGGCGTTTTTAGTTTGTTGAGAAAGTAGTCCATCCACTAAAGACTATTATCTTACGCTAACATGTAATACACTATAAGCTTCTCGCATAAATTAGTTAAAAAGGGAGATATAGTGGCTTTGAGTAAAAATAAAATTATAATTATATTCAGTATAGTGCTTGTGTTCATTATTGCAATATTTATAAATTACAACTTATTGAACAACTATAATGTAACTTTACAGTATCCATTGTCAAATAAAATCATTGTGATAGATCCTGGACATGGTGGAATAGATCCTGGTAAGGTAGGTCTTTATGGAGAAGATGAAAAATATATTAATCTTAAAATATCTAGTCGGTTAAAAGAGTTGTTAGAATCTGCTGGAGCAACAGTTATAATGACTAGAGAGGATAATGAAGGTTTATATGTTGAAAGTGTTCAAAACAGATTATGGCATAAAAATGAAGACATGATTAAGAGAAGAAGACTCATTAGGGATAGTGATGGTGATATAATGGTGAGTATACATATGAATAGCTATCCTGATTCAAGAATATTTGGGGCACAAACATTTTATCTTAAAGGTGATGAATCTAGCGAAAAATTAGGTAAATTAGTTCAAGAAGAACTAGTAGAGATTTCTTTTAAATTTAATAAAAGAGAAGCAAAAGCAAATGATACATATTTTATTTTAAAAGGCAACGATATGCCATCTTTAGTTATAGAGTGTGGCTTTCTATCTAATGTAGAAGAAGAGCAAATGTTAAATGAAGAAGAGTATCAAAAAAAGTTAGCTTGGGCAATATTAAAAGGTATAGTTAGGTATTTTTATGAACAGTGATTGATCATGAAAATAAATAGAAGAATTAAGACGACAAGTGATGTATAGCTTGACTTAATAATATATGTTATAATATAAAAAGTTTTAAAGTAAAATGGAAAGAGTTGATCTGTTTGGGTAATAATAACTTGCCTATTGGAGTTTTGGACTCTGGGGTAGGAGGACTGACTGTAGTAAAAGAATTAATCATTTCACTACCTAACGAGAATGTCGTATATTTTGGTGATTCTAAAAGGATGCCATACGGAAATAAAACAGAAGAAGAGATAGTGATATTAGCAAATAATATAATTAGTTTTCTAGAAGATAAAGGCGTAAAAGGGATACTATTAGCATGCAACACTGTATCCTCACAGATTCAGAACCTTCAAAGCAAGGTGCCTATATTTGGTATTATTGAAGCAGGATGTCTAGCTGCTATAGAGACATCTAAAAGTCAAGAAATAGGGCTTATTGCTACTGTAGCTACTGTGAAAAGCAAAATATACGAATCTATTTTAAAAGATTTAGCACCAGGTAAAAAAATATTATCAAATGATAGTAGAAAACTACCGAAAATTATAAATGATCATTTAGAGGATAGAAACTTACTTGATATACATATAAGGGAGTGTATCAATCCTATAATGGACAAGGGATTTCCGAGTGAGTTAATATTAGGTTGTAGCCATTTTCCAATAATACAAGATGAGATTCAAGAACTATATCCGAACCTCAAATTAATAAATCCTGCCAATAAACAAGTGTTGATGATAAAAAAATATCTAGAAGAAAATCAATTACTAAATGATGAAAATAAAAGGAAAGTTGAAATATACTCAACAGAGGGAATAGATGAATTTAGATTGACTTTAGAGAGACTTAAGATTAAAGATTACTCTTTAGATAAGGTTAAGCTCTTTAAAGATGATTGAGAAAATTTCAGTGAGTAAAGCAAAGGAGATGTATAAATGGATCAAGAAAAAAAAGTGTTGTTTAGTGGGATACAGCCTTCAGGGGTGTTTACTATCGGCAACTATTTTGGAGCAATTAAGAACTGGGTATCTTTACAAGATCAGTATAGATGTTTCTTTAGTATCGTAGATTTACATGCAATTACAGTACCACAGTCACCTCAAGAATTGAGGAAAAACAGTAGAAATTCACTAGCGCTATTATTAGCAGCGGGGATAGATCCAAAGATGAGTACACTATACTACCAATCTCATGTCAGTGCTCATTCAGAATTAGCATGGATACTCAATTGCTATACAAATATGGGTGAGTTAAGTAGAATGACTCAATTCAAAGATAAATCACAAAAACAAGGAGAGAATATAAGAGCAGGTTTATATAATTATCCAGTGTTAATGGCTGCCGATATCTTATTGTTTCAAACAAACTTAGTGCCAGTTGGACAAGACCAGAAACAACATTTAGAACTTACACGTGATATTGCTCATAGATTCAACAATCATTTTTCCCCTACATTTGTTATTCCAGAACCTTACATACCAAGTACAGGTGCTAGAGTGATGAGCCTTCAGGAACCAGAAAAAAAGATGTCTAAATCAGATGAAAATAAAAACGCATTTGTTTGTATGACAGATGATACTGATTCAATCATAAAGAAATTTAAAAGAGCTGTTACTGATTCAGGTTCGGAAGTTAGATATGACTCTTTAAATAAAAGTGGAATATCAAATCTAATGGAGATCTATAGCAGTGCGACTGGTGATTCTTACGATGAAATAGAAAGAAGGTTTAATGGACAGGGATATGGAAATTTCAAACAAGCTGTAGGAGAAGTCATTGCAGACACCCTAAAACCTATACAGAAAGAATACGGCAAATTAATAGATGACAAAGGGTATATTGAAGAAATCATAAAAGAAAGTACCGAGATTGCAAGGAAAGTATCTTATAAGACCCTGGCAAAGGTAAAGAAAAAAGTAGGGCTAGTACTACCTATTTAGTGATGGTTATGATAAAATTATGAATTATGCACAGCAGATTTGATCTTCTGATTAATAGTTTTTAAAAACATACACATGTCATGTTAATTTTATTAAGGGAAAGGTGAATAATATGGGTTTGACAATTACAGAAAAAATAATTAAAAATCACTTAGTGGTTGGCGAAATGAATAGAGGTACTGAAATTGGTATTAAGATAGATCATACACTGACTCAAGATTCGACGGGAACTATGGCGTACCTTCAATTTGAAGCTATGGGAATACCTAGAGTAAAGACGAAAAGATCAGTAGCCTATATAGACCACAATATGTTGCAAACAGGACCAGAGAATATGGATGATCACCTGTATATTCAAACTGTTGCAAAGAAACATGGAATATACTTTTCAAAACCAGGCAATGGCATATGTCATCAAGTAAATATAGAGAGATTTGGAGTACCTGGAGAAACTTTGTTAGGTTCAGATAGTCATACGCCAACAGGTGGTGGACTAGGAATGTTAGCTATCGGAGCAGGCGGGCTAGATGTGGCAGTAGCTATGGCCGGCGGAGAATACTACATTACTATGCCAGAAATCATAAAAGTTGAATTAAAGGGCAATATGAGGCTTGGAGTTACATCAAAAGATATTATATTAGAAGTACTAAAAAGATTTACAGTTAAAGGCGGAATAAATAGAGTATTTGAATATGTGGGTGAAGGAGTTAAAAATTTAACTGTTCCTGAAAGAGCTACCATAACGAATATGGGAGCAGAACTAGGTGCCACTACTTCGGTATTTCCTTCAGATGAAGAGACTCTTAAATTCCTTAAAGCTCAAAAAAGAGATGAGGATTATGTAGAGTTATTTGCCGATATAGATGCTATATACGATCAAGAAATTATAATAGATTTAAATAACCTACAACCTATGGCAGCATGCCCTCATAGTCCAGATGATGTAGAAAATATAGAAAACCTTGTAGGTAAAAAAATCAACCAAGTTGCCATAGGCAGTTGTACAAATTCTTCATTACTCGATTTGATGAAAGTAGCAAATATATTAGAGGGAAATACAGTGTCTGAAGAAGTATCCTTAGTAATTTCACCAGGATCTAAACAAGTACTGAATATGCTTGCAGAAAATGGATCTTTAGCAAAGATGATAGACTCTGGAGCAAGAATTTTAGAGTGTGGATGTGGACCATGTATAGGGATGGGACAATCACCTAATACTGAAGGTGTATCACTTAGGACTTTTAATAGAAATTTTAAAGGTAGATCAGGTACTACAGACGCTGATGTATATTTAGTAAGTCCTGAAGTTGCTGCAATTTCAGCTATTACAGGAGTTATTACTAATCCTATAGGACGAGTAGATGACAAAATAAAAAATATGGAAGTTCCATCGCAATTTAAAATCAACGATAACTTAATTGTTGCACCAGCACCAGAAGGTGAGGAAGTCGAGGTAGTAAAAGGTCCAAATATAAAACCATTTCCAAAAACTGAAAAATTAAAAGATAGTATTAATAAAAATGTATTAATTAAAGTAGAAGATAATATTACTACAGATCATATTATGCCTTCTAATGCAAAACTTTTGCCATATAGATCAAACATACCGTATCTTTCAGACTATTGCCTTACACCGTGTGATCCTGAGTTTCCAGCTAGAGCAAAAGAGCAAGGTGGAGGAATAATTGTTACTGGACACAACTATGGTCAAGGTTCAAGTAGAGAACATGCAGCTTTAGCTCCTCTATATTTAGGAATTAAAGCAGTGGTTGCAAAGTCATTTGCTAGAATTCATAAAAACAACTTAATTAATAATGGCATTTTACCATTGATATTTAAAGAAGAGAATGATTACGACACATTAAATGTCGGCGATACATTAGAAATAAATAATCTTTTATCAGGAGTAGAAAGTAAAGAAATGATCATAAAAAACACAGCAAATGGAAAAGAAATTCGTGTGGTACTCGACATAACAGATAGGCAAAAAGAAATGATTTTAGCAGGTGGACTCATAAATCATATGAAAGAAAAAGCTTAGTAAATAGACTTGTAAAATATAAATATAAAAATGATTTAAAGAATAATATGAATAACTAAAACTTCCAGGTTTGTAAACCTAGAAGTTTTTTGTTACATCGTAATTAGTTTATCTGCAAATTGCTTATTAAAGTGTTTAGAAATACCCCCCGAGGAACAAGGTTTACCAGTTAAATAGCTGATGTCATGGAATATGTCATCAATGTCAACATTAGAAAGTTGCTTATATTTTAATTTAAACAAAGCATTAATATTATAAATAGTTGTATTTACAGCATCTTGAAACAAGGTCACATAAGACGAATTGAAGTTTTGTTTTTCGTCACAAGGATGTGTCCAATTATGTTCATCTAAGTTTAGAATTAGATCAACATTAGTTTCTCTTGGGTACATAGCATTAGTTGCGAATCCTTTTTTTAAGACTATTTTTTCTAGTGTAGCTATGAATTTGCCTTTTAAACTATCTGGGTTATTTAGAAAAGACAAGATAACTTTCTGACTATTTATGCTGTTTTTTACTATTCTACTAGAAGTACAGATACGATAAGTTTCCATAAGTACCTTTTGGTATAAATTTTCTAATAAAAATATTCGTTCAAAATCTAATGCAAAGATATGTTGAATATTAAATTCATTAGCCAATAAATTGTACTGATACTTTAGCATAGCAACATCTAATAACACTTCAAATTTTTTGTGTATATAATTGTAAACACGAGTACTTCTATCCTTCTTATCATAAATACCAGAGTGATAGATGATATATGGATGTGTTATAGAGTCCAAAGCATGATGACAAGAGAATCCACATAAATAAGAAAAAAGTTTATTGTATATTTCTTCATCTTCTATTGAATCTATATACTTGTATAAATTATAAAAAAATAGATTAACTTTTGTATGATGTATAGTTTTTCCATAGGAAATAGGACTGTTAAAATGGAATATGTTATAATATAGAAATATATCTGGTCCTTGGGCACCTAAAAAAAATAAGGCAGGGTCAATTTTAGATTTAATATTTATCTCTAATTTATTAATAGCCTCTAGCCCGCAAAAATAATGATTTATTATATCTGACATGTTGAACTTCCACTCCGTTTATAAGATTTCTTGCATCAAGTCTTATTTAGATGATAAAAAGGTATTATAATTTTCAGCATTTCACTTTATTACAGTTATACTACTTAGAAGGAGTATAATTTCAAAGAGATCATGTAATGATATAAACATATATTATAATAAATTATCTATCTATATTTTTATCATTCGTACAAATATTATTTACGATTTGTATTGTTATAATATAGAAAAAAAGAGAATATTAAGACTAAATTTTAGTAGGTGATAAAATGGTAGCAATAATATGCCAACTAGAAATGATAATATATGAAGCAAATAGCCTTAAAGAAAAAAGAAGTGTCATTAAGAGTATAATTGAAAAAACAAGAAAAAAATATTATATTTCAATCATTGAAAGTAATTTTCATGATTACTGGCAGAAATCTGAATTAAGTTTTTCATTTTGTTCAATTCAGGTAAAAGATGCACGGAAAAAGTTAGAGGGAATTATTAAATCTATTGAATCAAATCCATATATAGAAATATATGAAACAAATATAGAAGAAGTTACAGGTAGAGTTCTTTAAAGCAAAGTATATCGTCTGTATATGGTAATTAGCTGGACTTCATAAAAAAATAAGGCAACAAAGTTGCCTTATAATGATAATAATATATGCTAAATAAGTATTTCTATTCACATACTATAGGAATTGAGTTTTCCCACAATCCATGGATATTGCAATAACTTAATGCATAAAGTGTACCTGATCCTTGAATCTTAGTTTTTACTGTACCAAAGTAATCTGAATATATGTCAGACTCACCATGAGCATCAAAAGATACAGTAGCTATTTCAATAGGAAACTTTGCACCTTCAGGTTTAAAAAATGCTTTAATCCATTTAATGTGATGTTCAAATGTGTTCGGGTGAGGGATTTCTTCACCTATACTAATAACAAGTTCAAAAGTTTCGTCTTTTTTTACATTTGCTGGTGCTTGTATTACAGGTACATGTTTTTCATTTTTCCAATCGCCACTTTGTACATTTTCAGATAATAAATGATGCATTTAAATCACTCCTATTCTTATTGACTAATAGTATTTAGATACCCTATTGTGCCGTTCACTAAACTATATTTGTAGTATTTTACTATTATATTTATAAAAAAGTTTTTTATACATTGTAAAAAGTGCAATTATCGTATATAATTCCTTAGTAAAATAAGGAGGAAATTATATGAGTTGTTATTCACAGTGGAAAAAAATAATAGAAAATGAATCAGTTAATGAAGAAAAACAGTACGAATTTTGGAATAATTTTTGTGATCAAGAAAAGGCTATCTACAAGAAAATACTCGAAGAAAAATCAAGTGTAGTTCAAGGAAGTGTAAAAGAACTAGCAGAAAAATACGATATATCCGTTGAGTATTTTATGGGATTTTTAGATGGGATTAATGATAGTATTAGTGAGTCATTACAATTAGAGATAATAGAAGAAGAAACAGAAATAAAGTTAGAGATAAACTTTGAAGAGTTGTACAAAAACATGTTAGCAGTGCCTGCAGATTGGCTATTTAATTTAGAAGAATGGTCAAATATTTTTACAGACGACGAAAGAAAGAGATTGCGAAAAGATTTTAATAGAGCAAAAATAGTAGTGAATGAGAATAAAGTTGGACGAAATGATCAATGTCCTTGTGGAAGCGGTAAAAAATATAAAAAATGTTGTGCATTAGCATAGTGAAACTTTACACTTTAGACCTTAGACTCTAGATTCTAGCAAATTCATAGTTGTAAAAGGCTATTAAGATAACTAAAATATCTATTCTAAGGTCTAAAGTCTAATCGTCATTATCTGTTAAATATAGTAAAGTAATTATAGACAAAATGGTTTCTGGTGAAAATCTGTTTACTAATTTACTTAGTAGATTTATTGAATTAGCTTTTAAGCTTATAAAATACATATAATATGCCATGAATTTAATATTTGTTAATGGGTTTAATGTGAACTCATTAGGAGCCTTGAATATATCTATAATATTGTCATTGCTTTTAATAAGCTTAATATTATCATGTAGGAGTCTATTGACTGTTTCAAATATTTTTTTAATTAATTCACTAGGTGTATATATGGCTAATCTATTAATTTCTAAATTTCTAGCAGTTATTTCTAATAAACTCAATGATATATCATTATTCTTGTACTGTGTATAATTTACGAATCTAGATATCTCTTTAATAAGTTCTGATTTACTCAAGATTGTATCACAACCTAATAATGATGGTAACTTAATACCGTTTTCACCTTTTAAAAAACTACCTAATTTATGTTTAAATTTAGAATAAGCTGGACCTTCTGTGTCTAAATTCAAATAATAATTTGTGCCTTTTACACGGTTAAATTTTTTCAAAGTGTCTAAATATCCCATTTTAATATTTTTAGACATTACATTTGGATCAAAATCGAAAAACAAACCTAAATGCTCAGAGTTGTCGATATGAGTGATATTTAAATTTTTATATTTCGGTTTAGCCTTTATACCTGGTGCAGGTAAATCAACTGTTATTAAGTTATTATACCCTTGAGACGCTAATAGATTAATAGGTAGGTTGTCATAGAATCCACCATCTATAAAAGTTGTTCCATCAATTTCGTGTTTTTTAAAAGCGGGGAATGCTGCGCTTGCAAGTAAGTAATCTATTAAATATCCTTGTGGTATTTGATCAATCATAAGTTCAAGTGGTTTGAAATCTGTTAGGGATACAGTAACTAAACCTAAACGAATTGAAGACTTTCTTACCGTTTCTTCATTTACATATTTTGCAAGATTAGTTCGTAAAGGTGTTATATCTATGCCACCCTCGAACAAATAAGTTTTAAAAGCATTGGTAAAGGTCTTAAAATCACTTTTAGACCATTCACTTATGTATTTATCGGTAACAAGTTTATTGATGTCAAAAACTTGATCCATACTTAAATTAGTCCAAAAATCTATAGCATGTTCTAATTCATTTCCTGCAATAATTGCTCCATTTAATGCCCCTACTGAAGTCCCAGCGACTGCTGTTACGTTAATATCTAATTCTTGTAAAGCTTTCCATACTCCAATTTCAAAGGACCCTTTAGTTCCACCGCCACTTAGTACTAATCCATACTCCATATTAAAGCAACTCCTAACACTTCATATATCCAGATAATAACATTATATCACTTTTATGTGTAAAATACTTTCATTTATTCGTTTGACTTTGCTTATACTCAATTGTATAATATATCGACGACAGTTCGAGACCATCCTGTCGATAAAAAAAACTAGGGAGGAAAAATATGAATAACAAAGTATTGTTTCTAGCTAAGGCTGGAATCATAGCGGCGCTTTATACTGTGATAACTTTACTTATTATCCCATTAAGTTACGGAGGCATGCAAGTTAGAATTTCAGAAGCTCTTACTATACTTCCGTTTTTTACTAGTGCAGCTGTTCCGGGTTTGTTTGTAGGATGCTTATTAGCAAATTTATTTGGTAGCCCATTAGGACTTATAGACATAGTTCTAGGAAGTTTAAGTACGTTGCTTGCAGCATTTATAACTTCTAAGATTAAGAATAAGCTGTTAGTACCACTGCCATCTATACTAGTAAATGCATTAGTTATACCTTATGTACTGTGGATAGCATTAGGAATACCATATTTTGTATCCGTATTCTACGTAGGACTAGGACAAGCAATCGCTGTATATGGATTAGGTTATCCACTATTACTATTTATAGAGAAAAACAAAAAATTGAGAGAAACAATAAAAGATAGTTAAAAGAAAGAATACGACGATTAATCGTCGTATTTTTCTTTTAAGGCATTTACTAAATCAAAAGCTACTTGATTAATAGTTTGAGAACCTGCTACTAAAACGAAATCATCTTTAACGGTTTTATCAACTAGATAGGCGACAATATCTTTAAATTCACTGATGTGCAATGTGGGGATGCCTAGGCGATCTTCTACAGCTTTAGCAAAATCTTGTGCATGAATGTTATAAGAATTGCTTTCTCTATCAGAATAAATATCATTTATAATTACGTAGTCTGCGCCATTAAAAGAATCGACAAATTCATCAAAAAAATAGTATGCTCTAGAAAAAGTATGTGCCTGAAAAACTACCCAAAGTTTATTGTACTTATAATTTGTACAGGCTTGTACAGTGACTTTTAACTCAGTTGGATGGTGAGCATAATCCTCAAATACTCTAATGTTGTTAAATTGGCCTCTAAATTCAAATCTTCTATGAGCTCCTGCAAAAGAGTTTAATGTTTTTTCTATTACTGTTTTTGAGATACCAATATGATTAGCACAGATAATAGAAGCTAAGGCGTTTAGAATATTATGTTCGCCAGGAATATTAAGCATAAAATGACCGTAGAGCGTTGTATCCTTGTAAACATCAAAGCTGGGTTTACCTAAAGTGTCGTATTTTATGTTCATAGCGTTCCATTTGTTAGAGTTAGATAGACCAAATGTCGCAATGTTACATTCCAAATTATTTAAAATGTCGAGTACATGCTTAGAATCTCCATTAGCAATTAAGATACCATCTTTAGGAATAATCTTAGAAAAGCTATGGAAAGATTCTTTAATGTGTTTTAAATTTTTAAAATAATCTAGATGATCTTCTTCAATATTGAGAATAACACCTATATTGTGTATGGATTTTAAAAAACTATCGACATATTCACATGCTTCAGTAATAAAATATGATCCTTTACCTAATCTGCAATTTCCATCGATTAAGTCAATACTCCCACCAATACTTATAGTAGGGTCAAGGTCACCATTAAGTAAAATCGAAGAAATCATAGAAGATGTTGTAGTTTTGCCATGAGTACCAGCGACTGCTATAGTATTTGAATAGTCCCTAGTTAAAGCTCCAAGGAAGTCAGATCGTTCCATAACAGGGATATTCAACTTTTTTGCTTTGCATATTTCAGGATTATTTTTATTAATCGCTGCAGAATATACAACTAAATCACAATTGCTCGTGATATTTTTCTCATTATGCCCGATATAGACTTTAGCACCATTACTTATTAGCTTATCAGTGTAAGAAGAACTTTTCATATCAGAACCTGTTATACTAATGTTTTTTTTCAATAGTATCGTCGCTAATCCGCTCATGCTTGTGCCGCCGATACCGATAAAATGCACAATATTTATCTTTTTGTTTAACATTTTTTCTAAGAAAAGTTTCATTTTCGACCTCATTTCATCCTCATTTTATATTCAGAAAAATCCTTTTGTTTTAGCTATAAGAGGATGTATAAAATAGCTAAAAGTAACAACTAACGACTAAAAGTCTTTATTCGATAAGGTGACGACATATTATCTAATATTAATAGTGTTATAATATATTATTAAAAACTTACTAAAATATTACTTATTCTGGTTATGGGGGATAATAAAAAAAGCTTCTAGGCTATGCCTAAAAGCTGTAAAAATTATTAGTTATTATTTATTTAACGCAATAAATTTGTCCCAACTGTCATTATCGTTGAACTTTTCTTTTAACGCATCAACAAAGTCAAATGCAACTTTATTAATATTCCCAGCGCCAGCTACTAAGACGAAATCTCCTTTTACTGTGTTATCTATTAAATATTTTACTATATCTTTAAAATCACTAATATATATTGATGGAATGCCCAAGCGATCGTGAACTGCTTTCACTAAGTCTTCTACGTGGACATTATAGGAATTTATTTCTCTAGCAGAATAAACATCGTTTATGATGACAAAATCCACACCTTTAAATGAATTAACGAATTCATCAAAAAACGAGGAGGTTCTAGAGTAAGTATGTGGCTGGAATACAATCCATAGTTTATTGTATTTATAATTTGTACAAGCTTGTATAGTAACCTTTAACTCAGTTGGGTGATGAGCAAAGTCTTCAAATACTATAATGTCGTTAACCTCTCCTCTAAATTCAAATCGCCTGTGAGCGCCAACAAATGAAGTTAAAGTTTCGTCTATAATATGATTAGATACTCCTAGGTGATTAGCACAGATAATAGAAGCCAATGTATTGAGGATATTGTGCTCACCTGGAATATTTAATTTTAAATGCCCAAAGAAGCTTCCAGAATTGTATACATCAAATTCTGGTTTTCCTAAATTATCATAGATAATATTTAAAGCTTGCCATTGATTTTCATTTTTGAAGCCGAAGGTTGCAACTGTACATTTTAAATCCTTAATTATATCACGTACAACTTTTGAATCACCGTAAGCGATTAATAAACCGTCAGATGGTAAGATTTTAGCAAAGTTATGAAATGATTCTTTCATCTGATCTAAATTTTTAAAGTAGTCGGTATGATCTAATTCTATATTAAGGATCACTCCGATTTTATGATGAGATTTTAGAAAGCTATCCACATACTCGCAAGCTTCTGTTACAAAATACTCGCTATTTCCGATTCTATAATTTCCGCCTATAAGATCAAGGCTTCCTCCGATGGTTACAGTAGGATCTAAATTTCCATTATACAATAGAGAAGTTATAATAGAAGATGTAGTGGTCTTTCCATGAACTCCAGAGACTGCAATTGTTTGTTCAAAATCTTTTGTTAGGGCTCCAAGAAAATCAGATCGCTCCATTAATGGAATATTTAACTCTTTAGCCTTCAGCATTTCAGGATTATTTTTATTTATTGCAGCGGTGTAAATTACTAAGTCACAGTTTTGTGTAATATTCATTTCATTATGACCAATGTAGACTTTTGCACCTTTTTCAACTAATTTCTGTGTATAGGAGGAAGTTTCCATATCGGAGCCCGCAATAGCCACGCCTTTATTCATTAGTATAAGAGCTATACCACTCATACTAACTCCTCCAATGCCGATAAAATGCACAAGATTAATTTTTTTATTTAACATTTTTTCTAAGTATAGTTTCATTTCAAACCTCCAGAATTTAACAAGGGTAAAAGTATTAGTTGTGATTTTATAATCAACGGAGGAACAGAACATCCATTATGTTAGAATGAACAATTCTAGTCAAATTAATTAATTTAACTAATGTAACAACTGCTCGTACTAAAGTACTTTATACAAAAAATCACAAGTCAGACTTATAAAAGTCTTAATCAATTATACCTTATTATTAAGTAGATATTAGAATATTATACCACATTGATTTTTTATTTAGCTATATTATAAAAAAAACATTGTAATTTGAATGAAATATGAATAAAATTAAACTATATGACTAGAATATTCGTGTTTTGAGGTGTACTAATGGAAAAATACAAAAGAAATGAACGTATAGGGGCAATTATAAAGGTTTTAGGAGATAATCCCAGCAAGGTTATCACTTATAACTACTTCAGTGAGCTTTTTTCAGCTGCTAAGTCAAGTATAAGTGAAGATATATTAGTAGTAAAGAAGACTATTGAAACTTTGAAAATGGGTAGAATAGAAACAATTGCAGGTGCTGCAGGTGGGGTAAGATACATTCCAATTATGGATGATATGGAAAGAAAAGATTTTATTAATTCATTATGTAATAAATTAAGAGATAAAAATAGAATAATCTCTGGTGGCTATATTTATTATACTGATATTATATACTCCCCAGAATTAGTAGACAAAATAGGTAAAATAATTGCAGGGAAGTATATATTTAAGGAAATAGATTATGTTGTCACTATGGAAACAAAAGGTATTCCCATAGCACTTATGACAGCTAGATATTTAAACAGGCCTTTAATTATTGTTCGTAGAGATAGCAAGGTTACTGATGGAGCAATAGTTAGTATAAACTATATGTCTGGTACAAGTAGTAAGATTAGCACGATGTCCCTCTCTAAAAGATCAATTTCCAATGGTTCTAAAGTAATTATTGTAGATGACTTTATGAAAGGTGGAGGTACTGCCTTAGGTATTATCGATCTCTTAAAGGAATTTGATACTAAGGTAGAAGGTATTACAGTATTAATTGCTTCTAAAACTCCTGAAGATAAGTTGGTTAAGGATTATGATCCACTAATGGTACTACAGCATTTAGATGCACAAAAGGAAATAGTAGATATAGTTCCTTATGAGCACAAAGATTATGTATAATTTTTTTTTATTTTTTTAAAAATATTTCCATAAAAAGAAGGTTATTTGAAAAATATCACGAATATAATATATATTACATAATTTTTTTCGATCCTAAAGGGGGAGCATAACCATGCAAATTACTGATGTACGAATTAGAAAGATCTCTAAAGAAGGAAAGATGAAAGCCATAGTATCTGTTACATTTGATGATCAATTTGTAGTACATGATATTAAAGTGATAGAGGGTCAAAGTGGTTATTTCATTGCTATGCCAAGTAGAAAAACGCCAGATGGTGATTTTAAAGACATAGCACATCCAATTAACATGGATACTAGAACTATGATTCAAGACGCAGTTTTAGATAAGTACAATACAGTTTTGTTAGAAGATAATGTAGAAGTTGAAGCAGTGGAAGTAGAATAAGAAGAGTAAGTGATTTGAAAAAGGGGAATTAAGTGTTTCTCTTTTTTTTGTCGGCTTTTAGGTATACAAAAGCTTTAATAATATATATAATACTAGTGTTTGCAATATCCCTAAGGAGAGTGAAATATGAAAGAAACTATAGCAATAATTTTAGCTGCAGGTCAAGGTACAAGAATGAAATCTAATATACCCAAGGTCTTACATAAAGTATGTGGTAAAACTTTGATAGATCATGTGTTGGATAATTGTCAACAGGCTTCTGTAGAACAAAAATTTATTATTGTAGGACATAAACATGAAGAAGTCAAGGGAAGTTTAGGAGAAAAAGCCCAATATATACTTCAAGAAGAGCAATTAGGAACAGGGCATGCAATGATGCAAGCCAAAGAAGTTTTAGAAAAAAATAGAGATAGTAATGTGATTGTTCTAATGGGTGATGCACCATTAATATCCTCTTCTACAATAAAAAAAATTATTCATGCACATAATACAAAAAAAAATAATGCAACTGTTTTAACTGCGACTTCAAAAAATCCTCACGGTTATGGTAGAATAGTAAGAGACCATGAAGAAAATCTTTTGAAAATTGTAGAGCAAAAAGATGCAAGTGATCGTGAAATTAAAATAGATGAAATAAATTCTGGTGTTTATTGTTTTAACGGAGGGGATCTATTACTTGCTTTAGACGAAATTAAGAACGATAATGTGCAAGGAGAGTACTATCTAACAGATGTTATTGAAATAATGAAAAACTCTGGATTGAAAGTAGGAGTTTTTACTACTAGCGAGGAGGACATTAAAGCAGTTAATTCTAGGATAGAGTTAGCAGGGGTAGAGAAAATCATGAAGACTCGCATAAATGAGAAGTTAATGGACCAAGGAGTTACTTTTATCGACCCAGAGCATACTTATATTGGTAGTGATGTTAGCATAGGAACAGATACAATAGTATATCCTGGAGTTATTATAGAGGGTAAAACATCTATTGGTAACAACTGTGTAATACATGCGAACAGTAGAATAAAAGATTGTATAATAGATAATGAAGTTGAAATTGATAATTCAACTGTATTGGCTAGTAAAGTGATGAATAACGCAAAAATAGGACCCTATGCTTATGTGAGACCAAATTGTATCATTGGTGAGAGAGTTAAGATAGGCGATTTTGTAGAGGTTAAAAACAGTACTATTGGCAATGATACTAAAGCGTCACATTTAACATATATAGGAGATGCCAAAGTTGGAGATAGAGTTAACTTAGGCTGTGGTGTTGTATTTGTAAATTACGATGGTCAGTATAAACACGAGACAATAGTAGAAGATGATTGTTTTGTTGGGTGTAATGTCAATCTAATAGCACCAGCGAATGTCAAAAAAGGATCATATGTAGCCGCGGGATCTACTATTACTGAATCTGTTGAAGAAAACTCATTAGCGATCGCTCGCTGTAGACAAGTTAACAAGAAAAATTATAATAAGAAATTTGAATTATAGATATAAAATCTAAGGAGGAAACAATTTAAATGGATGGTAAATTTCAAGGTATGAAATTAATAGCAGGAAATTCAAATCGAGCACTTGCACAAGAAATATCAGGTCTATTAGATATTCCACTGACAAATGCTACGATAGAGACTTTTAGTGATGGGGAGATTTCAGTTAATACTTACGACACTGTTAGAGGCGCAGATGTTTATGTAATACAATCCACGTCATTTCCTGTTAATGACAATTTAATGGAGCTACTAATAATAATTGATGCCATGAAAAGAGCATCTGCTGGAAGGATTAATGCAGTAATACCTTATTATGGTTATGGAAGACAAGATAGAAAGGCAAAATCAAGAGATCCTATTACAGCTAAACTAGTTGCCGATTTAATAACTGTAGCTGGAGCAGATAGAGTTATTACTATGGATTTACATGCTACACAAATACAAGGTTTTTTTAACGTGCCAGTTGATCATTTGTTAGGAATGAATATACTAGCAAACTATTTTAGAGATCTTAAATTAAAAGATCTAGTAGTAGTTTCACCAGATGCAGGTAGTGTAAAAAGATCAAGAAAACTCGCTGAAAAATTAGATGCACCATTAGCGATTATAGATAAGAGAAGGCCAAAGGCAAATGTTTCTGAAGTTATGAACATAATAGGTGATATAGTCAATAAAAACTGTATACTTTTAGACGATATGATCGATACTGCTGGCACCATCTGTAATGGTTCTGACGCATTAATGAAATTAGGTGCTAAAAGCGTTTATACGGCATGTACCCATGGAGTATTATCAGGTCCTGCTATTGATAGGTTGAGTAGTGATAATATTAAACAAGTAGTAACTTTAAATACCATTCAAATGCCTGAGGAAAAGAGATTAGATAAGATGGTAGTGTTGTCTGTAGGCTCCCTATTTGCAAAAGCTATTGAGAGGGTACACGACAGTAAGTCGTTGAGTAAGTTGTTTGAAGATTAGAATTTAATAAAAAGTTTAAATAGATCTAGAGTCACTTGAATTTAATAAACATAACAAAAATGAGAAAAATGAAACAGGTGATATTTTGAAAGCAATTGTCGGGCTGGGTAATCCAGGCAATAAATATGTATTAACTAGACATAATATTGGATTTGAAGTTATTGATTATTTGGCAACAAAATACAGTGTTAATTTCAAATCTCATTTAAAAGCACATATAGGTGTATTGCACATAGATAGCGAGAAGGTATTGCTTGTAAAACCTCAAACCTATATGAATCTAAGTGGAGAGAGTTTGTTAGAAGTAACAAGCTATTACGATATAGAGTTACAGGATGTTTTGATTGTATATGATGATATTGATTTAGATTTAGGAAAAATGAGAATTAGAAAGCATGGAAGTGCAGGTACTCATAACGGGATGCGTTCAATTATTTATAATCTTAAATCCCAAGATATACCCAGACTTCGTATAGGCATTGGAAAACAAGAAAATATCCCTTTAGCTAATTATGTATTGCAACGGTTTTCTCCAGATGAAATGCCGATAGCAAAAGAAATTGTTATTAGAGCAGGGGATGGAGTAATATCTTTTATTAAAGATGGGATAAATCTCTGTATGAATAAGTATAATATTAATATAATAGATGATTAGCTAGAACAACAGAATACCTATTTTAAAATATAAAGGTTTAACAAATGCTTACTACCTAAAGTCTAAATTATGATGAGGTCAAGCATGGGTTCTGATTACAGTCAAAATTAAATAATTTAAAGTGCCTGGTTGAGTAACCAGGCTAATGGCATTTAGAGGTGAAATATGAACAACTTATTACTGCAAGTAATTAAAGAGACAAAGGGATATAAGGAGTTAATGAAAGAGAGGAATTCACATAAAAATCATATTGGTGTATCAAATATCGATGAAGATTTAAAAAATATTTATGCCCTATGCCAACTAAATGATGAAAATATTTTATTCATATGTGAAAATGAGTTAACTGGACAGAAAATAACTAATAAAATTAATGAGTTAGTCTCTGAATCAGCTGTTTTTATTAGTTCAGAACCAACGCATTTTTATTTTGCAGATTCTCATAGTAGAGAGATAACAGAACAGAGAATCAAGGGATTATACGAAATTATTTTTAATAGGGGAAAAATAATAGTTACTCCTTTCGAAAATTTGTTCAAGAAGATGATAAGCATACAAGAATATATCAAATTTTATTTAAATATTGAAGTAGGTATGACTCTTGAAATGGGATACCTAATAGATAGTCTGAATAATTCCGGATATGAGCGTTGTGATATGGTAGAGAATAGAGGTCAGTACTCTGTAAGAGGAGGAATTATCGATTTATTTAATATAATAGATGATAATCCTATAAGAATAGAGTTCTTTGACGATGAAATTGATTCTATTCGAGAATTCGATTTAATTTCTCAAAAATCCATTGTGAAACTTCAAAAGGTTCTTATATCACCAGGTATGGAAATATTATTTTCTAAAAGAGATAAAGAAATATTAATCAAGGAATTAAGTGATGACCTTAATAAGCATATTAAGGCAAGTAAACAACATAGAGAAAAAAACATAGAAGTAATTTTAGAAGCATACACTAGCGGACAAATAAGTAAATCCGAAGGTTTAATTCCTTATTATAAAGGAGAGGTATCTTCGTTACTACATTATTTCAATCAACAAAGTGTGTATTTATTAGATGATGGTGATAAGTTTCAAGATAGATATAAAAGTTTCTTTAATCAATTAAAGGAAGATTTTCAAAGTCTACTTGAAAAGGGAGAGATACTACCAAATTTCTTCAGTAGATTTTATACTTTTGATGAAGTGAAAGGGTTTTTCCATAAAATAACAACTATAGATTTTCAGACTTTGCACAAGAAATTTAATTTTATTAACCCGGATGCCATTGTAGATGTCAATTCAAAAGAAGCTTATTTGTTTTATGGCAAGATACCACAGTTTATTGATCAACTAATTCAATGGATGAAGGAAGAGTATACTGTAACAATTCTAGCAAGTGATAAGGCAAGGTGTAGTTCCATCAATGAAATGCTTTTGAATTACAATTTAACAACATACATCTCTCAGAGTGATCAGTTTCTAAAAAACAAAATTAACATATTAGAAGCTAATGTCAATAAAGGATTTATATTACATGATGAAAAGCATGTAGTTCTATCAGAAAAAGATATTTTTCATTTTAAGTCAAAACAAAAAAAAATCACTTCAAAAAAAGGTAGAAAAATTGAATCCTTTACTCAATTAAGCATTGGCGATTATATCGTCCACGATACTCATGGGATAGGCGTATACATGGGTATTGAACAGATTACAGTTGAGGGAATCAAAAAAGATTACCTACATTTGAAATATGCAAAAGGTGATAAGCTTTATATTCCAGTAGATCAAATGGAATCTGTTCAAACTTATATAGGTTTTGGAGATAAGCAACCAAAGATAAATAAACTAGGTAGTATTGAGTGGAAAAAATCAAAACAGACTACAAAGCAGTCAGTAAAGGACATGGCTCAAGACCTGATAGATATATATGCAAAGAGAAGTCAAGTAAAAGGATATGCTTTTTCCAAGGATAGTCATTGGATAAAGGAATTTGATGAAAAGTTTCCTTACCAAGAAACATCAGATCAATTACAAGCAATCAAAGAAGTTAAATTAGATATGGAAAGTGCCATGCCAATGGATCGATTAATATGCGGTGATGTTGGGTATGGAAAAACAGAAGTAGCTATCAGAGCGGCTTTCAAATGTGTAATGGATAGTAAACAGGTTGCGATACTTGTTCCAACTACAATTTTAGCGCAACAACATTACAATAGTTTTCTACAAAGATTTGAAGATTATCCTGTGCGTATTGAAATGATATCAAGATTTCGAAGTAAGAAACAACAAGAATCTATTATCAACGATCTAAAAAAGAATCAAGTTGATATTATTATTGGAACTCATAGGCTTTTATCAAATGATGTCTTATATTACGATTTAGGATTACTAGTAATAGATGAAGAACAGAGATTCGGCGTAAAACATAAAGAAAAAATCAAAGAATTACGAACCAATGTAGATGTACTAACTTTAAGTGCAACTCCAATACCAAGAACCTTGCACATGTCTCTAATAGGGGCGAGGGATATGAGTATCTTAAATGAACCACCTCATAATAGAACACCTGTACAGACATATATTATGGAGTATAACGAAATTTTAATTAGAGATGCAATAAACAAAGAATTAAGTAGAAATGGACAGGTGTATTACGTCTATAATAAGGTGCATGACATTGATGCTGTAGCTTCTAGAGTTTCGAATATGGTTCCACAAGGGAGAATTGCAGTTGCCCATGGTCAGATGACTGAGAATAGATTAGAAAATATCATGATAGATTTTATGAATTATGAGTATAACATTTTAATATGTACAACCATTATAGAGTCAGGTTTAGATATTTCTAATGCTAATACTATTGTGATTGAAGAAGCAGATCATATGGGTCTTTCACAGTTATACCAACTTAGAGGGAGAGTTGGACGATCTGATAGGCTTTCATATGCGTATATCACATATAAGAAAGATAAGATATTAAGCGAAATAGCAGAAAAAAGGTTAAAGGCTATTAAAGACTTTACGGAATTTGGTTCAGGATTTAAAATTGCCATGAGAGATTTAGAGATAAGAGGAGCAGGAAACATATTAGGTTCAAAACAGCACGGTCATCTAGCGACTGTAGGTTATGATATGTATTGTAAGTTACTAGAAGAAGCCGTTAAAGAATTAAAAGGTGAAGAAGTAGTAGAAAGTATTAATACGACTATCGAAGTTAATGTAGATGGATATATACCTGACCACTATGTCCAAAGTGAAAAACAAAAATATGAATTATACAAAAAAATTATTGTAATTGATAATCAAGAGGAATTATTTAAGTTAGAGGAAGAGATTGAAGATCGTTATGGTGATTTACCGGTGAGTGTGCAAAATCTTCTATATATATCATATATAAAGAAACTTTCCTCAAATTTAGGTATTAATAAGATCAAAGGCCTGGATGGAGGCATCACATTTACTTTTGACAATAACTATTTCTTAGATCATGAAGTAATTAAAGAATTAATTAAGAATTATCCTATACAATTTACTACGGACAGTATAGGAGAAACTGCAATTATATTAAAGGTATTTAATAAGGGTCACAAAATGCTACTAGATATAAAAGGTTTTCTTGAACAAATTAAGAGTACAAAAAAGAAGTGACATTAGTTATAATGGTAGAGGCAAGCTTATAGGTTGCTCAACTATTATTTAAATTTAAGGAGGAAAAAATTGTGATGAGAAAGATAATTTCCATATTGATTATAATTGCTTTAGTAATAGGAATGAGTGGTTGCAATCTAATTAAAGTTGATCCAGAGAGGGATATGCAACAAATAATATTTAAGACTAAAGAAGGTGAAGTAAGTAAAAAAGAGTTCGTTAATTATTTTACTTACTATGAAATGGTATATAAACTAAATAATTATGAAATGCCGGTTGATGAGGATCTTGAAGCTTTAAAAGAAGATATTTTAAATAGTATGGTGGAAGTTAATATCTTAAAACTAGAAACTATAAATAAGAAATACGAAGTAGATACTTCAGATGTAGAAGAAGAATTTGATGCTACTATTGCAGCGCTTATTGAAGGTTTTGGGGATGAAGCGAAGTATACCGCATTTATAGAAGAAAGAAACCTTACAAGAGAAGAATTTGAAGGATTTTTAAAGAAATACCACGAAGACGTTAAGTACGTGAATGTATTTATTGAAGAATATTCAAAAGAACTTCAAGAAAGTGGAGTTGAGGCCAATCAGACAGTAGTGACAGTGGATGAAGAAGAATTAGTAAAAGATGAATTTTATTATAGATTATCACAAATGGAGTTTTTCTATTTTGCTAACTATGGTACAGGTATGCCTACAGATGAAGAGTCAGTAAAAACTATTTACAGTCAGATCCAAGATGAAATGGCTACAGCATACTTAATTCGTCAAGATGCTAATAAGCAAAAAATTAACATAGCTAATGAGGATATAGAAAAGAGTAAGGAAGACATAAAGTCTCAATATGTTGAATTAGTAGGTGAAGAACAACTTAGTACCTATCTAGATAATTATTATTTAACTGATAAAAGGTTTGATGAAATAATAGGAATAGATGCACAAACTAGATTATACGAAGACGCTATAAAAGAAAATTTAGAAAAAGATACAACAATCACAGAAAAGGAAATTCAAGAATCCTATGATGCCAATAAAGCCTCTTATAATACTAGCACAGTATCTGCTAAGCACATATTAACAGAATCTGAAGAATTTGCTAATGAGATAAGTAAAGAAATAACTGATGCAAAAAGTTTTGAGGCAGCCTTTGAAAAATATAAAGATCATGAAGAAGTAAAAGAGGCATCAGATTTAGGTGAGTTTAATTATGGAGATATGGTTTCTGATTTTGCTGATGCAGCTCTTGGATTAGAAAAAGGTGAAGTTAGTAAACCAGTTCAAAGTGAATTCGGTTATCACATTATTTATGTATATGAGAAAGAAAATATAGATATACCAACACTAGAAGAAAAAGAAGAGGAAATAAAAAATACTTTGATGAATCAAAAAGTAGGTACTAAACTTACTGAATATAAATCTGATTTGATATCTAAAGGAAAGATTGAAAAAGCCGAGATAAAAGATCCGTTTGGAATATTTGTAGAAGAGTTAAAAGAAGATTACAATGTAAAAACGTATCCTAAAAGGCTAAAATGAGTATTAATTTAGAATTAATGTACAAGGACGGTGACTCATGAAAAGAGTATTTCTAATAATAATACTAATTTTAATATTCGTAAATGCTGGATGTACAGCAGGTTCTAGCGCAATAGCTACAATCAATGATAAAGAGATCTTCAGACAAGAACTGGATATGCAGATGGTTTTGACAGAAGTAAGCTATAATATTAATGGGTACGAAATGCCTGTAAAAGGTAATGAGTTAGAAGATTTAGAACAAGAGATGCTTAATAATGTATTAGAGAGCTACATGCTGGTAGATTTAGCGATTGAAAAGGGAATAGAAATTGATGAAGACGCTGCAGTAGAGCAAAGCGAATCTCTGATTGATGGATTAATATCTATTTATGGATCTGAAGAAAATTACGAGAATTTTCTCAAAGAAAAGGGACAAAATAGAAAGAAATTTGATGAATATA
The DNA here is from genome assembly GCF_009362815.1 of Alkalibaculum sporogenes. Lineage (GTDB taxonomy): Bacteria > Bacillota > Clostridia > Eubacteriales > Alkalibacteraceae > Alkalibaculum_A > Alkalibaculum_A sporogenes. Next base: position 47,456 of record NZ_WHNX01000005.1, on the reverse strand, counting down.
TTTTTGAACTTGCCAGAACCAATGAGTATATATATGATTTGTATGATGAAGTTACAAAAGACATTTCTGTTGAGGCAACAGAGATAAAAAGCTTCTACGATGAAAACATAATGTATTATAATTATAGCACTGCTTCTGTTTTAGGTATGCAGATTGAAGACGAAGATACAGCAAATGTCATACACCGAGAAATCTTAGGGAAAGAGCAAGAATATGATGAAACCATGTTAGAGTATGAGGCTAAAACGGGAGTTATAAGTGTTATAGATTATGGAATATTGTATTATAGTGATATGACGAAAGACTTCTCAGACATTGCATTTAACACGAATGTAGGAGAAATAAGCAAACCTTTTTCAAGTGAAGATGCCTATTTCATTATATATGTTTATGATAAAGAGGATCAAGAAGCAATGCCATATGATGAGATAAAGGATACTGTTGAGAGCGATTTATTAAATGAAATGAAGATGACTCAATATAATGAATACTTTGAATCAAAAAAATCATCATATGATATAAAAATATTATAGAAAATTATATTTTAATACATGAAAATACCCTAGTAGACTAATCCATAAGAGTTATTTATATACTAAATAGGACTGTATAGATAAATTTTGAAATTATTGCATAAAAAATACCTCTAAATATAATACTAAATCTTAGATAAACGAGTATCTATAGGAGGTAAAAAATGAAAGCAACTGGTATTGTTAGACGAATAGATGATTTAGGTAGAATAGTAATACCAAAGGAAATAAGAAGAACTTTGCGTATTAGAGAAGGAGATCCACTTGAGATATATACAGACAAACAAGGGGAAGTAATATTAAAAAAATATTCTCCCATAGGAGAACTAGGAAATTTTGCACAGGAATACACGGATTCTATATTTCAATCAACTAAGTTTATTAGTTTTATATGTGATAGAGATAGTGTCATTGCTGTGTCTGGTCTTCCTAAAAAAGATATTATAAATAAAAAGATAAGTCCACAAGTAGAGAAATTAATTGAAGAAAGAAAAACTGTAATATCTGATGGGACTACTGGAAAGCAGTATAGTGTTTTGTCTGAGGGGAAAGAAGATGAATTTGTAGCTCAACTCATCTCTCCTATTATGTCGCAAGGAGATCCCATTGGTGCTTTATTTCTTTTGACAGATGATAAATCAGTTAAAATGGGAGAAGCAGAAATGAGAATTGCTGAAACTGGTGCAACATTTTTAGGTAAACAAATGGAACAATAGAAGAAATTTTAAGTTAACTAAAAAAGCTCCTATCGGAGCTTTTTTATTGTATATTAAGTTATATGCTGATACATATGTTTAATGTAGAAAAGCTTAAGATAATATATATTACGTAGATTTATAGTGAATATAAGGCAGCTCTTTTAATATTTACACGCATATTTCATAGAAAAGCCTAGTATGTTTAATAGATAATATATTAAATGATACGGAGGGCGCTAATATGTCTCGAAATTCATATATTAAGGGCGCAGGCATACTCGTTGTTGGTGGGTTAATGTCTCGTTTTATAGGGCTTTTTTTTAAGGCATTTATCACAAAAATATTAGGTAGTTATGCTATGGGGCTTTATTATAATACCTTTTTTATTTTGAATTTTTTACTTAGTTTTATTATATCGGCAGTACCACTTACTTTATCTAAGATGATTGCAGAAAAAAGAGCACTAGGTGATTACAAAGGACTAAATAAAATAATGATAATTGTATCAATAATGCTTACTATGATAGGGTTGCTATTTACCTATATTATTATTTTTCAAGGTAAAAATATTATCCTAATTGCTGGTTGGGATAAAAATACATACTATCCTTTAATGGGTTTATGTTTTGCACCATTGTTAATCATATATGTATGTATTATGCGGGGGTATTTTCAAGGTATAAACGATATGAAACCAACAGCAGTATCTCAAATTGCTGAATCTTTATCTAGATTAGTAATAGGTGTTCCTATGTGTTACTATTTTGCTCATAGATATGGACAGAATATAGGTGCTGGTGGAGCAACATTTGGTACCACTATTAGTGAAGCTTGTGGTTTGATAGTCATATTTGGATTTTATACACGTTATGTTAAAAAAGCTGATAAGCCACTATATGCTGAAACAGGTAAAGCAGATAGTACATTGGCGATTATTAAACGTTTTTATTCTATATCAATACCAGTATCGATTACTTATATAATGTTATCTTTACATGGTATAGTAAATTCTTTTACATATGCGCCTAGATTAAAGGTTGCAGGAATCGGTTTAGAGGAAGCGACTAAAATGTTTGGAGACTACTCTAATACTAATACCTTAGTGAGTGTACCAATGACGATAAGTATGGCTGTATCAGTAGCTTTAATACCTGCTATAGCAGAGTCGTATGTAAAACGAGACATACAATCGATACGTAGAAAAACTGCATCTGCACTAAGAGTAATATTTATTGTTGGTTTCCCCTGTATTGTTGGTCTTAGCATGTTTTCCGACTTGTTGTTTCGTTTGATATTTAATAATTCCCCCTATGGAGGAGCTATATTAAGGTATAGTTCTTACTCAATACTGTTTATCATGCTTATAGGTACAATGCAAAGCATACTTCAAGGAATGGATATTTTCAAATATATTATTAGAAATATTGCTATAGGCGTTTTAATTAAATACCTGTTAAATTACATCTTAATTGCTATACCAGCATTAAATATTAATGGAATGATAATAAGTAATTTTATATCATTTGGAGTTATAGCACTATTACATTATAGAGTACTAAAAGCTCAAACGGGATTTAGAATAAAAATCTTCGACACTATTATTAAGCCCTTATTTGCAAGTGGAGTAATGGGGGTGTTTTTAGCGTTATTTAGCAACTTACTTCTTACTTATTTTAACGATGTGATTTCAATATTTCTGATTATAATTACTGCTATGGTATTCTATTTTGGAATATTAATAGTAACCAATACGATAAAAGAAGAAGACCTAGACATGTTGACAATAGGAAAAAAATTTAAAAGATATTATAATAAGTATAAATAAATTCTGGGTTTGTTAAGTATATTCTATGTACTATCCTCAATTTATGATATTATAAGATTTAGAATTAAGAGCTGGAATTAACTATAAATACCAAGTAATGACTGGAGGATTATCATTGAGTTCATATATAAAAGGTGCTGGAATTATTGCAACTGGTGGAATTATTGCAAAGCTATTAGGTTTGTTTTTTAAGGTACCTATAGGCAGAATCTTAGGTGACTTTGGTTTTGGACTGTATTATAATTCGTATAATATATATAATCTACTTTTGACTGTATCTATTGTAGGAGTACCTGTAGCTATTTCTAAGATGATATCAGAGAGGGCCTCGGTTAAAAATTATTATGGTCTTTATAGTGTGTTTAAACTGTCAATGACTGTACTATTATTAATAGGTGGTATTTCTAGTGCAGTATTATATTTTGGGGCACATTGGATTATTGATATCGCTAATTGGCACCCAGATACATACTATGCAATTATCGGCCTTTCAGCAGCACCTTTTTTTGTGTCTATTATGTGTGCAATAAGAGGATTCTTTCAAGGAATGCAAATGATGACTCCAAGTGCAATATCACAGATCATAGAATCCATTGTAAGGGTAATATTTGGAATAGGTTTGTGTTTATATCTAACGCAAAGTTATGGACTAGCAATGGGTGCAGGTGGAGCTTCAGCAGGTGCCACAATTGGTGCTATTTTAACAACTTTATTCTTATTATTCGCATTATCTTTATTTATGAAGAGTTTTAGGAAAAACATAAATGAATCAAAAAAGATATTTAAGAAGGAATCTAATAGAGCTATACTTAAAAGACTTACTCAAATAGCAGTGCCTGTTACACTTGCTTCTGCTGTTGTTTCTTTGTTTGGGATTATAAATTCATTTACGTATGTTCCGAGATTACAAGTAGCTGGATTTAATATTGATACAGCTACAAGTATGTTTGGAGATTTTGGTCGTGCTCAGACTATGATCAATGTTCCATTAACATTTAGTGCAGCAATGGTTATCACACTAGTGCCTGCTATAAGTGCCTCATTTGCATTAAATGATATAAAAAGTATCCGTCGCAAGACTGAGCTTGGGATCAGGGTAATGCTTCTAATATCTTTGCCTTGTGCAGTAGGACTTTCAATATATGCTGATCCAATATTTGAACTTTTATTTCCTGCCTCTCAATATGGTGGAGAGATATTAAAGTACCTTTCATACAGTACGGTTTTTATTATGATTACAAATACCTTACAAAGTGTTTTGCAGGGCTTAGATAAGTTTATGGTTCCTGTAAAAAATCTATTTATAGGACTTATAGTTAAGTTTATTCTAAATTATATTTTCATAGCAATACCTAGCATAAATATATACGGGTTAGTAATTAGTAATATTGGAGCATACGCAGTGTCGACGTTATTAAACTATATATCTATTAAGAAATGTTTGAAAATAAAACTTAATATTAACCAAACTGTAGTAAAACCCTTGACAGCTTCTTTAATAATGGCTATAGTGGGTATGAAGATTTTTAATGTAGTAAGTACTACTACAGGTGAAAATATAGGTGTTTTGATTTCAATTACTTTATGTGTTGTTGTATATTTTGTAGCATTAATTCTGTTAAAAGGCTTAACGCGAGAAGAATTACTTCTTTTGCCGGGTGGTAGGAAAATTATTGGAATGTTTAAGAAATAAATTGAGTGTTATTATGATAACACCAAAGGAGTGTTATTTGATAGATGGGCACGATTCATGTTGTAGGGCTAGGGCCTGGAAGCATTGAACACCTTACACTAGGAGTTTATAAGTTGTTAAAACAAGCAAACTTGGTCTATGTCCGCACGTTTAAACACCCGCTAATTGATGATTTGATAGAGGAAGGGATCGTTTTAGAGGGCTTTGATTGGATCTACGAAACTTCCAAGGATTTTGAGACTGTATACGAAGAGATAGCTAAACTATTGCTACAAAAAGCCAATATAGAAGATCAAATAATCTTTGCAGTACCGGGACATCCCTTATTCGCTGAAAAAACAGTTGAAATCCTAATAGAAATATTAGATAATGGACAAGACAAAGTAAAAATGCAAATTCATTCTAGCATGAGTTTTTTAGATGTTGTAGTAACTTCATTGAAAATAGATCCTATAAATGGACTAAATATCATGAATGCTTTAACTATTGAAAAGAATCCTCCAAACTTAAAAGTAGGAAATATTATTACTCAAGTTTACGATAGATTCGTAGCTTCTGAAGTAAAATTAAGTTTATTAGAGTTCTATGATGGAGATAAGGAGATTTTTCTACTTAGTAGTAGTGGCATTAAAGGTAAAGAAAGATTAGAAAGAATACCATTATATAAACTAGACCACATGGATGGGATAGATTATTTAACCACTATATACATTCCTCCTGAAAAAGAGGACAAGTTAAGTGATATAAATAGATTGTTAGACATAATGAGTAAACTAAGAAGCAAAGATGGGTGTCCTTGGGATAAGGAACAAACTCATGACTCTTTAAAGAGATATTTAATTGAGGAAGTTTATGAAGTTATCCATGCAATTGACAACAAAGATAATGAAAATATTATCGAGGAACTTGGAGATTTGTTGCTTCAGATTATATTTCACTGTCAAATTGCTAAAGAAAATGGTATATTTGAGTTAAAAGATGTTGTTGAGGGTATAAATAAAAAGTTAATTTATAGACACCCACATGTCTTTGATAAATTTCATGTTTCCTACTCTGATAAAAGGTGGGAAGAACTTAAAAAAAGAGAAAAAGGTCATAAATTCCAGTACGAAGCAATGGAAGACGTACCTAAATCAATGCCTACCTTATATTTAGCAGAGAAAATTCAAAAAAAGGCTGCAAATGTAGGATTTGATTGGGGAAATCCTCTGCCAAGTATTGACAAAATAGTAGAAGAAAGTTTAGAATTAAAAGAATCCATTAACACACTTTCCCTTTCAGAAACAACAAATGAGCTTGGGGATCTATTGTTCTCAGTAGTTAATGTAGCTAGGTTGTGTCAGATAGACCCAGATGAAGCACTACATAAAACTATTGAAAAATTTATTTGTAGATTTAAATTTATAGAAGAGCGATTAAATGAGTCGGGTATTCAATTAGCAAAAGCTGATTTAGATACTATGAATATGTTGTGGGATAAAGCAAAAGAAGAAATAGGTTAATTAATCAGTGGTTATTTTAAAAACCATTGAATTATAATAAATATAGGAAAATAGGAGGTAATTAAATGAATAAGGCTGAATTAATATCAGAATTAACTGAAAAGACTGGACTTACAAAGAAAGACAGTGAGAAAGTATTAAATGCTTTTGTAGAAACGGTGACAGAAGAACTACAAAAAGGTGAAAAAGTATCCTTAGTAGGTTTCGGTACATTTGAAGTAAGAGAAAGAGCAGAAAGAATGGGAAGAAATCCTAAGACTATGGAAGAATTAGTGATTCCTGCTTCAAAAGCTCCTGCATTTAAAGCTGGAAAAGCTCTTAAGGATTCAGTTAACGAGTAATTAGATTAAGCCGAGACTTCTCGGTTTTTTTTTATCTCGTATTAACGGGCACTAAGAAAAACTATTACGGTCTGAAATTGAGGAGTGGGAATATGAGATTAGATAAATTTCTCAAAAATTCAAGGTTAATTAAAAGAAGAACTATAGCTAAAGAAGCGTGTGACAATGGTAGAATATTAATAAATGAAATAGTTGCTAAAGCAGGGACTAAGGTTAAGGTGGGAGATACTATATCGATAAAGCTTGGAGAAAAACTATTAAGAGCTAAAGTCACTGCTTTATTAGATCATGTGACTAAAGACGATGCAGAGAAGATGTATGAGATAATATAATATTCGCACCAGCAGATTGTTCGCAGAAATCATATGGTTTTCCGTGCTTGCACGAGAAAAACAAATGATTTCTATGAACGAGTGCCAACGACCGAAACCCCAAAGGGGTTGAGGAAAATCTGCGAAGGATAAAGTAGTCAATAAATATTGCTACTAAAATTTATGATATAATATCCGCACCAGCAGATTGTTCGCAGAAATCATATGGTTTTCCGTGCTTGCACGAGAAAAACAAATGAATTCTATGAACGAGTGCCAACGACTGAGACCGCAAAGCGGTCGAAGTAATCTGCGTAGGATAAAGCAGACTCTAAGTACAACCACCCAAAATATGATATAATATTTTTAGTAGGGCAACTTTGATTAGTTGCCCAGACAAAATGATGTGCACAGAGATGTACTATACAGAATCATTAAAAATTATTTTGTTTTCTTTATCAACCAGGATTAATGCAGAATCTATTAGGGAAATATTATACTCTAAACCTTTATAAAAATTATAATCGCCAAAGGAGTGCATTGGGATTACATATTTTGGTTTTACAACTGTGATAAAATAGTTGATTGCCAAATACGCATGTTCTTTTAATCTAGGATCAACAGGGATAAAAGCGAAATCAATAGACTCATCTTTTAATAGTTCAACTTCTTTTTTAAAGCTAGACTCTTCTATTTTTAATTTATCATTATTCATCTTATCTTGCCAGTGCCACCAATTTAAATCACCACTGTGAAAGTAACTTTTTCCATTTAATGAAACTAAATAGGAATTACCTAAATCTGTTGAACCATAGGCATTAATTTTCACATCGTCTAATATACTTTTTTCATAATTATCCAAAAATAATATTTTATTGTTATCAGGTAAGTTTGATGAAATATCTTTGCTAAATATAAATTTGGCATTTTCATTACCATAAAAATGTTTAATTACCTGTGGATTAAAATGATCTTTATGAGAATGGCTTGCGAAACAATAAATATTTTTATATTCTTTGTCTGTTGGCAAGTCAGAAATTGCATCAAATATTAATAATGTACTTTTATCCTCAACTAAAAATCCACTATGAGATAAGTGTTGTATAATCATGGACTAATCACCTCTTATTATAATAATAGCATAGGATTAAGTACTAATCTATTATAATAACTATTTTAATAAAATCATGGGAAAACTATTCGCTAATATATTAATTTAATATTTATAGCGTTTTTTTTACGTATAATAATAAAAAACTTGAAAAAATTATTCGGATAATTTAATATAAATATATAAAATAAGAAGAGGTGATAGGCATGATTTCACATATTAGAAGAGTTTACGTAGAAAAAAAACTAGAGTTTAATGTAGAATCCGAACGATTGCTAACTGAACTAAAAGAAACTTTAGGAATTATCGGGTTAGAAAATATACGAATTATAAATAGATATGACTTTATGGCTGAGGACAATATATATGATCAAATAAAAGGTTTAATATTATCCGAACCTAATGTGGATTTAGTATACGACGATGATTTACCGAAAAAAACGGATGAAAGGATTTTGGCTATACAGTATTTGCCAGGTCAATACGATCAAAGAGCTGATTCGGCACAGCAATGTATACAAATTCTTGTTGAAAATCAGGACTTAAAAGTAAAAGTTGCCAAAGTGATTTTATTAAAAGGGAAAATAAGTGGAAATGATTTTTCTAAGATAAAAAACTATTGCATTAATTCAGTAGATTCTAGAGAGGCTGATTTAGGTCTTCCGCAAAATTTGGTAGATGATTTTGAAGATCCTCAACCAATTAAAATCGTAAATGGTTTTATAAATTTTAATCAAACGAAACTTGCTGAGTTTAAAGATACTATGGGCTTTGCCATGAGTTATGAAGATATATGTTTTGTAAAAGAGTATTTTGCAGTTAGCGAAGAAAGAGATCCCACTATTACAGAATTAAAGGTGATAGACACTTACTGGTCGGATCACTGTAGGCATACAACTTTTTTTACAGAGATACAAGATATTCAAGTTGAAGATGGATTATATAAAGATGTAGTAGAAAATACATTGAAAGAATACGTATCTTCTCGTGAATATATACAAACAAAAAAGCCAATAACCTTAATGGATTTAGCAACAGTTAATGGTAAACAGTGTAGAAAAATGGGGTTATTGCCTGACCTAGATATATCTGATGAGATTAACGCTTGCAGTATAGAAATTGATGTGGATAAAAACGGAACTAATGAGAAGTGGTTACTTATGTTTAAAAATGAGACACATAATCATCCTACTGAAATTGAGCCTTTTGGTGGTGCGGCAACGTGTTTAGGTGGAGCAATTAGAGACCCCTTGTCGGGGAGAAGCTATGTGTATCAAGCTATGAGAATAACTGGAAGTGGTGATCCAAGAAAATCTATTCAAGATACTTTGCCAGGCAAACTATCACAAAGGAAGATATCTAGAGAGGCTGCAAGAGGGTTTAGTTCATATGGAAATCAAATAGGTTTAGCAACAGGACAAGTTGTAGAGATCTATCATGAAGGATATGTAGCTAAAAGAATGGAAGTTGGAGCTGTAGTAGGAGCTACGCCAAGAGAGAATGTCTATAGAAAAGTACCTGTAGAAGGTGACGTTATTTTGCTTATAGGCGGAAGGACAGGAAGGGATGGTTGCGGTGGAGCTACAGGGTCTTCAAAAGTTCATACAGAGGACTCATTATCCCTTTGTGGAGCAGAAGTGCAAAAAGGTAATCCGCCAGAAGAGAGAAAAATACAACGATTGTTTAGGAAGCCAGAAGTTACTAAATGCATAAAAAAATGTAATGATTTCGGTGCAGGAGGTGTGTCTGTTGCTATTGGTGAGTTGGCGGATAGCTTGGAGATTAACCTTGACTCCATACCTAAAAAATATGAAGGTCTAGATGGTACAGAACTAGCTATCTCTGAGTCCCAAGAGAGGATAGCTGTAGTAGTAGAATCAAAAGATGTTGAGAAGTTTATTGCTTATGGAAATGAAGAGAATTTAGAAGTAACGGAAGTAGCAAAAGTAACTGCTACTGGTCGATTAGTGATGAAATGGAGAAATCAAGTAATATTAGATTTAAGCAGAGATTTTTTAGATACTAATGGAGCCAAACAATACGCAAATGTAGTTATTACATCGCCTAATAAATTAAAAACTGAAGTAGGAGTTAAGCGATTTTCATATAAGGATAAAGTTATTGCCATGTTACAAGATTTAAATATCTGCTCACAACAGGGATTAGGTGAGATGTTTGACAGTACAATAGGAGCAGGTACAGTTACTATGCCTTATGGGGGGAAATATGCACTAACACCAGCTGAAGGGATGGCAGGTAAGATACCAGTATTAGAGGGTGATACTAATACATGTAGTTTAATGACTTATGGATACGATCCAGAGTTATGTGAATGGAGTCCTTATCATGGAGGTATCTACTCAATAGTTGAATGTGTTTCGAAAATAGTAGCAATGGGTGGAGATTATAAAGAAATTAGATTGAGTATGCAAGAGTATTTTGAAAGACTTGGTAATGATCCTAAAAAGTGGGGGAAACCATTCAGTGCATTGTTAGGAGCATATCATGCTCAAAGCAAATTAGGTATTGCAGCAATTGGAGGAAAAGACAGTATGTCTGGGACATTTAAAGACTTAACTGTTCCGCCAACTATTATCGCCTTTGGCGTAGCTGTAGATAAAACAGAGAATATTTTATCACCAGAGTTCAAAAAAACTAATTCAGTAGTTTATTTGCTAGATATACCAAAAGATAAAAATTGCATTCCAGATTTCTCAAAAATGAAAGAAGGATATGAAAAAATAAAGAAATTGATTGATCAAGACGAAGTGCTATCAGCAAAAACCGTTTTAAAAGGCGGTGTTGTAGTGGCAATTAGTAAAATGAATTTTGGAAATAAGATTGGATTTGTCTTTGATAAAAATATAGATGATAAATTAATATTTAGTGAAAATATCGGAAGCATAATCTTAGAAGTAGATAAAAATTCTAAGGTAGATTTAACAAATTTTATTAGATTAGGTGTAACAACTTCAGAGCCGATTTTGCAAATTGGAAATGAGAAGCTTGAAATTGATGAAATGATTGAAGAGTGGAAAAAAACTCTTAATAAGGTTCATCCAATTAAAGAAGATATTTTAGGAGTTATAAAAAACTTAAACTTTTCCACAAGTTCAAAACGGTATACGGGTGTGAAAACTCCTAAACCAAAAGTGTTTATACCAGTTTTTCCAGGTACAAATTGTGAGTATGATTCTATAAGAGCTTTTGAGAAAGCTGGAGCTGATATTTCTACTTTAGTATTTAAGAATCTGTCTGCTAGCGATATTCAAGAATCCCTAAAATTGATGGCTAAAGAGATTTTAAATTCTCAGATTCTTATGATGCCAGGCGGATTTAGTGCTGGAGATGAGCCGGATGGGGCAGGTAAATTTATTGCCACCATATTTAGAAATCCTTATATATCACAGTCAGTAATGGAATTGCTAAATAAAAGAGATGGATTGATATTAGGTATTTGTAATGGCTTTCAAGCGTTGATTAAACTTGGTTTAGTTCCCTATGGAGAAATTAGGCTATTAGATAAAAACTCACCTACCTTAACTTATAATAAAATTGGTAGACATATTTCACGAATGTCAAATACTAAAGTAGTATCTAATTTATCACCATGGCTAAATAAAACTAACTTAGATGATGTTCATACAATTCCTATGTCTCATGGAGAAGGGAGATTTGTGGCCGGAGAATACATGTTGGATCAACTAATAAAAAGTGGACAGATTGCTACGCAATATGTAGATTATAATGGAAATGCAACTTATGATGGTTTATATAATCCAAACGGTTCTGTATACGCGGTTGAGGGCATTACAAGTCCTGATGGTAGAGTGTTCGGCAAAATGGGTCACTCTGAAAGGATCTGCAAAGATATTTATAAAAATATTCCAGGTAATAAAGATCAAGGTATATTTTGTGCAGGTGTAGAATACTTTAAATAAAATACGAACAATAAATTTGAAAATATTATAAATAACAATTTTTATAGTTGATAACACGTACTATTTCTGATAAAATTAAATTAATAAACGTATATTAGATGCATAAAGACTAGAATCGACATTTTGAAGCCTTTAGCAACTAAAAACTAAGGTAAATAAATAGAGTACATGTGAGTTATAGGTAAAGAAAGTTATAAAAAATACAAAATAATATTATGAGGTGAAAATCAATGCCAAGAATAGCAATAGTCATGGGTAGTGATACAGATTATCAAGTTGTGAAAGAAACTATAACCATATTACGAAAATTTGAAGTAGAAGTAGACGTAAGAGTAATTTCCGCTCATAGAACACCAGAACTAGCTTTTGAATACGCAAAGAATGCTGAAAAAGATGGTATCGAACTAATTATTGGCGCAGCAGGAAAAGCAGCACACTTACCAGGTGTATTAGCTGGTATTTCACCATTGCCAGTTATCGGATTGCCTATTAAATCATCTACAATGGATGGATTAGATTCACTACTTTCTATCGTACAGATGCCAGTAGGAGTGCCCGTTGCAACAGTAGCTATTAACGGTAGCGTTAACGCAGGGCTATTAGCAGTACAAGTTCTATCAGTAAAATATCCTCATCTTAGAGATGCCTATAGAAAATATAAAACAGAATTAGCTGACCAAGTAGTGGAGAAAAATAAAAATGTACAAGAAATGATGGCAGAATAATAAGAGTGTAATAAATAGCCCACTTGGACACAAAACTTAAATAGCTAAAGTATAATAATTGGAGGTTCCCATGGAAAAATTAGAAATGCTATACGAAGGAAAGGCAAAGAAAGTATATAAGACAGATAAAGATGATCGTTATATTGTAGAATATAAAGATGATGCTACTGCATTTAATGGACTTAAGAAGGGTTCAGTACACGATAAAGGCGTCGTAAATAACAAAGTTAGCAGCATTATTTTTGCTATTTTAGAGGAAAAAGGGATACCTACTCATTTCATTTCTTATTTAAATGAAAGAGAACAACTTGTGAAAGCAGTTGAAATTGTACCTGTAGAAGTAATTATTCGCAACTTAGCTACAGGGTCTATTATTAAGAGATTGGGTATTGAGGATGGGTTAGTTTTTAAAGAGCCTGTACTAGAATTCTGTTACAAAAACGATGACTTTAACGATCCAATTATCAATGAATATCATGCAAAAGCCATGAATCTAGCGACAGAGTCAGAACTTGCTAAAATCAAAGAATATACTTTTAAAATTAACGATATGCTTATTGAGTTCTTTAAAGATAAAGGCCTTCGATTAGTAGACTTTAAATTAGAATTTGGAAGATACAAAGGTGATATTATTTTATCAGATGAAATTTCACCAGATACTTGTAGATTATGGGATATTGAAACAAACGAAAAAATGGATAAGGATAGGTTTAGAAAAGATTTAGGGAATGTTGAAGAAGCATATAAAGAAGTACTGCAAAGACTGAACATTTAAATGGAGGTCTCAATGATAAATTTCGATGATGATAAAATAAAAGAAGAATGTGGAGTAGCTGGGATCTTTAGTAATCAGGAAGATGAAGAAGTATCGCGTTTACTTTATTATTGTCTTTACGCTCTTCAACATAGAGGTCAAGAAAGTGCTGGAATCGCTACTAATAAGGGCGGTAAAATAAGCAAATGGAAAGAAAATGGATTAGTTTCAGATATTTTTAGAGGTGATGAAATCCTAGATAGCCTTAAAGGAAATATTGGAATTGGCCATGTTAGATATTCTACATGTGGTGATGGAGATATTAGAAATGCACAACCTTTAATGGTTAACTATAAGACAAGTCAAATTGCATTAGCACATAATGGAAATTTAGTAAATGCTAAAGCTTTAAGAGATATGTTAGAAGATAGTGGGGTAGTATTTCAAACAGACATTGACACAGAAGTAATAGTAAATCTTTTTGCTAGAAGCTTAAAAGATGGCCTCGTCAACGCGATTAAAAGGGTTGTAGAGATTATAAAAGGTGCATATGCAGTAGTTATCACTACTGAAGATAAATTGGTAGGAATACGAGATCCTCATGGACTAAGACCATTATGCCTTGGTAAAACAAAGACCAGCTATGTTTTAGCATCTGAAAGCTGTGCTTTAGACGCAATCGGAGCAGAATTAGTCAGGGATATCGAACCAGGTGAGATTGTAGTTATTGACAAAGATGGAGTTAAATCCTTTCAACAAAACAATTGGGTAAAGAGAAAATCTTGTATATTCGAATTAATATACTTTGCACGTCCAGACTCAGTAATAGACGAGAGAAGTGTTTATTTGTCTAGACATAATGCTGGAATCATCCTTGCAAAAGAAAATCCAGTTGAAGGTGACGTGGTAATAGGAGTGCCAGATTCAGGAATACCAGCAGCTATCGGTTATGCCAAAGAATCAGGAATACCATACGGCATGGGCTTAATTAAGAACAAATACATCGGTAGAACTTTTATCCAACCAAATCAGAAACTGCGTGAAGAAGGCGTTCGTATAAAGTTAAATGCTTTAAAAGAAAATATTGAAGATAAGAGAGTTATTATTATTGACGATTCAATCGTAAGGGGCACTACTTCAAAGAGACTAGTTGAAATGCTAAGAGAAGCAGGAGCGAAAGAAGTACATTTTAGAGTGAGTAGCCCTCCAGTTGCCCATACTTGTCATTTTGGCATAGATACTCCTTATAGGCAACACTTAATAGGAGCAACCCATTCTGTAGAGGAAATAAGAAAAATGATAGGTGCAGATACACTTGGGTTTATATCTGTTAATGGATTAGTAGAGTCTGTTGGTGGTGAAGACAAGTACTGTAAAGCCTGTTTTGATGGAGATTATCCTATGGAAGTACCTATTATGTATGATTGATATATCACTTTGCAGGGTTTAACTATTGGATCTAGTAAAATAACTTAAATAGGCGGCATGACTTAGGCTGAATCAAATACAAAAGCTATAGCGGCCGTCTTCATTAAGATTGGAGAATCAAACTATATGAAAAAAGTAACGTATAAAGATGCTGGTGTAGATATAGAAGCAGGTTACGAATCCGTAGAAAGAATTAAAAAACATGTTAAAAAGACGTTTAATTCTAATGTGATTTCGGATTTAGGCGGTTTTGGAGGCATGTTTGAATTGCCTACTGGCTATGTAAAGCCTGTTTTGATTTCAGGAACAGATGGTGTAGGTACAAAACTTGTTATTTCACAATTAATGGATAAACACGATACTATTGGAATTGATTGTGTTGCTATGTGTGTGAACGACATTATCTGTCAAGGAGCAAAACCTCTGTATTTCTTAGATTATATTGCTTGTGGCAAAAATAAACCTAAGAAGATTGAAGAGATAGTTAAAGGTGTAGCACAAGGTTGCATAGAAAGTGGTGCAGCTCTAATTGGTGGAGAAACAGCTGAGATGCCAGATATGTATACACAAGATGAATACGATATTGCAGGTTTTGCTGTAGGAATCGTTGAGAAAGATAAAATAATTACAGGACAACAAATTAGTGAAGGAGACATTATAATTGGAATTCCTTCTAGTGGCATTCATAGCAACGGTTTTTCATTAGTGAGAAAGTTATATTTCGAATCAAACAATTACAATCTAGATCAGTACATTGAAGAATTCAGTGGTACTCTTGGTCAGACTTTATTAACTCCTACAAAAATATACTATAACTCTACTTTAAGTGCTATTGCTCAATGTAATATTAAAGGCATCTCACATATTACAGGTGGTGGCTTCTATGAAAACATTCCAAGAGTACTTCCAAAAGGACTTACTGCAAATATATATAAACAGAGAATCCCCAAAATGCCTATATTTGAAACAATTCAAAAGTTAGGCAATTTAGAGGATGAAGATATGTACTCTACCTTCAATATGGGTATTGGGTTGATTATGATAGTTTCACCTGATGAAGTTGACAAGGTAATGACATATATTAGATCTAGTAGAGAGGAACCAGTAGTTTTAGGAGAAATTACCGAAGGTATACAGGGAGTAGTGTTATGGCCTTAAAAAAAATTGCTGTGTTTATTTCAGGTGGAGGCTCTAATCTTCAAGTTCTAATAGATGAGATACATCAAAAATATGGTGAAATAGTATTAGTGCTATCTAGTAACTCAAATGCACATGGATTAATGAGAGGAAAAAATAATGAAATTAAATCTATTGTTTTTGATTCAAAAGAAAGTGATTTTGACGAAAAGGTAATTGCTATATTAGAAGAAAATCACGTAGATTTTATAGTATTAGCAGGATATCTAAAAATAATATCATCAAAATTAGTTAACAAATACCCAGGTAAAATTATAAATATACATCCATCTTTAATACCTAGCTTTTGTGGTGCAAATCATTATGGACTGAAAGTTCATGAAAAAGCCATCGAGTATGGGGTGAAAATTAGCGGTGCTACAGTACATTTTGTAGACGAAGGAGCCGATACAGGGCCTATAATTATGCAAAAGACAGTTAGTGTAGATTATGAAGATACGGCAGAAACTTTACAAAAGAAAGTGTTAGATATAGAACATTATATATTATGTGTAAGTGTTAAAAAGATGTGTGAAGATAAACTCATACTTAAAGGTAGAAAAGTAAAAGTATTATAGTAAAATAGGAGGTATAATTATGAGAGCGTTAATTAGTGTATCTGATAAACAAGGTATTCTACCCTTTGCGAAGAAGTTAGTTAAGATGAACATAGAAATCATATCAACAGGTGGAACTGCTAAACTTCTTAGAGAAGCGGGTATTGAAGTATTGAAGATTAGTGACATTACAGGGTTTCCAGAATGTCTAGATGGTAGAGTCAAAACACTTCATCCGAAAATTCACGGTGGGATTTTAGCAATGAGAGAAAATTTAGATCATCAAAGACAGTTAGAGGAACTAGAGATTACGCCAATAGACATTGTAGTGGTTAATCTATATCCTTTTAAAAACACTATAGAAAAAGAAAATGTAACACTAGAAGATGCCATAGAAAATATAGACATTGGCGGGCCTACTATGCTCCGTTCAGCTGCAAAAAATTATACAGATGTAGCAGTTATCACAGATCCAATAGATTATGACGTGGTAGCAAATGAATTACAACAGAGTGGAAAAGTATCAGCGGATACGAAATATGGATTAGCATTAAAAGTATTTGAACATACATCTCAGTACGATACTATGATTGCTACTTATCTTAGAAAAAGAAAAGGCGCAAAAGAATATCCTGCAACTCTGACACTGTCCTTTGAAAAAGTACAAGATTTAAGATATGGAGAAAACCCACATCAAGTTGCTGCTTTTTATAAGGATGTAGAGAAGTCAGAAGGAACGTTAATCAATGCAAATGTACTCCACGGAAAAGAACTTTCGTATAATAATATTAATGATACCAATGGTGCGCTAGAGATACTAAAAGAATACAATGGGGAACCAACTATAGTGGCTGTAAAACATGCAAACCCTTGTGGAATAGCAAGTTCTCAGACGATTTTAGATGCATATATAAAAGCTTATGAATGTGATCCTGTATCAATATACGGTGGAATTATAGCATCAAATAGAGAAATTGATAAAGAGACTGCAATGAAAATAAATGAGACGTTTATTGAAGTAATTGTGGCGCCTTCTTATACAGAAGAAGCATTACAAATATTAAAACAAAAAAAGAACATTAGAATACTTTCGTTGCTAAATATTGAAAAACAGTGTTATGGAATGGAATATAAGAGAGTGCTTGGTGGAATATTGGTCCAAGATAGGGATGAGAAATTACTTGATGGTGAACCAAAATGTGTAACAAAAAGACAACCTACTCCGCAAGAAATGGAAGACTTATTATTTGCATGGAAAGCAGTGAAAAATACGAAATCAAACGGTATTAGCATTGCAAAAGGCAAGATGCTAATAGGTAATGGTCCAGGGCAAGTAAGTAGAATTTGGGCCCTAGAAAATGCTATTAGACAAGGAAAAGAAAAAGTCATAGGAGCAGTTATGGCATCAGATGCATTCTTTCCATTTGAAGACTCGGTAGAAGCAGCAGCAAAAGCGGGAATTACCGCTATAATACAACCAGGAGGATCTGTACGAGACGAAGCATCTATTTTACTATGTAACGAAAAAAACATAGCAATGCTTTTCACAGGTATGAGACATTTTAAACATTAAGAAGATAAAAATATAGATTACTAAACCGATAATAAATAGTACATGCCAGTCATTAGTAAAGAATAAACTAGAAACTATAAAGGAGGAAAATTGCCGTGAATATTTTAGTCATAGGCTCTGGAGGTAGAGAACATTCATTAATATGGAAAATAGCTCAGAGTCCAAAGGTGAACGAAATTTACTGTGCTCCGGGAAATCCAGGAATCTCCGAATTCGCTAAATGTGTTGATGTTGCAGTAGAAAACATAGATGACATTATAAAATTTGCAAAAGAGAAAAGTATAGACATTACAATAGTTGGACCAGAAGTGCCATTAGTAATGGGTATAACAGACAAATTTAATGATGAAGGATTGCAAGTAATTGGACCAAATGTTACTTGTGCAGAATTTGAAGGTAGCAAAGCCTTTACCAAAAAGTTTTTAGATAAGTATAATATCTCTACAGCAGCTTATAGAGAGTATACAGATCTAAATGAAGCTTTAAAAGGATTAGAAGAATTCGACATCCCTGTAGTAATCAAAGCAGATGGACTAGCAGCAGGAAAAGGTGTAGTTATAGCTCAAACTAAAGTTGAAGCAAGGCAAACTTTAAAAGACATGATGGAATCACTGGCTTTTGGAGATGCAGGTAAAAAAGTAGTGATAGAGGAATTCTTAACAGGAATAGAAGCTTCTATACTGTGTTTTGTAGATGGTAAAACTATTGTCCCAATGGAAAGTGCCCAAGATTACAAGAGAATCGGCGATGGAGATTGTGGTAATAACACTGGAGGTATGGGTACATATTCACCAAATAGATTGTTTAATGATGAATTGAATAAAATTGTAAAAGATCAAATATTAGATCCTATTATGAGTGGATTTATAGCTGAAGGGCTTGATTATAAAGGTATCTTATTTATTGGACTCATGATCGAAAACAACACGCCAAAAGTTCTCGAATTTAATGTGAGGTTTGGAGACCCAGAAACTCAATCAGTACTCAGGAGATTAGAAACAGATATTATAGATATATTTGAAAGTATTATTAATAGTACTTTATCAGAGCAAGAGATAAAGTGGAGCAATAAAAGTGCAGTATGTGTAGTGCTAGCGTCAGGAGGTTACCCAGAGACTTACCCAAAAGGGATGGAAATTACAGGTCTAGGACAAATACAAAGTAGTATCGTATTCCACGCAGGCACTCAAAATAGAGATGGTAAAATAGTAACTGATGGAGGACGTGTCCTAGGAGTAACTGCCATTGGAGATACTATTGAAGAGGCTAGAGGTAAAGTTTATGAAGATATTAAAAGAATAAGTTTCGAAGGTATGCAGTATAGGACTGATATTGCTCGATAGATGATATGTGATACTAATTGTACAGTATAATATATATGAGCTGAAGGTACGCCCTGCCTTAATAAAGTTTTGCTTTATTAAGGCAGGGCGTACCTTTAATATGTAAAGTCTAAGGGGCAGATATCAATCGTATGAGTATTACACATTGTGTACTGAAGATACTGGAGCTATTATGGGAATATCTTTATCATCATAAATCAAATTAGCTATGACACCATATACTTCTTCTAGCATTTTTGAAGTGATTACTTCACAGGGTTTGCCTGAGTTGTATATAGAACCATTTTCATCTAATACAACGATATGCTGCGCATACCTTGCTGCAAGGTTAATATCGTGTAAAATAACAATAATATCAACGTTTTGTTTATTCACTATTTTCTGAAGAAGTTGACATAGTTCTAATTGCTTTTGTAAGTCAAGGGAATTTACAGGTTCATCTAGTAGAATTAATTTAGGCTTTCTCACCAATGTCTGAGCTATGAATACAAGTTTCTTTTGTCCTCCACTTAATTCACTAAAATTCCTGGTTGCCAGAGAAGTAATATTTAAAGACGCCAGTGTATCCATGACAATATTCAAATCTTCTTCAGACACCTTGTGCCTAAGCTCAGGCAATCTACCTAATATAACCATTTCTAAAACTGTAAGTGTAGATATTTCCATATCCATTTGTGGTAAATATGACATTAACTTGATTTTATCCTCGATATTCATAGAAGTAATACTGACTTTGTTGTATGATATATTCCCTTTATAATCCAGTAAACCAAAAATTGATTTAATCAGTGTAGATTTTCCTGCTCCATTAGGGCCTAAGATGACATTAAACCCTTTGGCAAAGCTAAGATTTAAATCGTCAAATACCTGGTGTGATGCTTTATTTTTTTTATATGAAAAACTTAAATTATCTACAGTAATCATTACATACTCCTCATTTTACTAAATATTATGGTAATGAAAAAAGGAATTCCTATTACTGAGGTTACTAAACCTATAGGGAGTATAACACCTCTTATAATGAGCTTGCTCACTACAAACGCCAGGGACATTACAAAAGCGCCTGTTAAAGCTGAAAGAGGCATAAAAAATCGTTGATCTTCACCTACGAGCTGTCGGGCAATATGAGGTGCAATAAGGCCAATAAATCCAATAGTACCTACAAAACAAACTGCTATGGCAGATAGCAAAGATGTGATGAAGATAACTGTTCTTCGAACTTTTGCAGTGTCAACACCTATACTCCTCGCTTTTGTATCATCAAGAGTCATTGCAGTTAGCTTCCACGCATTTTTAAAGAGAATAACAAAACATATAATTAATACAGCTAATACTATATAAAATTTACTCCATGTTGTTTTGAGTAGACTTCCAAAATTCCAGAAAATTAAACTTTGTAGCTCATCTTCATTTGCGATGTACTGTAAAATCATTGTTAAGGAACTAAAAAGAAAATTTAACGCAACGCCAAATAATATAATAGCAGTTTTACCAATTTGCCTCTGGCGAGAAAATATGTATATGGCAAAAGCCACAAGTAATGCAAATGCAAATGAATTAGCTGTCACAACCAAGGTATCTGAAACATGGAAAAGATTAGCGTTTAGTATCAATCCCATAGCTGCCCCAAATGAAGCTGCAGCAGAAATACCTAAAGTATAGGGACTTGCAATAGGATTACGAAGTATCGTTTGAATTTCACAGCCGCCAACACCTAAAGAAGCCCCCACAACTACTGCCATAAGGGCCATAGGTAGGCGTATGTCCATAATGATCATTTTATTATGTCCATCTCCTGCCCCTGTAAATAATACGTTTAATATTTCGTGAACAGATATGTGAGATGAACCGATTGAGATATTCAGTATTACCAGCAACCCTGTTACTATAAGTAGGGTGAAAATCAATATAATTCTTTTCTTTATTAGGTTGGTATATAGTTTTCTATTTTCACTTACTGCTTGATTAATTTGATATCACTCCTTATAAGAAAATTCTAAATAGTGAACATAACAAAAGAACTCTGGCTGCCAAAAAAGTATATTGGCAGCTAATGCAACGCTATGCTTGGTGTTGCAACATATGAACAGAGTTAATTTGATGCATTTCTAATTATTTAATGTCTTCAAGATTTATTAACCATGTGGTAATATCGCTGTCAAGAAGCATAAATTTATCAAAAAACTCATTGAGGATCTCTTCTGGATCAATATCTGAAAATTCATCAGGATAAAGTATTTTTGCCATTTCCAGGCAAGGATAGAATGCGTATATGGATCTGTTTGTTGCGTGGGCAAATTCGTATAAGTTACCATTATTAACAGCTTTTAAATTAATCCAACCGGTTCTGTTAATAATATCAAATCCATATGGAGAAGTTTCTCTAAGACTATCCAGCCATCCATCATTAATTCCGCTGAGAAATATGTAGTCTGGATCAGCTTTGATTACATATTCAGGATCAAGAGTATTACTGCTGCCAGAGGAAGATGCGGTATCTAGAAGAATCTCATCTGCAATATTATCGCCACCGGCGATAGCAATGGGAAAACCCCATCCAGAGTCACTTGTTGCTGTACTCCCATAGATTTCAGAATATCCAGATTTTTCGTAATATACAGTAGGCTTGTCTTTGCGTTGAGCAAGATTTTTTGAAGCAATCAATTCATATTGTTTATCAACAAAGTCTGAAACTTCTGTAGCTTTCTCCTCCTCTTGGAATATTTGACCAAGGAGTTTCATTGTTTGTTGAACAGATTTATCCATTTTTTCCCCAGGAACATCTATAAGAACAATCTCAATTCCTGCTTCTGATAGCAGGTCTTCTACTTCTAATGCATATCTATGTGCTGCCATTGCAGAATTTACGATGATAACATCTGGATCCATGCTCAAGATCATTTCCAGGTCAAAAGGAGAATTGTGGTCGGATATCTGTCCCAGATGTTCTGCATAATCACCTATTATGGGGGCGTATAATTCCTCGTATTTTTGTATACCTCCGCCACCGTCTTGGCCTGAACCTACAAGCATATTAAAAGCATCTTCTCCTTTAAGGGGTATGATATAATCGATAACATCCATGGTGCTGATAGCGTAGGATGAAATGGGTAAATTAATAGTTACTTCTCTGTTTTTAACATCCGTTATTGTTATGGTATCTGTTGTTTGTTTCTTTTCAGGCATTGTATCTTTATTGATCTTAGCAGATGCTTCTTCACTTTTTACCTCTTCAGCGGTATAACCGTAGTTTGATAAGTCTGTTCCAGCCTTCTCCAACGAGTCTGCAACAGCATCTATTATAGCATTGCTAGTGACAGTAGCCCCAGAAACAACATCTACATCCAACGACTGAGCTTCAATAATATATTCGGGAATTTTCTCAATAGCTATAGTTCCAATTCCTTCAGTTTCTGTATTCTCAGCTATAGAAATATTAATAATTTTCCCGTCTTGATCAACTTCAGTTGTTGCCTGAATATCTCCGTGATAACCTGTTGCTGTGCCTGTATAACTGCCAGCTTCGATAGATGCACCGCAGCCGCTTAAAAAAATAATCACTGTTATAATTAGAAATAAAGCGATGTTTGTTTTTACTCTTTTTTTCATATTTTTTCCTCTCTTGTCTTTATTTTTTTACATTCGTAATCCATCCACAATTTTTTCTAAGTTGTATTTGTGCACCTCCCTATAACTTTAGTATATATTTACACAGGTTGATTACCTGTTGTAAACGTAATAAGCAGTAAAGTATCTTTGCAAGAAAGCTCTATAATTTCATTTAACGTATTATCCATTAATATAGTAATAGGTGATTTCTGTATTGGATACACGATAAAAGCAATAAAAATAAAACCTCTCAACGAATTGTTAAGAGGTTTTGAAATAAACTTATATTCAATATATAGGAAAAAAAGCTATGATTGTCCTATTACACCTCTCTATCACTCGTAGAGTCTTTTCGTGTGCTAGAACAGGCAGGTTTTCTGGCTCAAGTTTCATTGTCTCCTCCTGCCTTTTTAAATTGTGGCATTCATGGAGGGACTCTTCTATTACAGCGGCGGGACCGCGTGGGTTTTTCACCCATCTTCCCCTTTAATCATTTATTATTTTTCTCTTCAAAAGAATAAATGATACCTATTCTATATATTCAGTTTTTAAGATTCAACTATATTTTAGGGTTTAGCTCCTCATCATAGGGTTTGATATCGAGTACAGGGGTACCGTCGATCATGTCTACTCCTTGAAATTCTATTGTTGTTCCATGAATTTTAGTAAATTTTACAATGGAGAATCCTATCCCATTTGGCCTGTTGGGAGAACGAGTGGAGAATATCCCCCTCATCTTACCGGTTTTATGGGAGATAGTCTTTAATGAATAACCTTCGGATTCATGGAAATAGAATAATATTATACCATAGGAACCTTCATGAATATCTTCAATTCCCACTTCATATTCATTCAACAATTGTATGCTTGCACTTATTCCTTCGGAGATTGTTGCTTGTTTGGGAATGTGTTTTTTTTCTTTAAAAGGAGATTGTATATACCCTATAGGTTTCATCAAAATATCCATAATAACATCACTTTCCTTTCCCTTGAGTCTCTCTGTACGCTATAATATTATCTAGCATTCTATAAAGGAGGATCCTTGCCATTTCTTTTTCTTCCGGAGTAAAATCTTTAGATAATATTTTATTCAAGTCCTTAAACACACAATGAAATTCTTCTTCAAAAACACGAGACTTATTTGTTACGTAGATCCGTTTCTTTCTAGCATCTTTGGGATCTAATTGTCTATATATGTAATCTTCATCTTCAAGTAATTTTAAAGCTCTCGCAGTGTTGGCTTTGTCAATATGTAGGGTGTCACTTAATTCCTCCTGAGTAAGTCCATCTTCATTGAATAATAATTGGGTTAAGAAGTTCCATTGTCCTTTACCAATATTGTATTTTTTTATATTTTCGCCTATATAAGTTTGACTGTATCTGTATATGGCTGAAATAGCTTTGATTAAAGATTTTTTCTTTTCTTTCATAGTTCTATCCTCTTTCCATACCTATGTTCATATGTTAGCAGAACTTGGTTGCTATCGCAACTGTTTTTTTACGGTATTTTTTATGCTAATAAAATTATTTAAAATTTCTCTTTGAGCAATACTTTACTAAAATTAGTTTTTCTCGCAAATTAATAATTAATGTAAATACAAATAAAATGCGTTTACAGTGGAAGCCAATCTATCGTGGTAACTCGAGTAGGACTTGTAATTATATCTGCAATATTGATTGGTGTAACCTTTGAAATTTGGCGCTCCCGGCAAAAGGTATTAACAGGTAGATTTGCCGGGTTTATGTGCAGCTGCGGTTGCTATGAAGAAATGGAAACAATGACGTCACAAAAGGATAAGATTAATCTGTTCATTCTCCATTCCCAGGCAGAATTCTTTGATGTAGGAAAATAATCCTTGGTTTGTCGAGCTTTTTAATAATAAGGAGAAGTATGATGGTTATCAAATTACGATAAAAGGGTTTGTTTTTAAAGATCATGAAGAAGGATAACGAATTTATACCTGATCGTATGATGATGTGTTGTTGTGTTGCTGACTTAATACCAGTTGGTGTTATATGTAAATACGATAAGGTTTCAGAGCTGAAAGTGGACACTTGGGTAACAGTAGAGGGAGTCATTCATATAGGTCAATACATGGGATACGATGAACCACAGATAAAGGTGACAAAAATTTCACCTGCCGAGAAGCCAAAACAGGATTATTTATCCATGATATAAGAGTTTGAAGGTGGTAATATTGAAAAGTAGTTTAAATAACCATCCATGTAATTAATTCTTGAAATATATCTTTCATCGTGACATGATTTGTATAATGTGATATAGTAAATACATAAAAACTATATAAAAAATGAAATAGGTGTCGGTTATGATTTTTACGAGTAAAATTATAAATCGATTAAAAGGAAAGATGGGTGAAATGCCCACGCGGTCCCGCCACTGTAAGAGAGGAGTCCCTTTAGGAATGCAACTTCCATTAGGAATGCATAAGGAGACGATGATGCTTGAGCCAGGAGAACTGCCTATTTTTAGACACGAGCAACTCTACGAGTGATAGAGGGTGTACTAATGAAGCATGCTATTTTTTTTAGATAGATTCTCATTGTATTGGGTTGCCAATCAATGGGGATCTTTTTTATCGTGAAGACAACGAGCAAAGCGAAAAGAACTTTTCGTAGGCTTATTTATCTAAGAAAGTCAAATAGCTTGCTAATTTGACTGTAGTAGGTAAATAAGCCGTAAATGAAAACTTGTTTTCATTTGGCGACTATCCGCGTAACAAGAAACTCGCGAAGCGTGTTGCTAGTGGTCGTGAAGACAAAGACTTAGCTTGCTAAAGTCAAACTATAAATCATATGAAAATAATACGTCAAAGACGTAGACATTTGGCGACTATCCGCGTAACAAGAAACTCGCGAAGCGTGTTGCTAGTGGTCGTGAAGACAAAGACTTAGCTTGCTAAAGTCAAACTTTCAATCATATGAAAATAATACGTCGAAGACGTAGACATTTGGCGACTGTCCGCGTAACAAGAAACTCGCGAAGCATGTTGCTTGTGGTGATGAAGACAAAGAGCAAAGGGATAGCTTGCAGTTATTTGGCGAATGACCACGTATTATTGTGGATTGTGTCCAATACTGAATTAGAAAGTAGGAGGATTAAATGAGTCAGATATTAGTGATAGCCGGAACAGCAGAAGCAACGAATATTATTAATAAATTATTAGAAATAAATGTAGGTGTGATTGCAACTGTTACAACGAGACTGGGAAGTGACTTATTAAAGAATATTAAGAGATTGCACATATATGAAGGCAGAATGACCCAAAAAAATTTAAGTGATTTAATTATTCAAAACGATATTATCTGTATTATTGATGCTTCGAATCCTTTTGCTACTGATATTTCCCAAAATGCAGTGAGCGTATGTAAGAAAAACAAGATACTCTATAGTCGGTTTGAACGTGAAGAAACTCTAATTCAAGGAGAGGATATTATTCGAGTAAAAAGTCATGAAGAAGCACTAGAACGATTGCTTACACTTCAAGGAAATATCATGTTGACTCTAGGTAGTGGTAAAATAGATATCTTTACTAAAATACCAAATTACAAAGAAAGAGTATTTTTAAGATTACTACCTGATGGGAAGGTAATTTCAAAATGTGAAAAACTAGGATTTAACGCAAAAAACCTAATTGCTATAAAAGGTCCTTTTGCTGAAGAATTAAATATTCAACTCTTAAAATACTGTAATGCTTCTGTTTTGGTGACCAAGGAAAGTGGGAATACTGGAGGAACCATCGAGAAAATCAATGCTGCGAGAGTACTGAATATTCCTGTGATTATGATTGACAGAACTCAAATAGAATATGAAAACAAAGTGACTTCTGTAGAGGAAATGATTTGTTTTGTAAAGACAATTCAATCATCCTATAGAAATGAAAATATAGAAGTAGGATAAAGAAGAAAGATTACATATGGTATTGCAAATAACTATATAGAAAATAGGTGTCGATCATAATTTTATGATTAAATTATGGATCGGTGAAAAGAGAAGATGGGTGAAAATCCCACGCGGTCCCGCCGCTGTAAGAGAAGAGTTCCTCTAAGAATACCACTTAATAAGTAAGGTAAGAGGAGACGATGATGCTCGAGCCAGAAGACCTGCCTGTTTTGAAACACTGTAACTCTACGAGTGATGGAGGGGTGCTATTATGATAGATCAATTATATCTATCTGGGTAAAACCTTTCAACTAATGTGTTGAGAGGCTTTTTATATTTAAATGTCATTCTGAACGAAATGGAACTATCGTTACATGAAGGAGTAAGACAAGCTAAGCTAAGATATAAGTTGAATCTAAAAGTAATTATCTAGCTAAAACGAACGAACGGGATGCTACAGCTAAGTTTCTATTTATATATTAATGGGACAGCTGATATCAAAAAACAAATTTAAAGGGGGGAATAGCATGTCTATTCTAATTAAAAGAAAAAGATTTTTTATTTTATCACTATTAATGGCTCTAGTATTAATGGTCTCCATTATACCTACAGTTCAAGCAGCAACAACTTTGGCAGATGGAACTTATGAAATTAATGTTAAGGTATTTAAAACTGGGACGACAGAAGATTCTTTAAGTAAAAATTCTGTTACAGAGAAAGCCAAGCTAATTATTTCAGAAGGTAATATTCAAGCGCAAGTAGCTTTTAAAAATACAAGTCTACAGGATATTACAGTTGGTGGAACTCTAGCTACAGTTGTTTCAACAGAAGGAGAATGGACAACCTATCAATTTACTATTTCCAATGAAAATGAAACAGTACCTGTAAGTGTGCGAGTGATAGCAATGGGAATGGTTCAAGTAATTGACATTGCATTCCAAGGAAGTACAGCTAATTTAATACAAGAACCAGTAAATGAGACGCCAATAGAAGAAGAACCAGTAAATGAGACGCCAGTAGAAGAAGAACCAGTAAATGAGACACCAGTAGGAGAAGAACCAGTAAATGAGACACCGGTAGAAGAAACTACTAACACAGAAGGTACTGAAAAAGTAATATCTCCCAAAACGGCTGATGATTTTAATACCCTATTACCTTTAAGTATTTTGATATCTATGATCGCATTATACAGTGTTGTAAAAAGATTAAAAATTCAACAATAATTACATGGAGAGGGCATATCTCAGGTCTGCTCTCTTTCTATCCATTTATCCGGCATTAACAGGTACTAAGACTTAAGACTTCTGACATAGGTTGCCCGGGTTTCTAGCTCCATTCAGTCACTACAAAGCACGCCAACCCTGACAGGGTCAATACCATTCAATTTCTCTTGCCTTTCAGGCTAGATAAATTAGGTATTGTTCCTACTTCAAGATTTCAAGATGATTATAAAGCTAAGTGGGGGATTAAGTGTCTGTAAAAGCCCGATTGACTCTACTAATATTTAGTAGGAGATGAAGAAAACCCCTACTGAATAATGTTTCGTTTTATCGGACATATAGAAGGGAGGACAATATCAATGTGGATAAAGAAGATCAGCTATATGGGTGCAATTCTGATTTTATTAATAAGCATTACCAGTTGTGCAAAACTCTCTGGCGTTAATGCTTTAAAAGCTACGGAGAGCAAAGAAAAATCTCAAGAAATAAATTCTCCAATTATTGTGGAAGGAGAAACCTATCCCTTAAGAGTAATAGATTTCCTTGGTAAGGAAATTCAATTAGATAAAAAACCAGAAAGGGTAGCGGTACTATCAGGTACACCTTTAAATATTTGGTATAGTCTAGGCGGAAAGTCTATTTGCACTTCAAATATATCTGAAAATATAAAGTTAATATCCAATTATAAGGATGAAATTGGAAGCCTTCCTACTGTTGGAGCAGTTTATGCTGTTGATATGGAAGCTATTATTGATCAAAAACCGGACTTGATCATTTCTCAATATGGTCCTCAAACCACTCAATCAGAAAAGCTAAGGGAAATGGGATTTCAAGTGATCAGTACACAAACCAAAACTTATGAAGAGGTATTATCCATTTATAGGGCATTTGGAAAAATATTAGATGCACAGGAAGAAGCGGAAGAAATCATTAGGAAATTAGAAGAACAAAAAAATAATATCATTAAAAAGTTACCTCAAGAAGAAAAGACAGTAGTAATTCTTTATGTGACATCTAATGCTCTTTCTGTAAAACTAGATAATAGCATTGCAGGGGACATTTCAAAAATGTTAAATCTAAAAAATATAGCCAGCGAGTTACCTCCTGATACCATAGGCTCTGAAAATACGCCCTTGGATATTGAATATATTGTAGAAAAAAATCCTGATTACATATTGGTAACGAGTATGATTGCCAACAATGAAGTTGCAATAAAAACAATGGAAGATCAATTCAAAAATAACCCCGTATGGAAAGGCGTACAAGGGATAACAGAAGGAAGGGTGATTTATTTACCTCAAGAGTATTTCCTGTATAATGCAGGTCCATATTATGGAGAAGCTATCGAATACATGGCTAGGGCAATCTATCCTGAGATATATGGAAATCTAGGTGATTGGTATGGAAAATGAAGAGTCTCTAAAAGACAAGAAAGGATATAAAATAAGTATTATTGTCATTATTGCACTTCTATTGGTATTTGGTTTTATATTAGGGAATGCAAAAGGAACTATCTCATTAAATGTGGAGCGTATATTTGAGGTAATCATGAATGATGACGGTAGTTCAGATAGGATGGTCATATGGAATATACGTTTGCCTAGAATGATATTAGCCGCTTTGGTAGGATGTAATCTTGCTTTATCTGGCGCTATTTTACAAGGAGTCATGAAAAATCCCTTGGCTGACCCAAGTATTATTGGTATTAGCAGTGGAGCAGGTCTGTTTGCGATTGTGATCCTAGTGATTTTTCCTCAATATCAACATTTGGTACCTTTAGTGGCTTTTTGTGGTGCTATGCTTGCAGCAATTATTATTTATATATTAGCGTGGAAGGGGGGGATACAACCCACACGAGTTATACTTGCAGGAGTTGCTGTTTCGGCTCTTTTTGGTGCAGGAATCTCGGGTACCCTAGTTCTATTCAGCGATCGGGTACATGGGGCACTTACTTTTATGAATGGAAGTCTTTCTTCTAGGAGTTGGCCGGAAGTACAAACGATTTTACCTTATACGATTATTGGTATGATTTTGGTTGTTATATTTGCTAATAAACTAAATATTTTAGTATTAGGGGATGATGTTGCAAGAGGTCTAGGGTTAAATGTAGAAGTAACGCGAATTGGGTTTACAGCTTTAGCTGCTCTTATGGCTGCAAGTGCCGTCAGCGTAGTGGGTCTTTTGGGATTTGTGGGATTGATCGTACCACATAGTGTTAGACTGTTGTTGGGTAACGATTATAAGTATATGTTTCCGGCCTCGGCTCTTTTAGGTGCAACGTTAGTAATATTTAGTGATACCTTTGCAAGGACTGTGTTCAGTCCAGTTGAAATCCCCGTTGGAATTGTTATGGCAGTGTTGGGAGCACCGTTCTTTTTATACTTACTAAGGAGATAAGCTTGATGGGAAAAGAATTTATTTTAGACATTGAAGATGTTAATGTGAGTTATAAAGATAAAAATGTAATAGAAGAAATAAATTTACAAATTCCAAAAGGGAAAATAGTTGCCGTAGTGGGTCCTAATGGATGCGGGAAAACAACCCTTATTAGAACAATAAGTAGAAGTATCAAACCCAATAAAGGAAAGATTCTGTTAAACGGTGAAAATATATTTAAAATGAAGATAAAATATTTGGCTAGAAAAATGGCTGTATTAAGTCAAAATAATACTAATAGTAATGATGTAACTGTAAAAAATCTAGTGCAGTATGGTCGCTTTTCTCATAAATCGTGGTGGAAAGGGTCAGAGATAGAGGATAGTAAAATCATTAACTGGGCGATCAAGATGACGAAGTTAGACGCTTTATCTCATAGGAAGATCAATACACTTTCAGGGGGAGAAAGGCAGAGAGCTTGGATAGCAATGGCTCTAGCCCAAAAACCAGAAATTTTACTTCTAGATGAGCCCACCACCTACTTGGATATTGCCCATCAGCTTGAGATTTTGGAATTGATTTCAAAATTAAATAAAGAAGAAGGAATTACTATCCTAATGGTTTTACATGATATCAATCATGCAGTTAGATTTTCTGATGAATTAATTGTTTTAAAAGATCGAAGAGTGGTTCGACAAGGCGATCCTTGGATGATTATAGAAAGTGAAGTATTACAAGAAGTTTTTCATGTAGAGGCAGAAATCATAATGGATCGCGAAAATCATAGACCCATTTTTTATGCTACGAAAGTACAGAATGAACATAAGGGGGATGAAAAGTGAAGATTACATTTGCAACAGTCTCTGCATCGGTAATACATAAATTAATTCACGCAGAAAAAGAAATAAGTGAAAACTACCCACAATCTTTAGAATTAAAGCTTTACGATACTGCCTCTCCTATGAGTGAACAACAGATTAAAAAAATGACCAAGGATATTATGGATAGTCAGATGGTTTTCGTAGATTTAATGGGAAGTACACCAACCATTATTAAAGCGATATATAAAGCCCTAGAGGGATGTACCGGAAATATTATCCCCTATGGAAATAGCGCTAGAGAATATCTTCGACTTGGAAAATTTACAGCTGATAAATCTGCTGAAAGAACTGACAGTAAAATGAACATGGATACCATGAAAAAAATGAAAAACATGGCAGATAAAATGGGTAAAATCATACCACAAAAAGTAAAAGATATGCAAAATTACGGCCTTATCATGAAGTATTTTAGAGTAGCAGATAAACATAATATACAAAACATGCTTTATCTCCTACTACGAGAATATGGGCGTCAAAAGGAGTTACCTCAGCCCAAAGAACCCAGAGAGGTCAATGGTGTGTATCTAAGTGACCCGATAACCATGAGTTTTTATGATGATTTTGAAAGTTATCAAAAAGATTTTCCCTTACATCCAGAAAAGCCGATTGTGGTCATTCTTTTTTATGGACATACCTATCCAAACGATACTTCCAGTTGTGTAGGCATGATACAAGAGAGTATGAAAGAATTCTCCAATGCAATTCCTATAGCTGTGTCAGGGCCTTTTGAAGAGAATGAAGAAAAGTTGAAGGAATTCCTTTTGCAATCCATTGGTGCCCCAGTAGATCTTATTCTAAACTTTATGTCCTTTCGTCTTGGAGCAGGACCAATGGGAGGAAACTTTCAAGCTGGAATCAATTTATTACAGGAAGTAGATGCTCCCTATTTACATCCCTTTTTTATGACAAGAAAAACCATACAAGAGTGGGAAGAATCTGTGCAAGGATGCACATCATCGGAAGTGCTAATATCCATTATGCTTCCCGAATTGGATGGATGTATTGAGACCTATCCAATAGGAGCCATGGGTGGTACTGAATATAACGGAAAATTTGATGTGGAAGTTCATGAAATAACAATCATCGAAGAACGACTTCAACATTTGATTTCCAGAGTAAAAAAACATCTTTCCTTGAGGAAAAAGAAGAACAAGGAGAAGAAAATTGCCATTATGTGTTATAACTATCCTCCAGGTGAAAGCAATTTGTTTGGAGGAGCCTTTTTAGATACTTTTGCATCCGTAGAACAAATAATAAAAGGGCTCCATACAGATGGGTATGAGGTACAACCCTTATCAAAAGAAGAGCTCATGGATATATTTACAGCAGGTAAGGCAGTGAATTCCGCAAAATACGGAGACGATTGGGAGGGGATGATTCGATATCCTGGGAAGACGTATAAGAAAGTCCTCCAAGACAAGTTTGATGATGGCGAAGTTATAGAAACTTGGGGGCCAGCTCCAGGGAACATTATGACAGATAAAGGTGATTTGTTCATTCCTGGAATACTCCAAGGAAATGTATTTCTAGGATTACAGCCATCTAGAGGAATCCATGAAGAAGCGGATAAGGTGTATCATGACAAAACTATACCCCCTCATCATCAGTACATAGCTGTTTATCAATGGATTCAAAAGGAGTTCCAGGCAGATGTGATCATTCATGTAGGTACCCATGGAACATTAGAATTTTTAAAAGGAAAAGAATGTGGAATGAGTGGGAATTGTTATCCAGATAAGTTGTTAGGAGATATACCTCATATATATCTTTATTATGCAGGAAACCCCTCAGAAGCAACCATTGCCAAACGAAGATCCCATGCCAATCTTATTGGGTATCAACCTCCATTATTTGTTCAGGGAGAATTAGAAGAGAGGTATTCTAAGTTTACGATAATGTTGGATAATTACCATCAGTCCATTGCTATATCTCCAAGTGCAAGCCAAGATATAAAAGACAGTATATTGAAAATGGCTGAGGAATTACATATGCCACAGAATCTTGAAGAAATAGAATGTGAGCTGTATCGCATGAAGACAAGTCTTATTCCTAAAGGGCTACATACATTTGGTGTAGGATTTGATAGTAAACAAGCAAAAGTATATGCAAGAAGTTTACTCGACTATGGACATGGAGATAGATCATCTCTTATAAAGTTGATTGCTAATGTGAAAGGATATAATCTGGAACAATTATTTCAAGAGGATGATTATGGAGCCATTAAAGAATTAAAAGAAGAAGCAGATATTTTATTTGATGCTTATTTAAATGATGGGTTGATGGAAGAATTTCCGTATATACATAAAGAACAAAAAGAAGATTTTAATTACGTACTAGAATTTGGAAAAAGAATCATGGTAGACGCCAAAAAAAACCATGAGATGGAAGGGTTGTTGAGGGTGTTGGAAGGGCGGTATAATCCTGCAAAATTAGCTGGGGATATTTACAGGCATCCAGAAATTTTGCCAACGGGATATAATTTATATCAGTTTGATCCAAGATTGATCCCCACTCAGACTGCTTTTGAAAGAGGAAATCAAATATGTGCAAATACCCTTGAAATGTATAAAACAGAGGAAGGTAATTATCCACGCTCTACAGCTGTTATTTTATGGGGGTTAGAGACATCAAGAACCCAAGGGGAAACCTTTAGTCAGATCCTTTCTTATTGGGGAGTAAAAATATCATCTAAAAGGAATGAATGGGATTTAAAATTCGTGATCATTCCCATGGAAGAATTACGACGCCCAAGGATTGACGTAGTCATTCATATTTGTGGTTTTTTCAGAGATATGTTTCCGAATTTAATTGAAAGTATGGATGATGTATTACATCAATTGGTTATATTAGACGAAAAAGAGGAAGAGAATTATATCAAAGGAAATACTTTGAAAAACTATGAGAAGCTCTTAGAAAATGGATATGAAGTAGAAGAAGCCAAAGAACTTGCCAGGGCGAGGATATTCGGCCCAGGAGAAGGAGAATATGGAACGGGGATCACAGGCATATTTGAAACTAAAAACTGGGAAAAAGAAGAGCAGATTGGCAACGTATTTTTGGATAAGCTGCAGTATGTCTATAATAGACGTGACCGAGGGAAAAAAGTAGAGGGACTTCATAAAGAAAATTTAAAAAGTGTAGAGATCATATCGCAAGTGCGGAGTAGCCATGAATATCAAATTACAGATTTAGATCACTATTATGAATTTTTTGGTGGCTTAGCAAAGTCGGTAGAAATGGTGAAAAATCAAAAAGTCAAGATGTACATTACAGATACAACAGAAGAAAAAATCTACAGCGAAAGTGTAGAAAAATCTATTGCTAGGGGAGTTCGCACACGATTGCTGAATTCAAAATGGATCGATGGCATGTTGGAACATAACTATCATGGGGTACAAAATATTTCTAAAAGATTTGAAAATATCTTAGGCCTCGCGGCCACCACCAATCAGGTAGAGGCATGGATTTACGAGGATTTATTTCAGCGTTATATTCAGGATGAAGAGCTATGTAAAAAACTTGCTGAAAATAATCCCTATGCCTATATGGACATATTGGCAAAAATGATGGAGTACTATAATAGGGGTTACTGGCAAGCCACTGCCATACAATTAGATAAGATAAAAGAAGTCTATCTTAAGGTAGAAGGAGATATCGAGGAAAAGTTATGAAACACAAATCCGATATACCTAAACGAGGAGAGATATCCATGAAAAAAATAACAATACTATTATTATTCATTTCTATTGCTATCATGATTGGGGGGTGTGCCAAAGACCCTTTAGCGAAAACCTTTGTAGAAACAGATGGCGTATTATCTTATACGGATACAAAGACCAGTCCCTTCGAAGATTCGGGATTACTCATCTCTATAGAAAAAGGAGAAAAACCCTATGCGAAATTTGTAAAAACTGATTTAACAGGTAGAGAAACCGCGGATTACTATTTATTTGATTACGCGAATAACGAAGTGGAAAAATATTATTATGTATCAGCGATGGGTACAGGCTTTTACTACTATTATGATCTAGAACAAGAAGAATTGGTTCGATTAGAAGGGGATGATCATACAGATAGCACTCAAAGTGCTAAAGATGCAGGTAGATGGGAGAGTGCCTCAGAAAATACTTCAATGGAAGTAAAAGTTCTGGAAGCTTATTTTATAGATAAATATGGCATATCCATCAAAGAGGCTGTGAAAAGTAACTAAAAAATGATAGGGGTAGCCATGGAGAGTAACAAAAATAAAACAGGATTAAAAATGATAGCTTTAATATTGATTTTCATCATTCTATATTCGATATATGTAGTTGGAAGCTATATATGGAACAGTTACAAAAATGAGCAACTATATAATGAATTACAAGAGTTGAAGAAGGAAGAACTTAAAGTACTGGAAAATAGCAATATAGAGAAGCATGTAATATCGAAATTGGAACCTTTCATAGTAATAAATTCAGATGTAGTGGGTTGGGTGAAAATTAACGACACCAAGATTGATTATCCTGTTCTGAAAACCGATAATAATGACTATTATTTATATCATAATATTAAAAATGAACAAACGCGGGCAGGATCAATCTTTATGGATTTTAGAAACGAAGGGAAAGGCTTAGATCGTAATACGATCATTTACGGTCACCATATGAAAGATAAATCTATGTTTTCTGGATTAGTCGCCTATAAGCAAAAATCATATTATGAGGAACATCCTTTTATAGAATTCGATACCTTATATAAAGAAATACAATGGGAGATTTTTTCAGCATATATTACCCCTATAGATTTTGATTATATTCAAACAGATTTCTCAAATGATAAAGAATTCGAAATGTTTTTAAAAGATATTCAATCGCGTTCGCTCTACGATACGACTGCACACTTATCGAAAAACGATAAGATATTAACGTTATCAACTTGTACTTACGAATTTGAAAATGCAAGATTTACTATTCATGCGAAGATGGTTGAAAGCAATTAGAACCAAAAATTTATGGTATGTCTAATCAGTCCTGATACGATCCAAATAAATATTTTAAAATGTATGATCATAAAATTAGATATTACAGTTTGTTTTTTCTAATATTTTTCACAGAATGAAGAGAACAGCTGATATCAATAATACAAATTTAAAGGAGGAAGAGTAGTATGACTATTCAAAAGAGAAAAGGAAATTTTATTTTAACATTAGTAGTGGGGTTCATATTAATGATATCCATTGGGTCTTCCGTTCAAGCAGCTGTATCCTTACAAGATGCTACTTATAACATCGGAGTTAAGGTATTTAAGTCAGGGGAAACGACTGAATCTAGAAGTGCAGGTTCAGTGAAAAGCCCAGCCAAAATCGTCGTTTCAGGAGGTAAAATTCAAGCACAAGTAGCTTTCAAAAATACAAGCTTAACAGAGGTTAAAGTGGGAGGATCATCCGCTAAAGTTATCTCTACATCAGGTGAATGGACAACCTATCAATTTTCTATATCTAATGAAAATGCAACGGTACCTGTTAGTGTGATGGTACCGGCAATGGGGGCAACACAAACGATTGATCTCTCGTTTCAAGGGAACACAGCTGATTTAGTACAAGGAACAGAAAAAAAAGATACCACGACGAATAAATCAGCTACTTCAGATACAAAGAAAAATACTAACAAAACGGAATCACCCAAGACAGCAGATGATTTTAATATTCTAATAACAGTATTAAGTGCAATGTTTGGTATGATCGCATTATATGGTGTCGTTAAAAAAGTGAAACAATAATTAACAAAGGAAGGAGAGTATAATGAATCAGGCAAATAGAAGTTATCCATTTACTGCCATTGTAGGGCAGGAACAAATGAAAAAAGCATTACTGCTCAATATAATCAATCCACTATTGGGTGGCGTGTTAATTAGAGGTGAAAAAGGTACCGCGAAATCCACTGCCGTTCGAGCCTTAGTAGAACTACTCCCTCAAAGGATTCAAGTAGATGGTTGTATTTTTGGATGTGATCCTATTGATTCAAGCAGTTTGTGTAGCCAATGTAAGGACAAGTTGAAAAATAATGAACTTTTGCCTGAAACATTTGGAAATATGAAGGTAATTGATTTGCCTATAAGTGCTACTGAAGATAGAGTGGTAGGAAGTCTTGACATTGAACATGCCATAAAAAAAGGACAAAAGAGATTTGAACCGGGGATTTTGGCGCAAGCAAATCGTAATATACTTTACGTAGATGAAGTCAATTTGTTGGAAGACCATATTGTAGATGTTTTATTAGATTCTGCGGCAATGGGTGTCAATACCATAGAAAGAGAGGGGGTATCCTATTCACATCCTTCAAAATTTATATTGGTAGGTACCATGAATCCTGAAGAAGGGGACTTGAGACCTCAATTTTTAGATCGATTTAGTATGGTTGTGGATGTTTTAGGAGAAAGAGATAAACAGACTAGGATTGAGGTTATTAAAAATAGATTAGAATATGAAAAAGATTATAAGGAATTTTCAGAGTCCTTTGAAGCAGAACAAAAAAGTTTGCGGGAACAAATCTTAATAGCACAAAAGATACTTAAGGATGTCACTTATGAGGAATCGATTTTGGAATTGACTGCAAGAATAAGTATTGAAATGAATGTAGATGGACATAGAGCAGATATTGCAATGATTAAAACAGCCATGACTATTGCAGCTCTTATGGGTAGAAAGATGGTGTCTAAAGAGGATCTATTAGAAGCAGCTGAGCTAGTACTTCCCCATCGAATGAGAAAAACGCCCTTTGAAGAAGGAGCATTTAATGTAGATCGGGTTTCTAAAATCATAAATGAAATTGAGGTGGCATAGTATGTCCATTTCTGTCTTTCCTTTTGCTGCTATTATTGGACAAGAAAAAGTAAAGAAAGCACTCCTAGTTAATGTAATTAATCCTAAAATCGGAGGTGTGATCATAGCAGGAGAAAAGGGAACTGCCAAGTCTACTTTGGTGAGAGGGTTGGCGGAAGTATCAGGGAGTAGGCAAGTGGTTGATTTACCATTAAATATCACAGAGGATCGGTTGGTTGGTACCATAGACATGGAAAAGGCGTTGACGGACGGGAGAAGAAGTTTCGAACCAGGAATATTTCAAAGAGCCCATGAGAATATATTATATGTAGATGAGGTTAACTTATTAAGTGATCATATCGTAAATGTGCTTTTAGGTACAGCGTCTTCTGGAGTAAATAAAGTTGAAAGGGAAGGGATGTCATATTCCCATCCTTCTCAATTTATCTTGGTAGGTACTATGAATCAAGAAGAAGGATTATTAAGATCGCAGTTTCTAGATCGCTTTGGATTGTATGTAGAGGTAACAGGTTCAAAGAGTTTATTGGAGCGGAAAGAAATTATTGCAAGAAGGTTGGAATATGAAAAATCTCCAATGGATTTTATCAAAAGTTGGGAGATGGAAACCTACTATTTAGCACAAGAGATTCAAGAGGCTATGGAATTTTTACATAGAGTGAAGGTGTCAGAAAATGTAATGGCTTTGACTGCGCAAATCGTAGAAAGTTCAAATTGCGCGGGTCATAGAGCGGAATTGGTTATTATTGAAACTGCTAGGGCTATGGCAGCTTTAGAAAAAAGAACAAACATCATTATAAAAGATATTAAAGAAGCCGCGGATTACGCACTTCCCCATAGAAAAAGGGAACCTCCCAAAGAGACTCAAGCTCCTCAAGAGGCGGAACAGGATGAAGAAAATCAACAAACACAGGAACAACAAGAGACACAGGAACAACAAGAGACACAGGAAGAAAAAGAAACACAGGAACAGCAAGAACAACAGCAAGATAATCGTTCAAAGAAAGAAGAAAGTGAACAGCCTGACTTACCTCCAGATGATAACATGGAAAATAATAGGCATAATGAGGAAACTCAAAAAAATCCACAGAATGATCAAACTAGTGTTGATCAGATAGATGAGATTGGTAGAACTTTTGTGGTGAGAAATCTTAATATTAAACCCATGGACCGAAAAAAAAGAAAAGGAGAAGGAAAACGAGCCAAAACAAAGACGGATTCCAATAAGGGTCAGTATGTAAGAAATGGTATACCAAAAGGGAAATTACATGATATCGCTTTCGATGCCACAATAAGAGCAGCAGCCCCTTTTCAAGCGTACAGAGAAAATCACGGTCTATCTATTGCCATAGAACATACTGATTTTCGTGAAAAACGAAGAGAAAAACGTACAGGGAGTACCATTCTATTTATTGTAGATGCTAGCGGGTCTATGGGAGCAAAAAAAAGAATGTCAGCAGTAAAAGGAGCTATCGTATCATTGCTAAACGATGCTTATCAAAAGAGAGACCAAGTGGGACTTATTGCTTTTCGGAAAAATGAAGCAGAAACCGTATTGCAGATAACTAGAAGTGTAGATTTAGCACAGAAGTGTCTACAGTCCTTGCCTACAGGTGGGAGAACCCCTTTGGCAGCGGGCTTGTTAAAAGGTTATGAGATTATTAAAAATGCCACAAAGAAAAATCCTGATATCCTTCCTATTATAGTATTAGTTTCCGATGGTCGGACAAATGTATCTCTCCAAGAAGAAGATGCTTTTGAGGATGCGCTCAAGATGGCAAAGAAACTGAAAGAGGTAGGGATACAATCAATAGTTGTGGATACAGAAAATGATTTTATTAAACTGGGGCTTGCCCAAGAGATTGCACAGGCCATGGGAGCGAAATATTTTAAGGTAGAAGAGTTAGAAGGAGACGGTCTTGCAGATGCCGTCAGAGAGTACAGTATCTAATAGGAGAGGAGAATTTACCACCAAAGATATTTTATAATTTTTTTAAGAAAAAGGATAATGGTAATTCTTCGATCCTTGGACTTTATCAGTCAGTAGAAGCCTGCAAACTACGACGGGAGTCTTATTGCCTGTTAATGTGGAATAAAACATTATTAAACTAGATGTTATATATAATAGAGTCTAGATCGTACTTATTATTAGGGGGGTCAGTTTCAGGAAAGACAACTTTTGAAAGATAAAAATAAAGGTAAGATAGCCCTTTGGGACTACCTTACTTAAAAATTTATTATCTATTTAAAGCTAATTCACAAAGATTATTGCACAATCACGAGAGACAAAACTTAAAATCTTCCTTTAATAACATCATCTTCTTCTATAATACCTGCTTCGACTAATGCTCTTTGGAAGGAAGTATTTTCACGAGACATTCTAACGGTTGCACCCGAAATAGTGTCATAAGATTTCTGAATTGAGTTTGTCGCACCACTTACTGTGTCTTTATTAAGACCAAAGAAATTTTCTTCGTTGACACTGATAGCATAGTCATTGCCATTATATGCTTTGCCTGTATAACTTACAAGTCCTTTCATATCAGTAGCGTTTTTCCCAATTAGTGTTTCTTCAATATTTTTATAGTTTCCATACCAACCACCTGCTGAATGATAACCATAAGTTGCAGCCATAGGTTGTGGAGTGCCGTCTACAAAAGATACTCCTGATAACTCTAGTAATTCTTGAACTGTTGTATCATTAGTAATGCCTTCATAAGTACCGCGTACACTGTAAACATGAGAATAATCGCTTATATCTAAAATTGATGTATTTTCAATATCTTCCCATGTTTCTGGTTTAATTGCTCCTCCACTTGAGGTTCTAATTGTTGGTACAAATCCATTGTTGATTGTCAAATCTCCGATTGGCGTGCTAAAATCATAATTAGAATCAAATTTAGACTCTAAAATATAACGAATCATTGGATCTACAACACCATAAGCGACAGTACCATTATCATCAACACCTACTACAAATAATGACATTGTGTCATTAACTTTAATATCAAACATTGAAATCCCTTGCTCAATGTCATTATCCCCTAGAACTACTGCTTGTGGCTCAATAGAAGTATCAAAGGAAACAACCGCTGTTGGATCATTTCTTTTAATCCATTGATCATCTTTAAGAACTAAAAAGTCCATATCCACAGCTGTGATTATACCATCACTGTCAAGTGTTAAAGTAGTTTCGATTTTTTCAGTAGTATCTTCTAAAGACACTCCATTTGCTTCGTCTTTCCATGAATAACCTGTATATGCACCAGAGTAATCGGGTTTATTACATGCTGCAAGTGCAAATATAAATATCCCTAACAACATAAGTACTAATAATTTCTTCATAGTAAAACCTCCATTTTATATTTTTAAACTTGTTTGGAATTAATTGTTAATTTGTAGACAAACGAAAATATACTTTTTGATAACTTGCTTATATATTATCATTGCTTGTATATATTTTGATACTTGTCAAATGTCCTTTATACAAGACAAAAGTCCTTTATTTAAGGGATTTTTGCCTTATCCAATAGAGTGCTGCTTCAGTACGATTACTAACATTTATTTTTTTTAATATTATACTCACGTAGTTTCGAACGGTTTTCTCGGTTATAAACATCTCTTTAGATATCTTTTTATTAGTTTTACCTTCGCTTATCAAATTTAATATTTCTTGCTCCTGTTGTGTTAAATTTACATCATCAGTATCTTTGTTCTTTAACAGACCTAATACTTTGCTTATAACATTAGGATCTAGTATGGAATCCCCTTTTGTTACACCTCTAATTGAAGATATAATTGTTTTACTATCAATATTTTTA
Organism: Alkalibaculum sporogenes; assembly: GCF_009362815.1. Lineage (GTDB taxonomy): Bacteria > Bacillota > Clostridia > Eubacteriales > Alkalibacteraceae > Alkalibaculum_A > Alkalibaculum_A sporogenes. The sequence goes on along the minus strand of NZ_WHNX01000005.1, from coordinate 5,317 downwards.
AGTAAATATCCATCTGCACCAGCTTTAATAACGTCTACTATTAAAGAGTCTTCTCCATAAGCTGTTAATATAATTACTTTAGTTTGTGGACACATGGTTTTTATAGTCATACAACCTGTAACGCCATCTCCATCAGGTAATTTAATATCTAATAAAACAACATCTGGTTCAAGTCCTTTAATGTTTTCATATGCTGCAGTTAATGTACCATACTCTCCACAAACCATCATATCTGAGTTTTTTTCGATTAAGGATCTTATGCCTAACCTGACAACAGAATGATCATCTATTAACAATATTTTAATTATATCATTCTTCATAATTTATCCCCTCCCAAGGTACTACAAGTATTACTAATACTCCAGCGCTGCTGCTATTTATATTAAAGTCGCCATTAATTGAAATTGCTCTTTCTTTCATAGCAGCTAAACCATAATGTTTAAAGACATCAATGTCTTTCATATATATACCTTGGCCATTATCAGAAATTGATACTATTAATGATTTTAGATTGGACTTAATATCTATTTTAACTTCACTGCCCTGAGAATGTTTAATCGAGTTACTTACTGCTTCTTGAATAATGTAATATATTTGTACCAATCTCTCCGAGGATATATGTCCCAAAGTCATTTCAGGAACCTTATAATCCAAGACAATAGTTAGGTTGCTGACATTTTCTAGTTTATCAATCAGTTCAATTAATTTATTTTTGAACTCATTGATATTAAATTTTTCAATTGAGGATTTACTGATGAAGCCTCTTATTTCGTCTATTACTAGATTAAGAAGATTTTTTATATTTATTAATTTATCTAACTCTTTATCATCTTTATCTTCTATTAAATTTTCAATAGCTAATCCTGCTGCAAAAATATTTTGAATAACTCGGTCATGTAATTCATGCCCTAAGTTTCTTCTTTCTTGCCAGATTAATTGCTGTTTACTTAACTTTTCTATTTTGTACTCTGCTTCCCACATAAATATATTGATTACATTAATAAATAAGATAGTAATAGCAATTGCGACTACTGTCCTTGCTATTTCAACTGGAAAACCCAAAAGTTGAATAAAACTCTCTTCATTTATTATATTAGCAGGGAAGAAATGATGCTTACTAACAATGAGTCCAGCAAATATACCATATAATCCAAATAAAACTGCGAGAACTTTAAATTTAATTGATATTCTTTTTAATTTTAGAGCATAAATTGTCTTCCCACTTTTATATAATCCTATACATGCAATAACACAACCTGGTAATGCTATAAAATATCTACTTGTAACATTAAGAGTTTTTAAGGTTTCAATGTAATTATCCATACTAGAAAGTAATAATAAAAATGCGGCAATCCAAAATGTGAATATTAATAGTGGTATTTTCATAAAATATTTTTTTATAATCACTTCATCTTCAAAAAGGTTAATACCAAACATCCATAAGAAGACAAAGGAAAGGGTATTTAAAAAAGTACTGACTATAAATAATTGAATACTGTATTGAGGATATTCATTCCATATGAGTACCATCAATATCCACTCAACTAGCCCGTGAATAATACCGAAATAACCTAGTTGTTTAATAGCCCTTAATAAAGGAAGATTACTGTCTTTTAATGTCCTTTGTTGAAAGGCTGATATACCCATACAAAAAAAAGCTAATCCGTAAATGAAAAACAATAACATATATGTGTTACCTGTATACAATTTGTAATCTCCTTTTGTATCTTTTTAAATCATATAGTCCCTAACAAAGCGTAACTTTTACAATGTAAATAGTTATTACATAGTAATTACCCAACTTAGCAATGATTATAACAGAATAAAGCATTGATTAAATGTAATAAAAAATTTAAGTGGTTATATTGTAAATTCTCATAGCAATTATAGTTCATATTTCTCAATTTCTCAAATTTCTAATAAGTCTCTATTAGTTTGTCTAACACTTATTATAATTTCATTGAAATTTTTATTACTTGACTATGTTAGCCGTACTTGTTTTTTGTGTTACATACAATTTTGTTTCTAAAAATGGGAAATATTCTAAAATAACTTCTCTTTTATCATTGAACCTTATTTCAAAGTGAAGATGTGGGCCAGTGCTATTGCCAGTGCTACCCATTAGTCCAATTTTATCTCCTCTTTTTACTCTCTTGAATTTTTCTATTAAACAACTATTTAGATGGGCATATAAAGTGCTGTAATTGTCGTCGTGGCTTATAATAATGCAATTACCGTATCCATCCTTAGGGCCTGAAAATATCACCTCACCATCCATAGCTGCAAAGATCGGAGTATCTTCTTCATTTGCGATATCTACTGCTTTGCTATTTTCATGAGTTCCAGGTTTATCTAGAGCTGTAATAAGTCCTTCGGTCGGAAATAAGAAGAGTAAAGTGTCGCTTACTATATACTCTTTGTACTGACCGGTTTCTGACTTTGTTCCTAGAGAGTGTAAATATAGAGACAAGGTAAAAAGCGCTATAAGTAGTAAAAGCTTTTTATTAAAAGTCACAAAGTTATTAAATCTTCTTTTTATTTTCAAATTTCTTCTATAATTATTCATTATAATTACTATGTTCAATATTCATAATTTAGTAATTAATCGCTCTTATCTTTAATAAAATTATATAAGTATATATTAAAGGAGAGTCTATGAAACTTAAGTACACTTATTTACCATTTATCCTAATTTTCATTATTTGTATGATAGTTATTTCTCTAGTAAATAATTTCTTAATGTCGAGTCAAGAAATTAGCGTGGAGATAAACAATTCAGATAATGAACAGAAGGATTGGTTCATACAAAAAGAAGAAAACAATGAGAGACCAACTTTTCCGACTTATGTTGATCAATATATTGATAAATATAAAATCTTTGTAGTTGGGGGTAAAGATAATGAAATATATCTAACATTTAACTGTGGATATGAACATAATAATTATACTATGGATATCTTAGATATTTTAAAAGAAGAAGACGTTAAAGCAGCTTTTTTTGTTACAGGTGGCTATTTGCGTAGTAATACAGAAATAATAAAGAGAATGGTGGAAGAAGGTCATATAGTAGCTAATCATGGAAATACTCATGCTGATTTATCAAAATTAGAGATACAAGAGATTAAAAAGGAAATCGTAGATTTTGAAAATAGTTACAGTGAAGTCACTGGACTAAGTTTTGATAAAAAGTATTTCAGACCAGCTTCTGGAATCTACACAGAACAAGTTTTAGAAATAGCGTATGATCTTGGTTATACATCTGTATTCTGGTCTTTGTCTTATATGGATTGGGAAATAGATAATCAACCAGGAAGAGATGCTGCTTATAGCACAATTATGAAATATTATCATGATGGTAGTATATTTATGCTTCATACTGTTTCTAAAAGTAATGTGGAAGCTTTAAAAGATGTAATAGTTGAATTAAAATCTAATGGTTATATATTTAAAACCCTTGATGAATTTCCTAATAATGATTAAACAAGCAAGGAATATCTTAGATATATACTACATATATATAGTATATATCTAAGGAGGTGCAACTAATGGATGCAAAGAGAATTGAAGGAAGTGGGAAGATAGAGCTTTTGTCAAGAGAGGAACTTCGACTTACAGGGGTAAAAGATGTGCATAGTTTCAATGAAGAAGCAGTGATACTAGAGACAGATTTAGGCTTGCTTACTATAGGTGGGGAGGATCTACATATAGTAAAATTGAATTTAGAAGAAGGTGAATTAGAGGTTAAAGGGCTCATTAATTCATTTGTATACAACGATGAATCCAAGCTATTTTCAAAGGGAGAAGGTATTTTCAGTAAACTCTTTAAATAGAATATAGGTGACTAATATGTACGAAAATATCTATTTGCAATTATATGTTTTCCTGTACACTCTATATGGTGGAATTATAATAGGGATTGTTTATGATGTAGTGGATGTATTAATAAGTGGAAATATAATTAAAAGAAGATCAATTACTGATCTATTATTCTGGGCTGTTGCCTTTACTATTGTTATTGGATTATTATTTTATGTAAACAATATAACATTTAGAAGCTATGTATTGATTGGATTTGCACTAGGGTGGTTTCTTTATTTTCTGACATTAAGCAAACTATTTAGAAAGATTTTTATTATCATAAAAAATATATTGAAACTAGTTATTGGAAAAGTAGTAGCTGTTTTAAACATTATATTTTTTCCTTTCAAAAAACTATTAGGAAAGAAAAGAAGAGTTGATTTATGCCTTAAAAAAATTTACACTAAGATATATAATGATTTTCAAAAATACAAAACATATCTTTTTAAAAGTTGAATTACTTGTATTTTTGACCGATTTATGAAATAATGTACTTATTATTCATAAAGGGGAAGGCAGTCGGTGAGAAAGAAAAAGAAGAAGAAAAAACTAAGCAAAAGGATGCTATTATTACTAGTAGTATTAACAGGTTATTTTCTTATCAATATAATCTCAGTCGAAATTCAGTACTATAAACTTGAAAATCAAAAGAATAATCTTGAAATCCAGCTATCCCAAGAAAAGGACAAACTGGAACAACTTGACAATGAATTAGAGCAAATAGGTTCTGATAATTACGTTGAAATGTTAGCAAGAAAATATTTTGGACTAGTTTATCCCCAAGAAAAAGTTATTATAGAAGTTGATACAGAAAAAAAATAGGTTTAATTTAACGAGGAGGATTTTTGTCAATGCCATTTGAGGTTAATCAAATAGTAGAAGGTGTAGTAAAGAGCATAACAAAGTTTGGAGCATTTATAGATATAGGAGGAAAAGTTGGTTTAGTCCATATTTCTGAAGTCGCAGATGGATATGTTAAAGAAGTTTCTGATCATTTAAAAGAAAACGATACTATAAAAGTAAAAATAATATCTGTTGCTGAAGGGAAGATAGGTTTATCTATAAGACAAGCCCAACCTAAAAAAGTAGAACAACAAAGACCAAGAAATAATAATAATTTTAAAAAGAGCAATGTAACTAACCACGCCCCTACTTTTGACGATCGAGTTTCTCAGTTTCTAAAGGATAGTGACGAAAGACAGCAAGCTCTAAAAAAAAGTGCAAAAAAAACTAAAAATAGATGTTTTAATAGATAATGATGCATCCTAATGGATGCTTTTTTATTATCGCGAAAACAATGAGCCAAGCGTCTGCAAGCAGACGCGAAAGGACGATGAAAAGAAAGAGAAACAGGCGAAGCGTGTTTGGCTGTCTTTGAAGAGGAATAAATGTCTGCTTGCAGACATTTGGCGAATGTCCGCGTAGCGAAACATACTCGCTTCCCTCGTCTATTTCGCTA
>NZ_WHNX01000059.1 GCF_009362815.1 Alkalibaculum sporogenes | reverse complement strand
CCCATATTAAAAAACTCCTTACTGGTTTGAATTCATATCTAAATTCTTGCCATTAAAGAGTTATTTTTTACCATAGACACAAAATTTATTACACTACCATAAAAATGTAAAAAATAGGCTGCACAATAGCAGTTTTTTAAAATGCTATTGCAACAGCCCCTTTTTTCATCTTTTTAACTTTATTCAATTAATTAGTTTTACTAACAATTTTATTTGGCTTAGCAAATATCATTCTTCCAGCAGCTGTCTGTAATATACTTGTTACTGTTACTTCTATAGTTTCACTAACATATTTTTTGCCATTTTCAACAACAATCATCGTACCATCATCTAAGTAAGCAACACCTTGACCTGATTCTTTACCATCTTTTATTACATTTACTACCATTTGTTCTCCTGGTAGCACTACTGGTTTTACAGCATTTGCAAGTTCATTTATGTTTAATACTTCAACACCTTGAAATTCCGCAACTTTATTCAAATTATAATCATTAGTTACTACTTTACCTTTCATTTCTTGAGCTAATTTAAGTAATTTTGCATCGACCTCTTGAACATCAGGAAAATCCTTTTCGGAAATCATTACTTCTATTGGCAACTCTTTTTGAATCTTATTTAAAATATCTAGGCCTCTTCTTCCCCTGTTTCTTTTAAGTGAATCAGAAGAATCAGCAATATATTGTAACTCAACTAATACAAATCTAGGAATGACAATTGTTCCCTCTATAAATGCAGTCCTGCATATATCAAAAATTCTTCCATCTATAATCACACTAGTATCTAGTATTTTATAAAGTTTAATATTTTTCGTCTTTGGTTTTTGATCTTTTGGACTTCTGTTTAACACTACATTAAATATATCTGCATTTTTATTGGCAATAGATATCCCTAAGTATCCAAAAAATATATATATTAAAACAATAAGAATCTGAGAAATTGCTGATGTAATCCGGCTAATTGGGATTGAAACTAATGCAGCTATTATAAGTCCAATTATAAGCCCAAATGTAGAAGTAAGTATTTCATTAAATGTTAATTTTGAAATAGAAGCTTCAATTATTAATCCAATTTTTATCCCTAGATTTATAAAGTATGGAGATAATAAATAAAATACAAACCCTAATAATATTCCACCAATAACATATATTAATAATGTATATGGCATCTCAATCATTGAAGTAATATAATTGTTTACACCATCTATATTCAACAATGTTCTCGTCAACTGATATCCTAATGCAGTACCTAATAATGCAAAAATCCATTTAGTTATCTTTACAACCATTTTTCCACCTCCTTTTAAACACATTTACCCTATTAGGAATATTATAACAAATAATTATTAATTATTTCTTAAATACTTGAAAAAAAAATAGACGTACGTCTATTTTATATTTTTTAATATAAATTCTTCCGCTTCTTCTTTGTCGATATTTTTAACTAAAACAAATTCACTGACTAGTATTTGTTTAGCGTTATTAAGCATCTTTTTTTCACCTGTGGAGAGTCCCTTTTCTTCATCTAGTAAGTATAAGTTTCTTACAACCCCTGCTACTAAACCTATATCTCCAGTTTTTATTTTTTCCATATTTTTTCTGTAACGTTTATTCCAGTTTATTTCTTCTTCATCTTGACCTTTTTTCAGTATTTCTACTACTTCATCAATAGTCTTTTCATCTACAATATCTCTTAATCCTAATTCTTTATAATTATTTACTGGAATCATCAGTTTCATATTGCCTATAGGTAATTTTAAAACATAATACGAAGCTGTATCTCCTAAAATTTTCTTTTCTTCTATATCTTCTATAATACCAGCACCATGCATAGGATAAACAATCTTATCACCAATTACAAACATTTATAAACCTCCCCTTTAACATAACATTAAAGCCTTATTACTATTATAATACAGAGCGGGTGTGATGTCAAAATAAAATATTTTAACACAGTATGTAACTGATGTCAATTGAATATTGCAACTCAATGCTTCATTTTTAATGAGTTCAACTTTTGATAGTTCTTGATCATAAACTATTTTAGTACTGTATGAATTATTTCTATCAAAGTATTTTTCTCAACTACCTGAATATCTTTAAATTTCACATTCTTTCCCAATGCACCCTTAGCTATATAAACTTTGTTAAAACCCATTCTATCTAATTCTCTAATTCTAGATTCTAGGGCTGGCACCTTCTTAAGTTCCCCTGTTAACCCTACATCTGAGATAAACGCACAGTCATTACTAATGGGTTTGTCATAAACTGATGACACAATACACATTATTATTGCTAAGTTTACCGATTGTTCCTTTAGTTTTAGTCCACCAGTAGTTTTTAATACCACATTTTTATCATATAATTTTACACCTCCACGTTGTTCTAATATAGATAGTAATGTATTTAACTGGTCTTTGCCTAAACACTCGCATATTCTTGAGGGAAAAGGCGTAAAGCTTGCTGATACTAGGCTCTCAACTTCTACAATTATAGGCCTAGATCCATCTCTTATTACCGTAATTGCACTTCCAGAAACTGATTTCTCATCTTCCCTTTTTGTCATAAAATATTGAGACGGATTGTCGATAGAAATCATTCCACGTTCTGTCATTGAGAAAAACCCCCTTTCCCAAGTACTTCCAAACCTATTTTTCGTAACAGATAATCCTCTAAGTTCTTCATCACTATCACCTTCAATTACTAGAACTGTATCTACTAAATGTTCTAATGCCCTAAGTCCTGCCATTTCATCCTTTTTGGTCATTTGACCAACGATTATTATAGCCCTTGGCCTTTCAGGATTTTTTGCTAATTTTAACAATTCATTTGCACATTCCATTGTCTGTGTTGGAGATCCTGCTTTAGATTCCTTAATCTCGTCGATCTGAAAAGTCTGTATACTATCTAATATTACTAAATCTGGATTTACTTTATTCACATGATAGATTACACTATTTAGACTATTGTCACAGAACACCCATAAATTTTCGCTAGCCTTATCAAAAATTCTTGTTGATCTACTTTTAATTTGACTTTCGCTCTCTTCTCCAGATGCATAAATTACTTTTCGGCCTTTTAGACATAAATCTTGAGCTACCTGCAGTAGTAGCGTTGATTTACCGGCACCTGGTTTTGCAGTAATAATTGTTAAAGAATCTTTTACAATACCTCCACCCATAACTCGATCGAATTCATTAATCCCTGTTATTATCCTTTCACTGTTTGACGATGTAACATCAGATAATTTAATGATTTCTTTTCTAGGTCTATCGTAATTTCTGGAGATAGTTTCTTTGATTTTTGTTTGTTCCTCAAAAGTATTCCACTCATCACAGTTTTGGCAAAGTCCCTGCCATTTCGGTGATTCATTGCCACAATTAGAACATATGTATACCGTTTTAGATTTCATACATTTAACAACCTTTCTGATATTAAGCTAATTTCTTATTTTTTTCTAACTATCTCTTTAGTTTTTTCATTACTATGTATATGACATAACCTATAATTGCACCAAATGTATTTAACAGTACATCATCTATATCTGCTCTACGACTTGTTAAGAAAAAATACTGCATAACTTCGATAAAAATTGAAAATGACATACTATAGACTAGTACAGAAATAAACTTTTTATATTTTATTAAGTATGTCATAAAAATTCCAAAAGGTAAAAACATTACTATATTACCTAACACATTTTTAAAAGATACAGTAAATATAGAGTTAATAAATCGAAGTAAATTAAAAGGAAAATACTTCATAGCATTATAATCTACTAAGCCAAAATTTTTCATATGTTTTATGTAATTGTTAATACTATCAAAGAGTGTAAGATTATAGTTGATATCGTAATCTACACTATTATTAAAGGGAATTAATGTGAGGAAGACAACACCAGTAATATATATCATTGATAAAATTACAACTTTATTTTTTTGCGTCATTATAAATCCCCTTTCCAAGCCTTAAAGTTAGTTTTTGTTTAAAGATGCACGAATAATCATTTATCTATATTACTCTTTTATACAATAAAAAATCCCCTTAACATTTTGGTAATTCTTCAAACACTTCATATAAAATACATACTTATGTGGATATACTTTATCCAACTATGTATACTAATTAAATATACTTAACTACATTATCCGTTAAATTATAACAGTTTTTTTTAATTCAGGTTTAAATAAGCTTTGTTAATAATATATAATGTATAATATAATGAAATATATTTTAATTTAATTAAGAATAGATTATCACAATCATCATCACTTTGCATACTATTCACAATAATACTACCTAACAACTTAAAAAGGAGATTACTAATGTCAGATTTATTTAATAATCACGAGCCTAACAATGTGTTGAAATATTTTTATGAGATTTCTCAAATACCTAGAGGTTCTGGAAAAGAAAAAGCTATAAGTGACTATTTGTTCCAATTTTCTAAAAATAGAGATTTAGAAGTATATCAAGATAGCTATCATAATATATTAATAAAGAAAAATTGCACACCAGGTTTTGAAGATGCCACTACAGTTATCCTTCAAGGTCATATGGATATGGTGTGGGAAAAAAACAAAGACACCCTCCATGACTTTTTAACAGAAGGTATAAAACTAAAAATTATAGATGATCACATATATGCTGAAAATACCACACTCGGTGCAGATAATGGAATCGCAGTAGCTATGATATTAGCTTTGTTAGATTCAAAAGATATATCCCATCCAAAGATAGAAGCTGTTTTTACAGTAGAAGAGGAAACTGGATTAGCTGGGGCAATGAATCTTGACACATCAAAATTAGAAGGTAAATTCCTTATTAACTTAGATTCTGAAGATGATACTGAAATTTTATCTAGTTGTGCTGGCGGTGTAAGACTACATCATAAGGTTCCCCTACAAAAGGTAAAACGTCCTGTTGATTTTTCTTGTTACAATATCTCTATTACAGGTCTAAGAGGTGGTCATTCAGGTATGGATATTAACCTAAATAGAGCCAACGCCAATAAGCTCCTCGCAAGAGTACTATATTCAATAAAAAAAGAAATGAAAATTCACATAATTGAAATTTCAGGTGGTTCAAAAGACAATGCCATACCAAGAGAGGCAGAAGCCACTATATTAGTAGATAAAACAGAAAGAGAAAACTTTTCGCTGATAATGAGATTAGCACAGCGTAATTTAGGTGGAGAGTATGCAATCTCGGACCCTGGAATTGCAATTAACTACAATTTCGTTAGCGATAACTGTGAAAAATGTTATTCTAAAGACACAACTGATAAAATTATTCATCTTATGATGATCCTTCCAAATGGTGTTCTTAGTATGAGCTCAGAAATTGATGGATTAGTAGAAAGTTCTATAAATATGGCAGTTATAGAGACAGATGATAAACTACTAACTATAACTTCTTCTGCTAGAAGTAATGTAAACTCAAAACAAAATTATATTATTAATGTATGTAAATCAATAGCTGACACTGTCAATATTGCTTTTAGTTCAGATAGCTCTTATCCAGGATGGGCTTATGATGCAGATTCAGCACTACGCAAACATGCAGTAAAGTCTTATCAAAGATTATTTGGAGAAGACCCTAATATTGTTGCAATACATGCAGGAGTAGAATGTGGTATATTTAAAGAAAAAATACCTAGGTTAGATATTATCTCTTTTGGTCCAAATATTTACGATGTCCATACACCACAGGAACACATCAGTATTTCTTCTATAGAAAAGACATGGAACTTTTTGTTGGAAATACTTCGAACTATCGAATAATAATATCCAATTCTAATATATATAAGAGAGAAGCTACTAAAATTAAAGTTGCTTCTTTTTTTAAGAAAGATAATTTTTAATTTAAAAAAATTCATATATAGCTTCGTATTATGATCAAAAGAAAATTGCCATATTTAATAGGTTTAATCGTACAAACAATAATATATATAATTTGAATTTGATATATTTGCCTTAGTATTTACTATTTTAACTGCGGAATTTATAGTAAATTCGGTTATACCTGTATTCACATTTAATACAAAGTTTACAACTTGGCTTTCTAGACCATAAGTAGTAAATGTCAGCTCGTTAATAAAACCATCAATCACTTCTTTGTATACAACTCCACCAGCTGAATTATATTTCTCTACTACCATATCTTTGAAGCCTGTAGTAGTATTATCCTGAAGAGATATTTTATAATAGTCTTCACCTGTCAGTATTGGCATATGAGAAATACTCTTTGCAAATTTCAACCGCTCTGTCACCTGATTCGCAATAACCCTTGCATTTTGTTGTAGCGTTGCCTTATCTAAACCTATATCAAATGACTTTTTAGATACGAATAATGCATTAAAAGCAATTGTCAATACTACTATAATCAAGGCAACTACAATAATCAATTCTACTACAGTAATACCTTTACAATTGTTCTTTATTATCATATGTTCACCATCAATTCTTTAATATTATTAATTTGGTACGAAAGATCTTATTATAATTTTTGAGGTATTTTGCTCTTTTATAATGTAATATTTTCCTATAATATTAAATGAATTGTCACTATCATCTTTAAAAATCATAGTTTCTGCATCATTAACTAGTAGTAATAACTTAGGGTACTCATTAAGATCTGAAATTTGTCCACTTGTTAATTTTTCCATGGCATCTTGTGCCTGATATAACAGCTCTGTATCTCCACCTTCATTTTTAATTAGAGTAAGAGTTGTAGACAACATATATACACCTGTAATTAATAAAACAGATATAATTGCTATTGATATTATTAGTTCTATAAGTGTAAATCCACAATCACTGGTAGTGTCTTTTTTCATAACTAATACTACCTCCTACATTAACCGGTATACTAACCGTGTTAGGGTCTTTATACGTTACTACTCCACCACCTGATGCATCCATGTTTTTGCATATGATACTACCTTTGAAATTTCCGCCTCCTCCAATATTGACTAAAGCTTCAGGTGCATATAATACATTGGTATACGCATCATGTCCTCCAGATACGATAATCTTTCCAGGTGTAGAGCTAATAATTGTACCATTTAAGTTACCTCCACCAGAAAATGTTAAGGGTGATAAATTAGATTGAAATTTACCGCAGAACTTGCTGTCACTTGCAAACACAACACTATCGTTTCCATAGTAGAAGACATTTAACTTCTTAGGTGACAAATTAGACCCATCCCAGTTTATATATGAAGAACCTAAATTAAATGTGTTTTTTACATATATTGATAAACTACCCGTTCCATTAATATATATCTCTCCATTAGACGCATTAAGGGTGTCGACAACTATAACTCTATCTTGATTACCTACGTCGATGGATATAACTTTATTACTAAGTAAATTAATCTGGCTAAAGTATACATCGGAATCCATCTTAAAATCATAATTAATACTTCCGCTGACCTGCATAACACCATCTTTTATACCAGATACAAAATCAGTACCTCCGTAATTCTTAATATCATTTTCTGGAGTTGAAAGCCCAGTTGGAACTATTGGCATTACTGGCATTTGATAATTCCGCTTCTCTGATAGATTATTGCTATTTGGTTTAGTCATCCAATTTGGTATATTTATTACCTGATTTACATCAGCGCCTGCTCCTACAAAAACAGTACCAGTAACACTAGCTCCTCCATCGATTTTTATAGCACTATGGTTAATAGAATTAGTTCCAATATTACCAATTATCGCAGCACCACCAGTTAGGTTAATATTGTTGTCTGAAAATATAGCCATATCAAAATCGTATTTTGTCGTCGTTTCAATATTTTCTAGTAAATATAACTTAATTTCTTTTTGGATACCCTTTCTGTCTCCGATGGATTTAATAATTATATCTTGACCTTGTTTTGAAATATCAATCGTATAGTAATCATCTTCAATACTTCCAGTGAAAGTTACTGGATAATCTGTGATTACAATATCTTTATCTATAATTTTCCTTGCCAATATATCTGCACCAGCTTTAGCAACATAATAAGCTTGAGTACTATTTTCATAATAATTACCACTTCTTACTTCCATTACTCCTGTCGATAATAAAGCTGTACCGAGTATAATAAGGATAGCTCCAATGATAATTACTGTAACTAATATCATACCACTTTCGTTCTTATCAACCTTCTTCAAGCACGTCACCCACCTTTACGTATCCTTACCTATTTTATCAACAAAATAAGCACACGTATACAAAAATATATACATGCGCTTATTATTATTTCTTTGTCAAATTTTATTTTAAAAATGGGCGAACAAAGTTCGCCCCTAGTACTATAGAGTTATAGCAATAAGCTATAACTTTTTCTTTATTACTGAGTATTATATTCGAACATTTTTAAATATATAAATACTAACGTTT
>NZ_WHNX01000058.1 GCF_009362815.1 Alkalibaculum sporogenes | reverse complement strand
TTTATTTTTTTGTCCGTTACCCGATTATCAATAGATATATTTGTAATATTCTGTATCTAAATTGCTAATGTTTGAAATATGTCCCCAGTTGTTTTTTAATATTATAAATGAGGTGAAAAAATGATAAAAGAATCAAACCAAGACGTGTTGGAAAAAATAGCAAAAGATATTCTGCATGCAGAAAGTCATGAGGAGACTAATAACTTTGTTAACATGGTAATATATAGTATATTATTAAGCAATTAATCAATTGATTAATAATTATAAATATTACTACTATATAGACATTGTTCTTACGTATTACATAAACTATAGAAATAGCAGCTGCATAATCATAAAATGGTACATAAAAAGCTAGTATTTTAACCGCTTTTTCCTGTATTTATATAGTTTATTACATACTCTGTAACAAAACATATTCGTAAAAATTGCATCAACAATCATGCAAATCAAAAGAGAACTATTGATTATATCATTGAACAAAAGTGCCATATATGAGAAAAATATAAGAAAGTCCTACTATTAGTTTGTTGTGCTAATAGTAGGACTTATGCTTACTTTGTTATTGTTGTATTTAATTTCTATTATCTTTTTTATAAGGTACTTCAGCGACGGTTGCACGAATCATGGTTTGACGTTTTCCTTCTGAACCATAAACAACATAGACCTCTTCTTCTAAATCTGCATAATTAATATCTAAATATGCGATGGAAAGGAATTTTCTAAATTGAATGCTGTATCCACGATTAGAAGCAAAACCAATAAATTGTTGATCTTTATTCAGTATTGGCAGAACTGGAGGCTGGCCATTTGACATTTCTGATGTATTGACAGGCATAGCCATTTGTTCAAGAGGTTCCTGATCAGTATCAAATAAGGATGCAACAATTGATATGCAATCTTCATTGTTCCATTCCAAAGTTCTTGAGATGTGAGTTGGTGATTCCATCTCTTTCAAAAGAATATCTTTCCCAGGGAAATCTCTTGTTTTATCAATCAAATTGCCCCAACCAAAGTCAACGGGTGAGCGATATAGAGTTTGAGCCTGTGCCTCTTTTGGGAGGTTTGATGGCATAAAATCTATCCAAATCGTTGGAAAGAATGCCTGCAAATGATTTACAATCATGCTGCGGAAGCCAAGCTGTCTAAGACCAAATTCTTTCCCTGCTTCAACAATCTGTTTCCAAATAAATGAACCATCTTCAGCATCACCAAACAACTCATAACCTATTTCCCCAGACATACCACCACGGTATAAACGCACTTTTCGCCCTGCGATTGTAATATCTTTGAATCGAATAAAACCAAGGTCATCAATATTTTCATCACATACTTTCTCAATGACTTTCTTAGAAACTGGTCCTTGTACATGGAAGTTGTAAATTTCTGATGTTACTGTTTCGGCTTTTATGTCGAATCCATCAAGTTTTAACATTTGTCCATCTGCCATAGTTAAACCAGCAGTTAATAAAAACTGATTTTCCCCCTCGCGAAAAGCGATACCATCGCCAATCATTTTACCATCTGGAGTGATGGAGACTATATGTTTAGCCTTTCCAACAGGTAAATTTTTGTAACTATTAATTGTGCTGGCCTCTAAACAGGCAACAACATCTGGGCCAGAAATACGTATTTTTTCAAGCCATGACCAATCTCCAATGTAGCCGGTTGTTGAAATGCTATTTGTTTCATCCATCCAGCCGGTATATTCATATGGAATCAGTACACTGTGTAACTGTGCATAAGTGGGCATCTCTCCTATTGCTAATTGTCCGTAAGGAGATGTTTGAGCCTGTACTGCAGGTGAAAAGGCCATAGATTTTCCACCGTAAATAGACTTTTCAGAGTCAAACCGCTCTGCCCATGTTTTTCGCATTTCTTCGCCATTAATTTTCTCAAATACTTTCATTGTAATCCTCCTTTTAAATCTTCTTACTACTAATAGTATAATGGATATCCAAAACGAGGGGTTATTCTAATAATCACATGGTTATGTTATAATTGTATAATAGATATATGTACTACAAAATGCAGGAGGGCAGTTATGAATATAGATTATATTAGAGAATTTCAAGTGTTGGCAAAGGAGTTAAACTTTTCATTGGCTGCTCAAGAGCTATTCATGTCACAACCGGTTTTAAGTAGACATATTGCATCATTAGAAGAAGAGATCGGATTACCATTACTAAAACGTTCGACACATCAGGTGAAGTTAACAGAGTTTGGGAAAGAAGCGTTAGAAACATTTGAAGATATTATGCAAAAATATGATACATTATTAGAAATAGCTTACAATAAAAATAAAAATATAAACTCATCAGGGAAATTAATCGTAGGGATTTTATATTATTCCTTGGACTATCGCTTCGGGGAATTTATACCAATGTTTAGAAAAAAATATCCAAATATTAATTTGGAATTAAGGACTTACCAACCACATGAGTTATATCAAGATATAATAAAAGGAAATATAGATATTGGAGCGTTACAAGTTGGAAAATTTCCAGAAATTGATCAACTTTATATACATGAATTTCAAGAGTTTTCAATGATAGCAGGTATGAGCAATAAACATTTGCTGGCAAAAAAAACAAAAATCAGTTTAAAAGACTTGCAGAACGAGACAATAATTGAGTTGAAAGAAGATTTTTGTAGTAGAATTACAACACGAGAAATGCTTGAGAAGGTGGGAATTGTTTTTAATAGAACAATAGTAAGTGAAAATGTCGAGACAATTTCACTTACTATACAAGAGAGTAATGGGGTTTGCTTAATGGGCGAAGACTGTAAATGGCAGAAAAAAACTCAACTTGCATACATTCCCATAGCAGACAAAGCATTTGTCGAGAAAATTGCTTTTCATTATCATAAAAGGAATGAGAACCCACTAATTCCGACTTGGTTAGAAGAGATTGACAGTTTTTTTGCTTAATAAATAATGATTGATTTAAACCTACAAGGCATATGCAACCATAAGGAAACCGTCATCCCTACTATAAGAGATGGCCGTCATCTGAACCTTAATATTTCCCCAGTCTACTTGACAAGGAACATACCATTTTTAGCCCTTACTTTTACGTCAATTCTTGCATATCTCAATTTTGGAGTATACACAAAACTTGGAATACCAATATAGAGCTTAATTGATGTAATACTCAAAGGTTATATGCGGCAAAAAATGATCCCGAAACAGCATTGCTAATCTTACCTGGTTTATGGCAATCACCTAAGATACAAAACTGATTTACTCCTGAATCAAGAGCAGAAAATCATAGGGACATATCTCAATAATTTATTAGTTTTAATATAACATATCTATTAATATATATTTTGCTTTTTTAAATTTCTATATTGCAAATCGCCTCAAAAGATGCCATACTAGAACCAAACATACATTCGGTGGTGATTGTATTGCCTAGAGTTGCAAGAAGAAGAAGTCCAGAAACTCCACACCGTTATAAAGATATCTGTAAAGAAATTGGGAACCTGAATCTCTCACAAGTTGCTAGACTCTCTGGTAAAGGGTTTACACTTATTTATGGGGAGCCTAAATATCAAAACTTATTACCACAATTACTAGAAAAAATAAGAGCTGCCTAAACAACCCTTATTCATAACTTCCCCTACTTTTAAGATCCATTAATAAATGGTTTTATTACCATGTCAATATCTTTCTTTCACACAAGCTAACAATTTAGTTAGCCTTATTTTTTGCCCCATTTCTCAATTATTTTAGGGATAAGAATATATATGAATAAATGTAAAATTGAAATCGATCCTTAATCATCCCTAATTATTGTTTAAATTGCAAAGGTTGAAAACTGTCCCTATTGGTTTTGTATTCATCTGGATAAGTCAATCCAGTAGGTGTCGCAAAAATACGGTTTCTATAAGTTGCATTCTTAATACGGCATGGACTAAATAAATGTGGATACTTTCTCATTCTTTACCTTCCTCCTCATTATAGAATAAGATTGCTTACAATTTTTATAAGCGATTCTATAACAATTATATAAGCAGAAATCCTTATTGTAATCATTAAAAAAGTATTAATAAATTCATCTTTTTCGTCATTTTTGACGACAAATTTACTCAAATATCCCACAATTGCCCCTTAGAGGTATAACCCGTTTAACTGAGTAATCTATAAGCCAAGTTCTGCAAAACCTTTGGGGACAGTTTCAACATTAAAACTTTAATAATAAACCTATCCCATATCTAATAGTTAGATTGCCAATAACATGAATTTAACTATAGTCATAAATCCTTCACGGGCTTCATCGTTTGGAAGGAATTGCAATTCTGTTTCCTTTAGTTCGTCCAGTATTTCTAATACAGTTTTATCTTCCATTTTTATTTCCTCCTATTTGTATACGCCATAGTTATGGACAAAATTATTAACAGCAATCAAGTTTTCTTTGTTTACATCCCCCTTGGATATGAGTTCTCTATTGGAGGTAAAGATATAACCACCACCAGGAGCACATTCATCCACTACTTTTTTAGCATAGTCGATACATTCCTGTTTTTTCCCAAATTGTAGCAGATTGACAGGCATCCCACCGGCAAGGGTAATATTATCGCCGACTTTCTTCTTCATTTCGAAGATATCATCACCTTCGACAATACCGATAGCGAAATCCTTTGGCAGTGAGTTTAGAAATTCAGATTTATTATTCCATTCACCTTCAAGGAATATAATAAGCTTACCGCCGCGTTCATAAATTTGTTTAATCAGTTTTTCATAAGTAGGCGCGAAAAATCTGTCAAATTGTTTAGGACTGAGGAATGTCGGAACGTGCATCATTGTTGCATAGAATGGGAATTCCGGCACGGATGTTGATGTGGGATCGATTCCCATAAACTTATTAGAAAAATCATACAGTGCATTGATTGCGGCTTCCAGTTCGTCTTTGCGGCGTCTTAGGTCAAGAGAAATCCCTTTAAAACCGCGCATATAATCAAAAACTATGTCCATTGCAGCATAAGCATAGCCCCCAGCCAGAACAGGCACATTATATTCGTTCTTCAGAATTTCTTTAAGTTCAGTCGCTATAGCACCCTTGGTTATTACTCGATTGATCATAGCTTTCAAGACCTCATGTTTTTCCTCTGTAGTACCGACCAGTTTTTTTGCTTTTCTTTGAAGCATCTCATTGAATATAAAATCCATTGGATCTGCAATCAGTTTAGCATATTCGCTATCTAACATCGGTGCATTTTCTTTATTCTGTATAGTCTGTCCATCCTCAGAAGCAAAATAGCTTTCGCTACCGACCGTCCTTGCAGTCAATGGATCGGCAATAATTCCACTTGTCAAGGTAGCATCAGAATAGATATCCTTATGTGGTGCGCAGAAGTATTCAATTTCCTTGCGCGGATCCTTTTCTATTTCGGCGAGAGTGCCATTAGCATAGCCTATAGCATATGTACCAAACATTGAAAGGATTGGCACCTTATCCGGTTCTTTGTGATTTACTGTTGTAAGAATTCGATCAATACGTTCTTGATATGAGTCACTCATATTTATTCCCCCTGTTTTTTATAGTTTTGTTATGGAATACGTAAGAACAATGTCTATATAGTAGTAATGTTTATAATAGAGCCCTCTTTATATAAGTCTCCAAGTTGTCAATTAAGTATTTTCCATCAGATGCATGAACAACTTCACAACAAAAACCGCCTGAATGTTTCAGGATAAGCAGGCGGTTTGTAATGTCTTCCTGTAGAGTGTTATCTATTCAAAAAATCTGGCACTGGAATATTTGATGTATCAAATTTTTCGTTTCTGAATTCTTCGTTAAAGTATGGGAATTTAGCAATTTTAGCCTTGATCTCCACTTGAGGCGACCCTGGAGATCCCCATAAAACGGCAACTTCGTTCCCTTCAACTGCAAATTCTTTATCAATTATAGCAAGAGAAATCATTCTTTTGCTATAATAATCATTAGTTTTTGCAGATGCCACTCCTATAAACTTTCCATCCAACAGTACTTTCCATGCATAAACAACAGTCGGCCGTTCATTCCATTCAAAGCCATCTAAGGGTTTTTCAATTGCATCAAATGGTTCAACCTCAGTACCCCTAAATTGAGAAGCAAAAACTTTCCCAATATCATCCGGGTCCCATTCGAGTGTCACTACTGTTTTAGGCGGATTATTTGCGATTTTTTGAAGAGCTTCCTTACCTATAAAGTCATATTCAAAGTTTACCAAGTCCCCCCAATTAACATCATAAGGTGTTGCGTAGTAATGCTCATGGTTATCAGAACAACTACCTTTCAGTAAACTCTCAGTTGTAATCCCCCATGGATTTAAGAATGCTTCCTGATAATATTTACTACGAGGATCACCTTCCGTCATCAGTGGAAAGCAGAAATGGAGGTATTGGTTAGGGTAGCCTCCTGGAGTGTGATTCATACGATAGGTACGGTAGCCTTGCTGTTTGATACCAAACTCTTTACCCGCTTCCAAAATGAGATCATAGACTTCCTCACCTTTTTCAACGGGACCATGAACCTCATAAGCTAGGTTTCCGGACATACCTAGTCTCATAATTGACATTTCTGAGCCCGCAATGTTTACAATTTGTCTTTGAGCAAATTTCATTCCGTGTAAATCACATTGGCAAGCCTTTTCTAAGATTTCTAGAGATTTAGGTCCATCAATTTGGAAGAAATATTCATCTTGAATCATATGACCTTGTACATCCATACCAAGATTTTCGACATAATAGTTTAAAAGTGGCGCCAACCAATAGGTACGGAAGTGATTCTCATCCAATTTAATCAATGCACCATGACCGATCATTAATCCCTCTTCATTACACATAATGGTATGACGTAGAGAATTAATTTTCATTTTCCCATAATCTCGGTTAACGGAAACATAATTCAAAAGCTTGACTGCATCTGGTCCATACACATCATATACCGGCGAAATACTCAGGGCACAGCCAATGGATGCAGTTTTTCTAGTGGCTAAAAACTCGTCTTTCGGACCTGTGTAGTCAAATGGGGAAGTAAAAGGCCCTAATGGCATTGTGAGATTCGCGTTCTCCAGAATCTTACTGTTACCTGCTTGTAAAATACTCATAAAATCTACCACCTTTCATATTCTTTAATTAATACAACTGTCTTTTCATATTAATAATATTAAAAATATTCAGAATTAACAATTGCACTTTTGCTGAAATAATGGTCTAGATTTGTGCAGTTTTGCATTTTTTTCTTAATTCAATCCAGTGTAATACTCTGCAAGTGTAGATGATATCCAAGGCTTCCTTCAGTTCAAACTCATCGATACCCAGTATTTCCTTTATTGCATCAAGTTTATACTGTAAAGTATTTCTGTGAATATACAGCTCTTCTGCTGTTTTAAGTTTATTTCCATTATTAAAATAGTACATTCCCAGTATTTTCAGATAATCAGTATGATGTTCTTTGTCATAGTGGTAGATCCTTAGAGCCATGGGATGGCTAAATGTGTTCATATCAACAATATCTTTCGTTTTTTCATAGAGGTATTCTATGGAATAATCTCTAAAGTAATAGGTTTCTTGACTAGGATCTTTAACACTACCCAGTTCAATACCTGCCATGGCTTGCTCTAGATAGTTCTTTAATTTTCCATAGGTTTCAAACACTTCACTGATGCCTATTACGAAGTCATGGAGATAAAAGAGATCCTCCATATCTTGATGTTTTTTTATGATGTCGTTCTTTGTGAATAGATCATTAAAAATTATCACCAGGTACCTTTTATAAATAACTGTAATCTCATTAGTTTTTAACTCTCTTTCAGTTCTTGATGTATAGGTGACGTATAAATTGGCCAAATCCCTTCTACTTTCTTCATCGTTTTTTATGCTTTTGAAGTCTAACACCAATACTCTAAAGTATTTCTTTTTTGTTCCGAAATGCTGCTTAACATAATAGGCAACAATATTTTCTCTTATACTTTTACCCCGTAGTAAATTGAGGGTAACTTGCTCTCGTTTGAACATGTTAACAATCGATACAACATTACCAAGGCACCAGGATATTTTTAGCAGTAATGAAAACTGACCGGCTGTGAAGTGGCTCCATACTTGAGTAGATCCCAAAAAACCGATTGGGTGTGTGTCTTTATTGTACGCATATATTTCCACCGCAACAGCCTCACGCCCAATGGAAGATTCATTCTTCGCTACAAAATGTATCTTCCCAGAGGCGTAATGTTTTGCTGAAGAAAACATATTATAGCATATTGATGTCCCTCCATAATAATGCTTAAATAAATCATCCCAAATTTCATCATGATAATCATTTGGGAAAGAACCTGACCATGCAGTGCAAGCTGCGGTGTTGTCAATCAGCGCAATAGGATTTTTTAAAACTTGTGCAGAAATATTCAACATTTTCCCTATAGGTTCATTGTTTAAAATGGAATGCATGAGGTTGTCAAACCAAGAATTGTATTTTTCGAAAATATCCACAACCCTCTTATAAATGTTGTTGATTTCCTCGGTAACATTATTTTTGCTCTTGGCGCTTATTCTAATGATATCAACATGATCAGGTATTTCTAATTTGCTTATAGATTCATCGTTGATTAATATGATAGCGTTTATGCAGTATACATCAAAATCATGTTTTGGGAATTCATCACCGCATATATACACATACACTCGCTCTTTAACATCATTCTTTATATCATCACAGAATAATTTTACCCCAGACAGTGCTAATTCAATGGAGGGGTTACATCTAATTTCTTCGATGACCTCCGACAACTCATCACACAATACGTGCATGTTTAATTTCATGCTAACACCCCTTTATAGAGATAAAATCCCTTTTGATTCAGTTCATCCCTCTTTGATTCAATATATACACTATTCTTGTCTTTTACCGCATATTTAAGGTTAGATAGCGCACTTACTACAGTTATATCTTTAGTAACAGACGTCATATATATAGATCCATCATATCCCAACTCAAGTAGCAATGGAAGTCGTCCTATATAATCAGCATATATTATTTAGGGGACGCTTCTCAATTTTTGCTACTTTTGCATTTATTTATAGAAACAGTAGGGACGGGACTTTTTGTTCTTAAATTCGACCATCTTTATTTACTACCAATAGAATCCATAACTCTTTAAAGATATAAATTTTAGAGTTTAT
>NZ_WHNX01000057.1 GCF_009362815.1 Alkalibaculum sporogenes | reverse complement strand
GAAGTATTCTCCTGGAACTAATCCTTCAAATACTACTATTCCTTCACTATCTGTTACTTTACTATCTACTTCTTCTTCATTTTGATATAGATTAAAAGTAACACCTTCTTGTGGATTTCCATCTATACTGTCGATAGTTTTGATAACTTTAATACCACCAGTGATTAAACTGTTTATTACATTTACACTACTTACTTCTTTACCTACTACATCTACTGCGAGCAAACCGTCTATGCTACTCTCGTATCCATCTGGTGCTATCTCTTCTAAGAAGTATTCTCCTGGTACTAATCCTTCAAATACAACTTTTCCATCACTATCTGTTACTCCACTAGCTACTTCTTCTTCATTTTGATATAGATTAAAAGTAACATCTTCTTGTGGATTTCCATCTATACTGTCGATAGTTTTGATAACTTTAATACCACCAGTGATTAAACTGTTTATTACATTTACACTACTTACTTCTTTACCTACTACATCTACTGCGAGCAAACCGTCTATGCTACTCTCGTATCCATCTGGTGCTATCTCTTCTAAGAAGTATTCTCCTGGTACTAATCCTTCAAATACAACTTTTCCATCACTATCTGTTACTCCACTAGCTACTTCTTCTTCATTTTGATATAGATTAAAAGTAACATCTTCTTGTGGATCTCCATCTATACTGTCGATAGTTTTGATAACTTCAATACCACCAGTGATTAATGTGTTAATAACGTTAATCACAGTTGTTTTTCTATTCTTGACTATAACAGATGTCATGTCATCTAAATCTGACTCATATCCTGTTGGTACAATTTCTTTTAATTGATACTCTCCTACTACTAATTTATTTAATTTTAATATTCCATTATCATCTGTTTTACCGCTAGCTACTTTATCTTCTCCACTATACAGTTCGAATTCAATATCACCTTGGGGATTGCCACCATTGTCTTTCTTAATGATTTCAATATTTCCATATTTAATTTTTGTATTCACTACTTTTACTGTTTCATTTCTATTCTTAAGAGATAAAGTAATTGTCATCAACCCATCTATGCTACTAGTATACCCGTCTGGCACTACTTCCTCTAATTGGTACTCACCTAATGGTAGATTAGTAAATACTATTATTCCGAAATTATTAGTTTTCTTTGATTGTACTAGTTCTCCCTCCTGATATAAGTTGAAAATAATACCCTTTTTATCAGGTGATAATCTAGACCCTGCGATTTCTTTATTTACTATTATAGATCCAGTGATAGCTTTATTAACTACATTTACTCTTTCAGTTCTTCCTCCAATTACTCTAACAAAGGCTATTCCATTTAAAATGTTTACATAACCTGAAGGCACTACTTCTTCTACTTTATAGTTACCTGGTAATACACCTTCAAACAATACTTTACCATGTTCATCAGTACGACCAGTCGCCTTTACAGTTTTTCCTTGGATTAATTTAAATTCGACATCTTCATGTACCTGTCCATTTATTTTATCTATAGTCTTTACAATCTCAATATTTCCTACCTTTGTGTTAGTTACATTTACTACATTTGTATCATTCTTTGATACCAGTACTGAAACTAATCCTACTAAACTGCTTTTGTACCAAGTTGGTACTACTTCCTCAAGCTTATACTCTCCAATAGGAAGTCCTTTAAACTCTAAAACGCCTGCGTTATTTGTTTTACCTGTAGCCTTTAGTGATTCTCCTTTGTATAAATTAAATGTTATATCTTTTTGACTCTTTCCATCTTGATCTTTTTTAATTACTTTGATATTTCCTGTAGATAATTTATTAACTACAGACTCACTTGTTGTTTTGTTTTTTCTAATTGTCACAAGTGAAAAGCCATTTATACTACTCTCATAACCTTCTGGCACTATTTCTTTCAACTTATAATCTCCAACAGGAAGTCCTTCAAATCTCAACTTACCTTGGCTACTTGTTATACCAGTTTTTATTAATTGATCACCTTGATAAAGCTCAAATGTTACTCCTGGATGAGGTGGGTTTTTTCCCTTTTGATCTATAGTTTTTGTAATTTCTAAATTACCCACTTCAGGTTGATGAACAACTTCATAGTAAAAGGTAATATGACTTATTTTTGGTACATTCTCACCATTATTAAGTGGTGATACTAATCCTGAGTCAGAAGTTGTTGTAATCGTACCATCTTCGTTGTAAATATAAAGATTGCCAGCATCACCGCCTTTAACAAATACGTACTTTACTAAGACATTGTCTTTTGATTGCCAATTTAGGTTTTTACCGTCATCACTTATAATGCCTTTAAATAAATTATCTTCGAAATCTAATAAATTATCATTAGAATTTACATCTTCATATTTCTTTAATTCTAATGATTTAACTCCATATTTATCTGGTATATCTTGGTCATTTCCATCGATTTTAACCATATTACTTGTTGCTGCCAATGATGTAAATGAAGTTCCAAACATAATTAGTGTCACTAAAAATAATGATAAGATCCTCTTGTATATAGTTTTTTTCATTAAACTCACCTCTACTTTTCTTATTTTTATATATAAAAAGGCTGCCAAATTATATTTGGCAGCCGAACTATCATAGTTATAATAACTTTAGATTTCGTGCTTTGCGTCCTTACCTTTCAGTAAGTTTGCCTTTATCAAATTTTAGTAAATATATACTAATTCACTTTACTATAATGCATGTGCGAATTTTGTCGAATTATGCGTTAAGTTAAAAAATACTTGCATAAATTTTTCATTTTTTTTGTTAACATATTAATACCCTGCAATTTGTTTTGAAAACATGGTAATAAAAAAAAAATAATTTATTTGCGTTTTAAGAAGTAGATTCAAACTTTTTAAGTATTTCAGGGTTAGATTTAAAAAATTCAGTTATCTTCTTAAGGCCTTCTAATGTGCTTTCAGTGATTGTATGCTCCATTTTTTCTGTTTCTTCATGTAAATTCTGTTCTACATTAACCAATCTCAGGAACTCTTTGACTGTATTATGCCTATAAACTAAAAATTTACCTAATTCTATTCCCTTATCTGTCAACTTTATCAATCCATATCTTTTATAATCGATAATATCAGATTCACTTAGCCTCTTTACCATTTTAGTTACTGAGGGGGGCTTAACATGTAAGTAACAAGCAATATCATTAACGCGAGTGTAACCGCCATTTTTAACACACATCCTATATATCATTTCTAAGTAATCTTCTTCAGAAGCACTCATTCCGTTGATATTCATATAACTATTAAAAGTGTAATACTTATCAGTAGACATAATGCACAACCTTTCATTATTAAAATACATTAATAGATATGCACCACATCGTGATTATGTTCATAAAAGTTAAATAAACATTGATTTTTTTTAATTGTCGATTTTTTTGGGGTTTGATTATTTTCTTAAAAATACAAAAATAGATTAGTAGATATTAAAAAACAGGTAAGTTTATTTAACTTTACCTGTAATATTTTTTATATAACTCGAAGAATTAACATAATTAGTGATTAATATAGTTATCAATAATCTCAAACCAAAAATTTGTTTCTGTTTCTTTTCCTCCACTTAGATCTCGAAAACATACATTCTTAATAAATTTATGTCTATATGTATCATTACATCTATTTACATAGCCATAGAATGTAACACCTATTAATTCTAATAAAATTAAAGTCTTCCCTTCTCTTTCCATTCTAATCTTCATATAATCTAAAGCAGCATTATCATCTCTAAAAGCGCCTATAATACTACCTTGATATCTTTCCTTGTATCTCACAACTACTAATTTATTATTATCTTTAAACCATTCTTTCCTGTCATACTCATCTATATCACAACTCTCCATATACATTGCCTCCTATCAAGAAACTCTATATACTTATTTGACAATATTTAATCTAGCAATATATTTACACAGTGAATAAAATTCTAAACTTATTTCCTCTGGAATACGAAATAATAGTAAGAAAATATCACACATTTATTTGCATTTTTGTATAGTACAATACCAAAATTTCGACCATAATGTATCAATTTCTTTATCGCTCATTTTAATATTAGTAATAACCATATTGGTAAGTTGAGAGTATTCAAATCTTTTATACTCATCCAGATAATTTCCTGGATTAATTTCTCCTAATCTATCTACATCTAAAAATTTAGTAACTAATTCAAATTTGACCTTGTTTTCTTTAAAAATCCAAGTTTTATATTTTGCAGATATTGATTCTAATAATTCTCTTGGTGGGAATAAATGATATCTAAGTAAGAACTTTTGTTGAACTATGTTATCTGAATAGTATGATATCATTTCCTTATATAGATAATACAATTTCATTTTAGTATTGTCTTTTTCTAATACTATAAGACTTTTAAGATAATCCATTTTTCCGATCCAAATATCATCATATATATTAATAAATAATTCTTCTTTAGATTTATAATAAAAATATAAAGAAGATGGTTTTATATTTACTTCCTTACAAATATCTCTTATATTAGTAGCTTCATAACCTTTTTCTAAGAAAAGTTTAAATGCAACATCTCTTATTTTACTATTTGTTTCATTTAACAAATTTACACCACCATTTTTTTCTAAATATTATACATTACAAAAATTAAATTAATCTTAATAACTTATAATACATTCTAAATATATTATTTTAAAAATAGCAGTGTAGAATGAATCTAACTACCGTACATTCGTTAGTTTGAGTATATCATAATCTTTACTTTGACACAATCCTCTACATTTCATCATTTTTAGACGAATATTTGTGATTACTACATCAATCTAAATAATATAAGATCTTATAATACTCAAAAGTTTTTCTACTTCAAATGGTTTAGATATATAATCATCTATTCCTACTTGTGTACATTTTTCCTTACTCATACTCGCCGTATATGCACTCATTGCAATAATAGGGATGTAATTATCTTCTCGATATCCTTCTCTAATTATTTTAGTAGTTTCAAATCCATTTAGCTCTGACATCTGTATATCAATTAATATTAAATCAACTTTTTTTCTATTTAATATCTTTAAACTCTCTAAACCACTATGTGCAGAAATAAAGTTATACCCTTCCCTTTTAATTATACTCTCCATAACTGCTTGATTAACAATGTTATCTTCAATACATAAAATCGTTTTATTATAGTTAAGATTTACATGCTTATCTATATCATGTGATTTGACTTGTTGAGCATTGCATTCTAACTTAGACATATCTAATATATCTTTGATAAAAAAGATAAGCTTATTAGATGACTCTTCTATAATCTTCATATAATTTTGTTGTTCATCGTCTAGCTTTGTTTCTTTAAGTAGTTTGATAGCTGAAGAAATACTATTCATAGGAGTTCGTATTTCATGACTCATATTTGTTATAAAAAGAGATGTATCTTTATTTAGTTTTTCTATCTCCATATATTCTCCTCCAAAATTTGCTATTTTTTGTATAAATATTATTAGTACTATATGAATTTAAATTAATTTTAATATTCTAAACTTAACTACTTTTCTCCTTATAATTTTATAGTAAAATCTTAGGTATTACTATCTTTATTTGTTTGTTTGCTTTTCTCTGCCATCTTTAGTTTCATATAAAAATATAGGGGTATTTATTAATAAATATCACGTTTTGAATTTATTTAAATAAGTAGGACTACAAATGATCACAAAATATATGATATAATATCCGCACCAGCAGATTGGCTCGCAGAATTTAAGTCATTTTCCGTGCTTGCACGAGAAAAGGACATGAATTCTATGAGCAAGTGCAAACGACTGAGACCGCAAAGCGGTCGAAGTAATCTGCAGAGGATAAAGTAGACACTACAAATGATCACAAAATATATGATATAATATCCACACCAGCAGATTGGCTCGCAGAATTTAAGTCATTTTCTGTGCTTGCACGAGAAAAGGACATGAATTCTATGAGCAAGTGCAAACGACTGAGACCGCAAAGCGGTCGAAGTAATCTGCGGAGGATAAAGTAGGACTACAAATGATCACAAAATATA
This sequence comes from Alkalibaculum sporogenes, assembly GCF_009362815.1. GTDB lineage: Bacteria > Bacillota > Clostridia > Eubacteriales > Alkalibacteraceae > Alkalibaculum_A > Alkalibaculum_A sporogenes. The sequence goes on along the minus strand of NZ_WHNX01000057.1, from coordinate 3,645 downwards.
TGATATAACCTATAGTATATAAGGGGGTTGCTGTTTTGAAGGCGAATAACAAGTTTATTAAACCCAATGTTAAAGTGTTCATAATACCGTTTGTCCTTATCACGGTATTATTTTTTATTGCCGGTCAAATTACAGTAACTAGCATTAAAAACCATTACTATGAATTAAAAAAACAAGAGGCTCTTATACTTTCAAGAGGTTATTCGCAAAACTTAACCAAATCTGCACAGGCATCTGAAATCATAGATAAGTTACTTGACGAAAAATTACTTGTTGCTAGCAGGGCTTCAGTTCTTTTTAGTGAAAACCCTAGCAATGAATTATTTATAGAATTAGCAGATGCTCTTGAAATTCAAGAAATTGATTATTATAATAACCGTGGAGAATTGATTTACTCTAATATTGAGGAGTTGATAGGTTGGGTAGCACCCAAAGGCCATCCTGTCCATAATTTTATGATAAGTGATAGTATTAGTCTTGTAGAAGATATAAGACGTGACTCAATAACAGGTACTTATTATAAATATGCTTATTCTAAATTTAATAATGGCAGCTTTATACAAGTAGGTGTTCGGGCAGATAAGATTAATGAGTTCTTTAACAATTTTGAAACACAACAACTCCTTAATGAAATGAACGAAGGTGTTGATATGATTCGCTTTATTGATAATAATTTTTATGTTACTGGAAGTACCAAATTAGAGCTAATAGGAAATGTGATAACTGACTCTCAAATTAAATCTGAGATTACTGAAAATCGAGAGCATAGTTATATCACAAACGTGAACGGCGATAGTGTGTACGAAGTTTTTGTACCAGTAGTATTCGAAGATAATAGAATTGGTACTTTAGCTATAAGTTTTTCATTGAAGGAAACCATTGACATCGTAAATAAAGTCACACTAATTGGATTATTTACATTAACTATAATATACGCATCTCTTCTTTTTATTATGTTATCTGGATATAAGAAAGATAATGAGCTTCTCCAATTAGCCTATTATGATTTATTAACTGGTTTACCTAACAAACGATACCTTAAGGTTTTAGTTGACCATGAATTAAATAAAAGTGAAGCAAAACAAAGTGCTATTTTATTGATCAATTGTAACAATTTTAGATTAATTAATATGACATTTGGATACGAATATGGCGACGAGATAATAATAAGATTAAGTAAAGACATTCAAGACTTAGCCGATGATGACAAAATAGTTTTTAGATTTACAGCAGATAGATTAATCTTATTTGTTAGAAACTACAATTATAATGAGGATTTAATTACTATCTCTAATAAAATTTGCAGCTTATTCTCTCAACCTATAGAAGTAAAAGGTGTAAAACAATATATATCAGTACAAATAGGAATCGTTAGAATAGACAGTACTTATAATAATGTAGCTCAATTATTAAAAGATGCTTCAATCGCAATAAATGATATACTGGATGGTACTTGTAATTATGCCTTTTTTAATGAAGCCATGGAGACCAAACTCCATCGAAATAAAACAATAGAAAATGAGCTTAGAGCAGCTATTGATGAAAAAGATACGTCTAAAATTTATATACAATATCAACCTCTAATAGATCTGAAAACCAACTTAATAATTGGATTTGAGGCACTAGCAAGAATGGACTCAGATAATTTTGGGACTATATCCCCTATTGAATTTATTGAAATAGCAGAAAGAAAGCATTTGATAGCCGCACTTGGCAATCTCATATTAAAAAAAGCCTGCGAATTTTCTAAAAGATTAAATGAGTTAGGTTTCACTGAACAGAAAATTGCAGTTAATATTTCAGGAATTCAGCTATTACGGGATGATTTTTCAAATTCAGTAATAAATATTCTTAAAGAGTGTCAAATGAAAGAATCAAGTTTAGAATTAGAAATAACAGAATCAATTTTACTGGATAATTTTACTGCTATTAACGAAAAATTAAAGGAACTTCAAAATCACAAAATACAGATAGCCCTAGATGATTTTGGAACAGGGTACTCGTCATTATACAGGCTTGGAGAACTAAATTTAAATACATTAAAAATTGACCGTTACTTTATAAATAAAATTACTGCTCGAGATGAAAATGAACTTATCACTGGAGATATAATTTCAATGGGTCACAAATTTGGCCTTAATGTAGTAGCTGAAGGAGTTGAACTGCAGGCACAGAAAGAATATTTAATAGAAAACAACTGTGATATTATGCAAGGTTACTTATTTAGCAGACCCCTTTTAGAGAAGGATGCTATTGAAATTCTAAAAATGACTAATGGAACAAAGAGTCTTAACAAATAAGTAAATTTACTATACCGTAAAAAAATAAAGATACCTCAATTTCTTGAAACATCTATCATTTATATGGTGCACCCGAGTGGATTCGAACCACCGGCCTATAGTTTAGGAAACTAACGCTCTATCCTACTGAGCTACGGGCGCATTTAGTTAGTTAACAAATAGTATCTTAACATAAACTCCACTAATATACAATATACATTTTCGGCTCTTTAATCACACATACTCTATCCTACATAGGCAATTCAAAGTACTCTTCCATCGTTAGATCACTTTCAAAGATTTTAGTTGCCAATTCTACCCCTACATATCTTATATGCCAAGGCTCATATTCGTATCCTACAATCGACTCTTTGCCTTTTGGATACCTGATTATAAATCCGAATTTATGAGCATTTTCATTTACCCATATACCTTCTTCTGTATGACCAAAGTCAGTAGATAATTGAAATGCTACATCGGCGCTAGTAATATCCATAGCCAATCCTGTTTGATGTTCACTTTTCCCTGGCGGTGCACTGTATTTATCAGCATGTGCTTGTCCTTTTGATTCTACATTTCCATAATATAATGATTGTTGCGTTAAATAAGATCTATAACCTGATCTTGCTACAAGTGTATAGCCTTCTTTTTTCCCTTGTTCAAATAAATCAAACAAAGCATCTGCAGCAACTTTTCTAAGTTGATTTATTTCTGGATTTTGTAATTGTGTGGGGACTCTCAACTTAACTAGATCATTAGGTATATAATCAGCAGGTAGGGATCTGCTTTTATTCACTATGGCATCATAATCACTAGGATTAATAATAACTCCATCTTCATTTAAAGTACTTTCTAATCCTTTTCTAACTGTATAATTCGTTTTATGTTTGTTATCTTTATATTCTATTATAATAACTATATCTTCCCCACTGAGCACATCTCCAAGAACAGTAATACTATTATCTTCATTTATATTAACTAAATTCTCCTTATCTACCTCAATAGTAAAACCCTCTGTTACTAATACCTCAGCTTCATTTCCTCGTTCATCTTGATAAATCTCTTCGATATTAAAAGAAATGGTTTGATTAGGTTCAATAAAGCGATTTTCATAACTTGTATTAATATTAACTTGTGATAATAGTACTTTTCCAGTCATTGAAACACCATTAATCGTGGTTTGCTGCGGTTTAGTACAAGATGATAATATTAACATGATTAACAAACATAATATAATAGTTTTTTTCATAGTATCCTCCATAATGATTTAAGTATATTCTAGCATTTAAAGCGAGGATTAACAATAGCCATTCTACCTTTAACTTATTGTAGTTTGTACCTCACTTTGTATCTTTACCTTTTAAAT
>NZ_WHNX01000056.1 GCF_009362815.1 Alkalibaculum sporogenes | reverse complement strand
TCCCATATTAAAAAACTCCTTACTGGTTTGAATTCATATCTAAATTCTTGCCATTAAAGAGTTATTTTTTACCATAGACACAAAATTTATTACACTACCAAAAGATTTCTATGTAGTTCATAGAAATCTTTTTATTTGTAGTATATTTACTACTTATCCTTTTATTTATGTTTGTATTAATTTCAAAAAACTACTGCTAGAACCAGCAATTTCTTCAATAGTAGCCGTTTGTTCTTTTATAGATATTTACTATTTTTGCCTTTATATTTAATTTTATAATTAGACTTATACCTTGAACCTACTAATAATAATCTGTAAATTTTGAGCTAAATTCGCTAAACCTTCACTAGAGCCTGCTATTTCTTCAATAGAAGCTGTTTGCTCTTCCATAGATGCAGAGGCTTCCTCAGTAGCTGCCGAATTTTCTTCTGCAATAGCTGTTAAGTTTTGCAGAGTTTCAAGTATTTGATTTTTCATCTTTTCCATTTCTTCACTTGAAACGTTTAATTTTTCTACTGCCACTATTGCATCTTTCATGGCTACTTCAATTAATAGGTATTTATCTCTATTGCTCACTACACTATTAGTTTGCTCTTTTGAAATTGTTGTTACTCTTTCCATTGTTTTTACAGCATTTTGAGCATTTCTTTGTAATTCACTTACTACTTCATCAATAGCCATTGTCGACATAGAAGATTGTTCGGCTAGTTTCCTTATTTCTTCAGCTACTACAGCAAAACCCTTACCTGCTTCTCCTGCTCTTGCTGCCTCTATAGCAGCATTTAATGCTAATAGATTTGTTTGATTAGCTATTGCTGATATTACCCCACTCGCCTCTCCTATTTCATTAGAACTATTATTTGTAGCTATGATTATATCGTATATTTCCTTTGTCGCTACTGCACTTTCATCTGAAATTTTAGAAAGATTATCAACTTCACCTAACCCTTCACTTACAACTTGCGCAACTTTTTGTGACGCTTCATTTAATTGTTCTATGTAATTCTCTGTATTTGTGATAGTCTCTCCTAGTACTACAGCTTTAGTAGATCCATCTTCTGTATTAACAGCTTGTTCAGATGCACCTTTTGCTATTTCTTCAACTGTTTTAGTCACTTCCTCCGCTGCTGTTGCTGATTGCTGTGAAGTCGCTGTTAATTCTTGTGATGACGCTGCAACTTGTTGAGCAGATTCGTTAACTTCCCTAATAATTTCTCTAAGATTATTAATTATATTTTGGAATGCATTTGCTAAGATTCCTACTTCATCCTTCAATTTCATGTCAGATTCAGGCACATCTTGTGTAATGTCTAAATTAGATATTTTTTTCGCAATGTCTATTACTTTAACAATAGGTTTCGTAATTAAATTACCTACAAAATAAGTTAAAAATATACTAATTATTAGTATCAATCCTATTAGTATCATCGTGGTTTTTTGAAGTGTTGGAATTGCTGATAATACTTCATCTTGATCTGCATCAATACTAACTATCCAGTCAGTATTATTAATAGGTGCAAATCCAGAAAATGTCTTTTTCCCTGATGGGTTTGTCCATTGAATGTGGCCAGTTTTTTCCTCTAGCATTTTACTATAAACTTTAGCGGTTATCTTTATAGCTTCAGATTCAGCTTCTTCTCCTGTCATAGTTAGAGGATTTATTTGATTTGCAACTATATCTCTATCAGGGCAAGCAATAAGTGTACCCGTACCATCTATTATTATTGCTTCACCTTTTTCTCCTAAACCTAAATTATCGGTAATATCAGATAATGCATCTCCAGATGTGCTAGCTAAAATGGCTCCTACCACATGACCGTTACGTTCAATAGGAACAGCATAGATTAAAACAGCCTCCATTATTCCAGGACTAACCCCAAAGTTAACTGCACTCTTTTCGCCTTTGAATACTTTCATAACTGGGTCAGTATCTTCTAATTGTATAGTGCTTCCGTCGGTATTAGTTACAAATCCATCAACACTCATTACTCCGAAATTTATAAAATCAGTTTCTTCTTGTTGATTTTGTAATATAGCCTGTTGAATCTCCCAATCCATACTTTTAACGTCATCTAAGTTAGCTATTATTTCAATTGCTTGTCTATGGGTATCCATTTCACTCTCTATTAACTTTCCTGCCTCTATAGATGACTCGACTACGCTCTTTTCTATTTCTTTAACAATCGCATTTTTTGTCATTACCATAGATGTTATTCCAACTGTAATACACGATATTAAAATAATTATAGAAAAATAAATTACTAACTTTGTTTTAATACTTTTCATGTGACCTCCCCTTAAACTTTTATTTTTTTTACATAAAAATACCCTTTTATTAGAATAAAAGGGATATCATGTTATATGAATGCAACCGGCTACCATATAACTTTATGTTAATTAGGCCCTTGGCTTTGCGTCCTTACCTTTAGATAAGTTTGCCCTTAAATGTCAATTAGTTTATATTTCCAATATTTAATTATACTTAATATTAATAGAAAACAATCTATAAATCAAGATATTTTGAACTTTTTTTACATTTTGTGTTAAAATCATAGATTCTTCAATGATATTACAGCAGTAATTTTTTAACTTTAATATACTAGCCAAAAAAAATTCCTAGGATATTTTCCTAGAAATCTTTTTTAACTGCCCTCATATTTAATTTTATACCTTGAACCTACTAATAATAATCTGTAAGTTTTGAGCTAAATTAGCTAAACCTTCACTAGAGCCTGCTATTTCTTCAATAGAAGCTGTTTGCTCTTCCATAGATGCAGAGGCTTCTTGTGTAGCTGCCGAATTTTCTTCTGCAATAGCCGTTAGGTTTTGCAGAGTATCAAGTATTTGATTTTTCATCTTTTCCATTTCTTCACTTGAAACGTTTAATTTTTCTACTGCCACTATTGCATCTTTCATGGCTACTTCAATTAATAGGTATTTATCTCTATTGCTCACTACACTATTAGTTTGCTCTTTTGAAATTGTTGTTACTCTTTCCATTGTTTTTACAGCATTTTGAGCATTTCTTTGTAATTCACTTACTACTTCATCAATAGCCATTGTCGACATAGAAGATTGTTCGGCTAGTTTCCTTATTTCTTCAGCTACTACAGCAAAACCCTTACCTGCTTCTCCTGCTCTTGCTGCCTCTATAGCAGCATTTAATGCTAATAGATTTGTTTGATTAGCTATTGCTGATATTACCCCACTCGCCTCTCCTATTTCATTAGAACTATTATTTGTAGCTATGATTATATCGTATATTTCCTTTGTCGCTACTGCACTTTCATCTGAAATTTTAGAAAGATTATCAACTTCACCTAACCCTTCACTTACAACTTGCGCAACTTTTTGTGACGCTTCATTTAATTGTTCTATGTAATTCTCTGTATTTGTGATAGTCTCTCCTAGTACTACAGCTTTAGTAGATCCATCTTCTGTATTAACAGCTTGTTCAGATGCACCTTTTGCTATTTCTTCAACTGTTTTAGTCACTTCCTCCGCTGCTGTTGCTGATTGCTGTGAAGTCGCTGTTAATTCTTGTGATGACGCTGCAACTTGTTGAGCAGATTCGTTAACTTCCCTAATAATTTCTCTAATATTATTAATTATATTTTGGAATGCATTTGCTAAGATCCCTACTTCATCCTTCAATTTCATGTCAGATTCAGGCACATCTTGTGTAATGTCTAAATTAGATATATTTTTTGCAATGTCTATTACTTTAACAATAGGTTTCGTAATTAAATTACCTACAAAGTAAGTAAAAATAATACTAATCAAAAATATAATTGCAATTATTATCATACTCGTTCTTTGTAGCCCTGGAATTGCAGATAGAACTTCATCTCGGTCAGCATCGACAACGAGTATCCAACTCGTATTGTCAATTGGGGCATATCCTGCGTATTCAACTTTACCTGCAGTGTTTGTCCATATTGATACACCTTGTTTTTCGTCAATCATTTTTTGAGTTAACTCTGCCATTGAAGCAAGGGTTTTATCCTCTTGTGCGGCTTCTATAGGGTTAAATTGGTTTATAACCATATCTCTATCAGGAAAAGCAATCATAACTCCATTTGCATCTATCATATATGCCTGACCATATTCTAAGCCTAAATTATCAGTTATTTCACTTAGAGCACCACCATCACTACGCCTTAGCAATGCACCAACTACTTTATCACCTTCTTTAATTGGTGTAGCGTACATCATTACGATATCTCCATTAACAGGACTGACTCCAAAATTCAACACATGCATATCCCCTGCCAAGGCTCTGGAAATTGGATCAGATTCTTCTAATTTTATTACTCTTCCATCTACGTAATTTACTGTTCCATCTGGAAACATTACACCATATACATGTGAATTGTCTCTTTCTACTTGACCTTGTAAGATTGGAAGTTGAACCTCCCAGTCCATGGTTTTTATTGCATCTAGTGAAGCTAAGGTCTCTAAACTTTCTCTCTGATTTGTCATTCTGCTTTCTATTAATTCTGCTCCATCTAGTGAAATTTTTTCTAGTGTACTCTCTGCTTCTGCTGTGACTATATTACTAGCTTGGTATAAAGATACAACACCTAATGTAACAGTAGATATGAAAATTAAAACAGAAAAATAAATAATTAACTTTGTCTTTATACTTCTCATTGTACTCCCCCTCTTATTTTTTCTTGATCTCATATAAAAAACCCTTCTATTTATAAAAAAGGGTAGTCATATAAATGTTACAATCGGCTTAAACTCATTAGTAGTTTTAAGTTTTTGATGATTTAACCCTAAAATTTAATTAGTCAATTCCATATTTAGTTATAAAATAATAATAATAAGCAACAATACTTTTTCACAGTCAATAATTATATCGTTTAATTTTAATAAAAATTAACTGATTAACTGACTTTTTTCATCAAGTTTCGACAAATAAAAAAGATTTCTAATATATACTAGAAATCTTTCTTAACATTTTATTTAATTATTATTTTACATAATAAGAACTATACTTTGAACCTACTAATAATTTCCTGTAGATTTTGAGCTAAATTGGCTAAACCTTCACTAGAACCTGCAATTTCTTCAATAGAAGCAGTTTGCTCTTCCATAGAAGCAGAGGCCTCTTCTGTAGCTGCCGAATTTTCTTCTGCAATAGCTGTTAGGTTTTGCAGAGTATCAAGTATTTGATTTTTCATTTTTTCCATTTCTTCACTTGAAAGGTTTAAATGTTTAACTGCTTCAATTGCACCTTTCATAGCTCCTTCTATTAATAAGTACTTATCTTTATTGCTTGTAACACTATTTGTTTGTTCTTTGGCAATTGTAGTTACTCTTTCCATAGTTTTTACAGCGTTTTGAGCATTCCTTTGTAATTCGCTAACTACCTCATCAATAGCCATTGTTGACATAGAAGATTGCTCGGCTAGCTTCCTTATTTCTTCAGCTACTACAGCAAATCCTTTGCCTGCTTCTCCTGCTCTCGCTGCTTCTATTGCAGCATTTAAAGCTAAGAGATTTGTTTGATTTGCTATAGATGATATTACTCCACTTGCCTCTCCTATTTCATTTGAACTATTATTTGTAGCAAGTATTATATCGTATATTTCCTTTGTAGCTAGTGTACTTTCATCTGTTATTTTTGTAAGATTCTCAATCTCCTTTAATCCTTCATTTACAACATGTGCGACATTTTCTGTAGATGTATTTAATTCTACTATATAGTGTGAATTTTTACCAATAGTCTCTCCTAATGCAGTTGCTTTTGAAGAACCTTCTTCTGTATTAATAGCTTGTTCGGATGCACCTTTCGCTATTTCTTCAACGGTTTTAGTCACTTCCTCGGCTGCTGTTGCTGATTGCTGTGAAGTCGCTGTTAATTCTTGTGATGACGCTGCAACTTGTTGTGATGAATCACTTACTTGTTGGATAACTTCTCTAAGATTATCTACTATATTTTGGAATGCTAGAGCCAACTCACCCGTTTCATCTTTCAACTTTAAATCTTCTTTAGAGACATCCTCAGTAATATCTAAATTAGCGATATTCTTTGCAATTGCAACTACTTTCACAAGAGGTTTCGTTATCATATTTCCAACGAAATATGTAAGAATAATACTAATTAATAAAATAACTCTTTTTTTATCTTGAAATCTTGAAGTGGGAGGTCTTAGTGCCTGTTAATGCGGGATAATACTTCAACTAGAATCCTTAAATCATTGAAAATTCTACCAGATCTTTAATCTTTGATAGAAATATAACTAATCAATTTATCTATTCAAAATATTAAAAACTTATTAATTTATTTTCAAATAGTATTATGATAGTAGTTAATATATCTACCCTATCCACTATATTGTTTAAATTCGTGTTAATAGATTTAAGTAAATTGATAATATATTTTATAATTCCTGTAATTTATATCGTCCATTTTCACTAATGATTAACTTGATTTGGATAGTTTTTCTACATATTTCGACCTTTAATATATTTTCACTTATTTGGTTTTTCCCAATACTTTTTCTACATAAAAAAGGCTCAAGGAAAGATTTACTTTCGTTGAGCTGGGTATATTTATAAAACCTTATTTACTTTTTGATATAAGTTTATTTGATTCGCAAATATTTCTTTCTTATATCTCGTGCCTTCCTTCAAAAGCCTTTGATAGGGTAACTTCGTCTATGTATTCTAAATCCCCACCTACTGGGATACCGTGAGCAATTCTAGTTACTTTTATTCCGGACGGCTTTATAAGCTTAGATATATACATTGCTGTAGCTTCTCCTTCGATATTAGGATTAGTTGCTAATATTATCTCCGAGACATCTTCTTTTTGGAGTCTCACTATAAGCTCTTTTATTCTAATTTCATTTGGTCCTATGCCTTCCATAGGTGAAATAGCACCTTGTAAAACATGAAATAAACCTCTGTAATCTTTTGTTTTTTCTATAGCTATAATATCTTTGGGTTCCTGTACTATACACAATGTACTCTTATCTCTCTTACTATCAGTGCAGATCCGACAATTCTCTTCTGAAGTAATGTTAAAACATATAGTACAGTTTTTCACCTTTTCCTTTGCTTGTACAATTGCATGGGCAAGAGAGGCAACATCGTCTTTAGACATTTTTAATACATGCATAGCAAGTCTTTGAGCACTTTTATTTCCAATACCGGGCAATTTGCTAAATTCATGTATTAACTTTTCGATTGGTGCTGAATGATATGATGACATACGATACCTCTCCTTTCGCTATGCTAGATAAGCAGTAGCTCGTCCTGTCTAAAACAATCCTTTTGGTAAGTTCATTCCACCGGTAATTTTACTCATTTCATTATTTACCATCTCATCTGCACTTCTTAATGCCTCATTTACTGCTGCAAGAATTAAATCTTCTAACATTTCAATATCATCTTCATCTACAACTTCTGGTTTAATTTTTATGGATAATATATTCTTTTTACCTGTAGCTATTACAGTAACAGCTCCTCCACCTGATGTTGCTTCTACTTGCTTTTCTTCTAACTCTGCTTGTACTTTACCCATATCTTGCTGCATTTTTTGTACTTGTTTCATCATGTTACCCATATTACCACCCATTCCACCAGAAAACTTTTTCGCCATCTTAAATATCCTCCTCTAATTATCTCATTGTATTATTTTATAAATTATATCATTAAACTCTTATTACAAACAATCTACTCATTTTTAATGGTTTTTCTATATCCTATTCAAAGGATCTAGATTCCTATTATTACTAATTTCATATTTTAAATCTACTCTTCTGTTAAATATACTTTATCTGCACCAAATACTTCTTTTGTTATCTGCACTAACTCGTCGTCTTCTTTAATTTGATATTCAGTACAATTAAGAAAATATTCATTTTGAAATATTTCATTCATTTGTTGCTCTATATTTGATTTGTTTTTATTCACTTTTAATAAGTGTATCGTATCACCTTCATTAAATTCAATGTTTACTCTATTTTCAGTGATGCTAACAAATTTGCCCATTTGTAGTGAACTACCAAGTGATGGACTTTCTTTCTTAATTGCCTCACATAGAATTTTAAATTCAAATTTTGAGTTCACCTGATCTAACGATTTCTTTTTTTCTATTGGCTTTTTAGGTACATTATCTAATATATAATCGTTCTTTTTATCTTGCTGATTATTACTATATTCTTGAACCTTTATATTCTGATTTGATTTATGCGGCGTACTAATTAAGTTAAAGCTACATAGTTTTATTAGAATTACTTCTACCAAAACCTTAGGTAGTGTGCTAAATTTAATCTTATTCTCCATATCTGTTAAAGATTCAATATAGTAAGAAATTAATTCTTTTTCTACTTGATTGGATAGTTTTTGCAATGTATCAATATTTTCTTCACTTGCTTCTATTAGATTTTCTTTAGCACTTGTTATTTTAATTATAAGCATATCTCGAAAACAAAGAATTAATTGATTCATCAATTGAGTCAGTTCCTTACCATTCTTATATGCTTCTTCCAAATAATCAAGAGCAGATTTTATATCTTTATTTACTATGGTTTCAATTATAGAGTAAACTAAATGGTCATCACTTATTCCTAGTAGATTTTTAACGCTTTCATAACTTACAATATTTTCTTTGCTTATAGATAAACATTGTTCTAGAATACTTAAGGCATCTCTCATTGCTCCATCTGCGTTCTTAGCAATCAACTGTAATGTTTTATCTTCAATAGTTATATTTAATTGTTTACATATCTGTTCCATCTTACTTTGAATATCACTTATCTGAATTCTTCTAAAATTGAACCTTTGGCATCTCGATAAAATTGTAGTAGGCAATTTATTAGGTTCTGTTGTCGCTAATATAAATATGACATGCTTTGGAGGTTCTTCTAAAGTCTTTAGTAAAGCATTAAAAGCTTCTGAAGTTAGCATGTGTACCTCATCTATAATGTATACTTTATAACTTCCTATAGTTGGGGGGTATTTTACTTTTTCTCTTAGTTCTCTAATTTCATCAACGCCTCTATTAGAAGCTGCATCAATTTCTATTATATCCATAATATTGTTATTTTCTATTGTTTTACACGTATTACAGATATGACAAGGTTCACCATCTTTGTTTTTCTCACAATTTACTGCTTTTGCAAAGATTTTTGCTGCAGAAGTCTTACCTGTTCCTCGTGTACCGCAAAATAAATATGCATGGGTTATTTTTTGTGTAACTATCTGATTCTTTAGAATAGTAATATTATTATTTTGCCCTATTACTTCAGCAAAACTCTTAGGTCTATACGTTCTATAAAGTGCTATGTATTCCATATCTATCTCTCCTAGGTACATCATGCATTTATTATTTTAAAGTTTATATATTCATTATACTACTTTTTTAATACTATAAAAAGTAATTCGCCAAGTGTAAATGCACTTCGTGCCTTTACGGACTCTCTGATCTCAAACCTTTTAACCGGCAAGCCGTTTAACTTGTTTGTTGTCAGTTCCTCCTGTCTCTCGCCTTAGTTTACGTAACCTCGTCTATCGGCTTCGCCGTTAGACTCGTTCGGGGACATTCGCCAAGTAAATGCACTTCGTGCCTTTACGGACTCTCTGATCTCAAACCTTTTAACCGGCAAGCCGTTTAACTTGTTTGTTATCAGTTCCTCCTGTCTCTCTCACCTTAGTTTGCGTAACCTCGTCTATCGGCTTCGCCGTTAGACTCGTTCGGGGACATTCGCCAAGTAAATGCACTTCGTGCCTTTACGGACTCTCTGATCTCAAACCTTT
>NZ_WHNX01000055.1 GCF_009362815.1 Alkalibaculum sporogenes | reverse complement strand
TTGGAGAAAGTATTCAGGAGCCGGATACGGCAAACGTAAGTCCGGTTCTGTGAGAGCAAAGAAACAGGATTAATTACCCTGTTTCTAGCTACTCGATCGTAGTGGTGGGTATGGTATTAGGTGAGATTAATACATGTGTATATACTTAAAAGAGGCAATCAAAGTTCGCCTCTAAGTAAAATGACTGCCAGTCAGATTGATGTCAGCGTAGGGTACAACTGTGTTCTCCCAATACATGTTCCGCATTTTACAAGGGTTTCAACATTGTATAGAAATACTGGCCTGTAAAAATAGAACATAATCAGACTTATTTACCTAATTATAGTAGGAATGATAAATAAAATTTGAAGACTATTTTGAAGAATTCTTACTCACACCATACTCACCTCCACCACGCGTAGGGGAGAACTGCGTTCTCCTAATACCTCAATACACCCATCCCAGCCGTTTGTCCTTCTGGTATATAGATCGCTCGCTTATCAACTTTATTAAAAATGATATAATATTTTTCATTTTACTGTTAATTAGTTTATATTAACATGTCGAAGATATGATATATTATAGAAAGTGTTATACGTACAAATTTCTTAAAAAGAGGGATTATATAATGAAACATATCATGACTAAGTCAGTGAAACCTTCAATAATTAGCCAAAACAACATCATTTGTGAGGTTAATAATGAGTTTATACAACTTTCAGGTTATTTGAAACACGAGCTTATAGGAAAAACATTAACTGAACTTAGCAAAATGATAAGAATTAGCTCCCAAATTTGTTTTGAAGATATTAAAAAAAGAGCAACCTGTTATATGTTTACAAAGGAACGTGAACCAAGGGAAGTAACAATTACTTTCGATGATTTTAACTTAAATGAAAAAACATATATTATTAGTGAAGTGATAAATTCTAGGTTAGAAGACGCTCTTCCAGTTGTAAACCGACTTATGTCTGATAATGAAAACGGAACAGCAATATATAGCAGTAATAATGTAATAATCTTAAATCTAAATCAAAATTATCTAAATTTGCAATATGGAAGATCCATAAAAATAGAAGATTTCATAAGTAGACCCATACAAGACGTATACCATGAAGAAAATGGGCGTGACTTTACCCTGGAATTATCAAAAGTATTAAAAGATGGGAAGTCTATTTATAAAAAAGAGATGAAATATCAACACTCTCAAAGAGGAGATACTTACTATAATAGCTCGCTAATACCAGTATTTAAAAATGGAAAGATTAAACTAATTGTTCATAGTGTATCGGATGTAACAGAATTTGTATTAAACAGGATCCTTGTGACAAAACAAAGACAAGAGCTGAATTCCATCATTCAAAGCATGTCAGATGGGCTATATTTAGTAGATAAAGATTATAAATTTACTTTATTAAACCGTGGTAGCAAAGAATTTTTGTATGAGCCAGACTCCATAAAGACATTAAAAGATGCACTAAAAAATGCACAATACTTCGATTCTGACGGCAAATTATTAGAGATTAAGGATACTGTCTCGTATAAAGTTTTAAATGGTGAGAATATTAAAAACTCTCGAATTAAAGTTAAGAGACCTGATGGAATATTTTATTTTAGTGTAAGTGGTAGTTCCATTTATGATGAAAATGGAGATATAGAGAAAGCTATTATATGTACTCGTGATATTACAGAACAGGAAAGTAGAGAAGAACTAATTAAAGTACAGAATGAGAAATTAAAAATAATTATGGATAATATGTCTGATGAATTGATGATTTGTGATCAGAATGGGCATTATACGATGTTAAACAAAACATTTAGAAAAAATGCTTACTTGGATAATAATGAATTATCAGTTTCGTTAGACCATAATGAAGTTGAACATTTTGATATAGAAGGGAAAATGATACCCCTTGAAGACTTTCCTTCAAAACGAGTTGCAAAAGGTGAAAAAATTTGCGGATATAGAATGGATGCGAAAAGGGGTAATGTCACAATACATAAAGAAGTAAATGGCACTCCCATCTATGATAGTAAAGGAGATTTTATAGCCGGTATAATCATCAGTCGTGATATCGGTGATAGGTTAAAAAGTGAAGAGAATTTATTGAAAAAAGTTCAAGGTGAGTTACTAACTAGAACAGTTGAAAATCTTAATCTAGCATATATAACTGCCTCATACCCAGATTTTATAATCACATATATGAACAGTCAAGCTCTTAGAAATTTAAAGGGAATTAATGATCAGGTATCTACTAAAAATGTATCTGATATAATAGGAACGAGCTATCTTGAATATTTTATGTTTAATAGAGATGAAATAGACAAAGTAAAAAACAGCTTAAATGATTTAACAGATAAGAAGGGAAACGCCTATTACTTTTTTAGACATTTCATTTTTAAAGGAAAAGATCTTTTTATTAAAGTTATGTTTCAACCGATGTATGATGTGAACAAAGATGTTTACCAAATAGTTATTATTTCAATAGACCTGACGGAGCAAATTGTGGCCAAAAATGAATTGGAAAAAGCTCTTATCACTCAAGATGAAATATTCGCTAATATCTCACACGAACTCAAGACCCCACTCAATGTAATTTTTACTGCAAATCAGTTGACAGAATACAATTTGAAAAATAGTTCCCTGGAAGATCATGAAAAAAGTGAGATGCATAGAAATATTAACTTGATCAAACAGAATTGTTACAGATTTATGAAGCTAATCAATAATATTGTAGATTTATCTAAATTAGATTCTGGTTTTTTTAAGATAAATCTAAGTAATGAAAATATAGTTGAAGTTATTGAAAATATTGTTGAATCAGTTGTTGAATATACGAATGAAAAGGGATTACAAATTCTTTTTGATACAGACATCGAAGAAAAGATACTTGCTTGTGATCCAAACAAGCTTGAGAGAATATTATTAAACCTTATATCTAATGCCATTAAGTTTTCTAATCCAGGGAGTGAAATATTTGTAGGTATTATAGATAAAGGACAATCTGTTGAGATATCTGTTAAGGATACAGGAGTTGGAATAGATGAAAAACATTTGAGTACAATCTTTGAAAGGTTTCATCAAATAGATAAAACACTTGCTCGAAATGCAGAGGGAAGTGGGATTGGTTTATCACTAGTGAAATCCATTGTAGATTTGCATGGTGGTAAGATAAGTGTTGATAGCCAGGTTGGTAAAGGTAGTATCTTTAAGGTTGAACTTCCTGTCAAGCTTATCGATCAGACAATCCTTCTTGAGAAATCCGAACAAGGTAGAGATAGAGTAGAAATGATAAAAATTGAGTTTTCTGATATCTACCACTAAAAAAATATTGATAGAAGAGATTTTATAGGGGCAAAATCAATCATTCCTGCTTTTGTAAAGGAATGTAGTGATGTAGTTTGGGTTGGAGATGAAGAAACTGAAAAATGTAAAAGAAAATAAGGAAGAAGCTATTAATTGTGATACGGTAGTACTTTCTTTAAGCGTACGTGCGGATAGTCAATATATAGAAATCTATGAAGATTGTGTATTTGATGTAATAGCAATTGGAGACTGCAATACAAGACAAGTAACCTTGTATAACGCTGCTCATACTGGTTATGCAGCAAGAACCATAAATTATTAGCTTTGCCGTCCTCATTCGTATGGGAGAACTGAGTTCTCGCGATATACTCATACCAATAACCACATAGGGGAGAACTGAGTTCTCCCGATTCAATCTACTTGACACAGCAGAATATATAATTTTTTTTTATAATAGAATAATTATTAGTCAAAAACTGTTCTGCCATTAGTTTTTATAATATCTTTATACCAATAGAAAGAATTCTTTTTATACCTTTTTTTAGAACCATTTCCATAATCATCTTGGTCGACATATATGAAGCCATATCTTTTGGACATCTCTGATTTTGATGAACTAATTATATCAATTGGACCCCACATAGTGTATCCCAAAATATTTACTCCATCTTTTATTGCTAATCCCATCTGTTGAATGTGCTGTTTCAAGAAATCAATTCTGTATGGATCATCAACAGTTCCATCTGAGTTTAATACATCATGAAATCCGGAACTGTTTTCAAGAATAAATATTGGAATCTCATACTTGTTGTATATATGATTTAATGTAACTCTCAAACCAACTGGATCAATCTGCCATCCCCAGTCATTCGCGGGCAAGTGTGGATTTTTATAAACACTATGAACGTTACCGTTTGTCAATTCAATGTTTACATCATCCGCACTGGATATCATAGAATTATAATAGGATGATCCTATAAAATCAGCGTTATTACTTTTAATAATTTTAAAATCTTCATCTGTCATTGAAAGGTTAATATTATTATCTTTAAAATAAGTCAAAGCATAATAAGGATAATTCCCTTTAACCATTACATGAAGATAAAAATCATTTTTCATTTGATCATCCTGTTGTGCTTTAAGTGTATCTTCCGGCTTACATGTATGTGGATATGTCGTAAAATAAGCTACCATGCTTCCAATCTTATTTTTGGGGTCTATCCTGTGAGCTATTTCAGTTACACTTGACGCTGCTACAAACTGATGATGAAGACCTTGAAAAAGCATCTCTTCAAAATTACTTTGCCCTTCATTAATTATACCTAGTGTTTTAGCACCTGCTTTTATGCTCATGTTTATTTCATTAAATGTCACCCAATATCTAACTTTACCTTTATACCTTTCAAACAATACTTCACAGTATTTCTTATAAAGTTCAATTAGTTTCCTATTATACCATCCACCGTATTTCTCTATCAATACAATAGGCATATCAAAATGAGATATCGTAATTAATGGTTCAATTTGATGCTTTAAGCACTCGTCAATTATGTTGTCATAAAATTCTAGAGCTTTTTCATTTGGTTTTTCGTCATTTCCGTTTGGGAAAACCCTAGCCCATGAAATTGAATATCTAAATACCTTGAAACCTATTTCAGCAAATAGAGCTATATCATCTTTATATGTTTCATAAAAGTTTATCCCTCTTCTTTTAGGATACATAATAGTGTCTTTATCACCTTTTGCTTCTTTTATTACTTCCCATGTTATATTAGGTTGCTTTGTTACTTTCCTATTATCTGTAGGATTAAATCTCATGACATCAGGTATTGTAAGTGTCTTCTCTTCTTTATCATACGCACCCTCTGCTTGACAAGCAGAAAGTGCACCACCCCATAGGAATTCATTTGGAAAAATATCATTCATGATTATACTCCTTTGTTTATGCTAAAGTGATCTTAAGCAAATATTTTTAGTAGATCTTCATTATATGTGATATTATCACCGCTTACTCTTATTACATCCAAATAGTCTCCACTATTTGTAATAACAATTGGCGTTATAGTATCGTATCCTTCTTTTTGTATTTCATTAATATCAAATTCAATAAGCAAGTCTCCCTTATTAATTTTTTGATTTTTTTCAACTTTCGTTACAAAATGCTTGCCTGCTAAATTTACTGTATCTATACCTATATGTATCAACACCTCTACGCCGTCATTAGACTTTAGTCCAATTGCATGCTTTGTATTAAATAGAGAAAGAACCTCACCATCAAATGGCGCATATACTTTCCCTTCTTCTGGAACAATTGCAACCCCTTTGCCAACTATATTTTGTGAAAAAGTCTTATCATCTACTTCTAGTAAATCCTTAACAATTCCTTTAAGCGGACTTTTAATTACCAGCTGTTTACCATTGCCTTTATTAATTCCAATTACCTGATTTGAAATATTATCTTCTTTTATACCTATAACCACAGTAAATACAAATGCCAATACCACTGCCATTACTAAACCAATTACCATAAAGATAAAATTATTCGCTTCATATGTTGGTAATGCTAATATACCTGGCAAAGCAAGAGCAGTACCTCTTGCATTTACTAGACTAAAAAAACCACTGACTAGTCCTGCTGAAGCACATGCAGCGAAGAAAGGTCTCTTGTATTTGAGATTGACCCCATAAATCGCTGGTTCTGTTATCCCAAACGCGGCAGTTATAGCACTTGAACCAGCTGCAGATTTCATTGTCTTATCTTTTGTTAAATAGAATACTGCAAAAGCTGAACCGGCCTGTGCCAGATTAGCAGCAAGTGCACTAGGCAGCAAAACAGATGCACCAGTAGCAGATAGTTGCTGAATTTGCATAGGCATAATTGAGTAATGCATTCCAAACATAACCAAAATTGGTCTAAAAAATCCTAGTATAGCTCCAGCAAAAATTCCAGTTGTAGCAAATAAAAAGTCAATTCCGTCCACCAACCAATTTCCAATATAAGACCCGATCGGTCCAAGAACTATTAATTGTAGCGGAACCATTATAAATAAAACAATCATCGGTGTTAATAGTACTTGTAAAAATTCCGGAATAACTCTATCTACAAATCTGTAAACATAGCTTAAAATCCAAACAGATAAAATTATTGGAATAACTGATGATGAATATTGAACCAATAAAATCGGCAACCCTAAAAAGCTAATCATATCAATACCAGTCGTCGATATAGCCTTTGCATCATCAAGTATTGCTGGATGCATATATGCACCTGCCAAGGCTATTGCTAAAAATTCATTAGTATTGAATTTCCTAGCCGCACTTACTGCCAAGAAGAAAGGCATAAAGTAAAATATTAGATTACCTATCATGCGTAATATTTCTACAAATCCAGAACTTGGATCAACCCATCCTAAATTTGTAACAATTACAACAAAAGCTGTTATCATACCACATCCAACAAGCGGTGGCAGCAAAGGAACAAATATACCTGCTATTGTCTCAATTACAGTAGTAAGTGGATTCTTTTCTTTTATTTTTTTATTACCAGTTGATGAATCCATTCTATTTAAACCTTCAGTTTTAATAACTGCTGCATAAACTTTACCAACTTTACCACCAATAACAATCTGCATTTGCCCACCTTTATATTGAGCTTTCAATACCCCCTCTAACTGATCAAGCTTTTTTATATCTGCTTTCTCATTGTCTTTTAAAACTAACCTCAATCTAGTTGCACAATGAGTTATATCTGAAATGTTCTTTATACCGCCAACCAAATTGACTATTTCTCGTGCCATATTATTAATGTTCATTCATTAACCTCCTATTTAATTCAAGTACCATTTATCAGTACTTATATCTATTTTTCAAATGTTGTGTCCGGATCACAACATAAAAAAACCAAAACAATACACATAGTGATAGCTTTGGTCATGCCTGATCGAGTCAGTAACAATCCAGTCGATATTATAAAATTTTTATGATGCCAATCTGTGAATATGTAACACTAAATATAGTTTCTCGTCTATGCTACAATTCCAATCGTAATTCTTATTTAAGAATTTTTCAATTTTTTCTACACAGTTTACTTCTTTTGGATACTTATCCTTAACAAAGTTATATATGCTTTCATTCTCATTATTAAAAGATTTATTATTAATCTGTCTATATGCGAAATATTTTATATGAGTTGCAAACCTTGTAAAGTCATGAGTTGACTCATCAAAATCCATATTTAAATTATACTTTATTATTGATAAGATTTCGCCGATGATTTTTGTGATTTTTGTAATTTCTTTCATATCTTCAATGTTTAATTGTGCGTTAACAAAATGTAATGCTATCAGAGTGCTTTCAGACTGGGGTAGCTCGATCCCTGTTCTATTATAAATGATTTCAATAGCTCTTCTACCAACTTCAACTTCTTTAGGGTAAATACTTTTTATCTCCCACTCAAGAGGATTTCTGATCATTTCTCCTTCTTTCGTTCTCTGGATAGCATAACTAATATGGTCAGATAATAGCAGTATAATATTCTGACTTAACTCTTTATTCAATATCTCTCGGCCTATTTGAATTATTTCTTCAGCCAGACAAATATCTTCTATAGGGATGTCATTCAAGATGTCAAACATTTTTATATTTTTAGGTGACACATAAATTTTTTCTATTACATCATTGTTATCCAACTCGTATGGAGTTTTTCTAAATCCTAGTCCTTTACCAACAACGAACAACTCTTGACCTTTTTCATTGATTGCTATAGCAACATTGTTATTTACCTTTTTGATAACTTTCATATAATCACCTCCATAAAAAAAGACCAAAAACTTTTCACGTTTCTGGTCATGCCTGCCGCGCAGTAACAATCCTATGAGGCAATGATAACATTTACATTCTTCATTGTCAATATTAAATTCTTAATTCATATGGATTTTATTCGGAACTAACTTAGATGTCAATGTCAGTTGAAGTATTTAAATATGTTAAAAAATAATTACTAAATAGTGATCATCCAAATAAAAATTATTTGACCGATTTAAGTGATTGGATTGTATACAAAAGTCAATTAACCACCATATACCCACCACCGCTATTAAATTTGAGCATCACCACCATCACCACATACCCACCAACTATACCTAGAATCATAAAACAATTTAAAGGCTCTATAACCAAAAAACTATACACGAGCATATGGTAAAAATCATACTATGACCATATCATACGTGACGAACGAGATTACTAAATTAGAAATAAATTATAAATATATAAACGAAAACCCTGCAAAATGGCTCTTTGATGAATACTACTAAACGTTTTAATATCGGGCGAACACAGTTCGCCACTACGCAAACCCCCGAACTGTGTTCGACTGTAAACGAGTTCGAATGCCCCAGCCATACCCACCCCCACTGTATGGGGGAACTGCGTTCTCCAGTAATACCGCCATACCAACCAACCGCGCCGCAACCATCCCCACGTATGGGAGAACTGCGTTTTCGCGTAATACCGCCATACCAACTAACCGCGCCGCAACCATCCCCACGTATGGGAGAACTACGTTTTCCCGTAATACCACCATACCAACCAACCGCGCCGTAACCATCCCCGCGTAGGGGAGAACTGAGTTCTCCAGTAATACCGCCATACCAACCAACCGCGCCGCAACCATCCCCACGTATGGGAGAACTGCGTTTTCGCGTAATACCGCCATACCAACCAACTGCGCTGCAACCATCCCTGCGTAGGGGAGAACTGTGTTCTCCCGTAATACCACCATACCAACCAACCGCGCCGCAACCATCCCTGCGTAGGGGAGAACTGAGTTTTCGCGTAATACCGCTATACCAACCAACTGCGCTGCAACCATCCCCGCGTAGGGGAGAACTGTGTTCTCCCGATTCACTAAATATGACTATCAATACATTACAAAACCATCCCTTTCCATGTTATAATAAAAAAATATACTGATAATATGTGCATAATTATTCCCTTTCATTAACTTGAAAACTCGAGGTGGTAAAATGCATTCCAAACGCAAAAATATCCGATTGCAAAATTATGACTACAGCCAAAACGGCGCATACTTTATAACTCTATGTACAAAGGATAAGCAACATTTACTAGGTAGAATCAAAGAAACCCATAAGAATCCACAAATTATATTAAATAATATAGGCAAATTAGTTGCTGAAGAAATAAACGATCTATCAAATATATACGATACAGTATCAGTTGATAATTTTGTTATCATGCCCAACCATATACACATAATCATAATAATCGAGGACCATCATACCGGACGAACACAGTTCATCCCTACGAAAAACACGCCAAACGTGCCAAACGGCAGTAGCGGCGAACTGAGTTCGCCAACCCAAGAGCCAAGCACCCCAAACGGCGGTAGCGGCGAACTGAGTTCGCCAACCCAAGAGCTAAGCACCCCAAACAGCGGTAGCGGCGAACTGAGTTCGCCTATCACCACCAACCCACCAACCATTCCTAGAATCATAAAACAATTTAAAGGCTCCATAACCAAAAAACTACACACGAGCATATGGCAAAAATCATACTATGACCATATCATACGTGACGAACGAGATTACCAAATTCGAAATAAATATATAAACGAAAACCCTGCAAAATGGCTCTTTGATGAATACTACTAAACGCTTTAATATAGGACGAACACAGTTCGTCCCTAGTTTGCGAGGCATGATACCGAGCTGAAGGTTTGAAAGAAAACCTGCCACCTAGCTAATGGGAAGGCAAGCTGTAAGCAAGGGCGTTTGTGGCGACACAAGGGTCTGAAGGAAGCTGATGGCGGTTA
>NZ_WHNX01000054.1 GCF_009362815.1 Alkalibaculum sporogenes | reverse complement strand
AAGAACAAAGCACAACAATATATACAGTATTTTTAAAACACTAGCAAACGGTAGCTTCGCTAAATTCAAAGAAGGAGAAGATAAACGTTAAGAATTTTTGACTGTTTGAGCGTAGCGAGTTTCAAAAATTTAGTTTATCTTCGAGTTCTATCACACAGTCTGCGAGAGCGTGTTTGCGTTTGTTATAAAAATACGCTAACCTACACCATGCATGTATTTATCTTTATCTTTGCCTTTATCTTTATCTTTGTCTTTGCCTTTATCTTTGTCTTTGCCTTTATCTTTGTCTTTGCCTTTATCTTTGTCTTTGTCTTTGCCTTTATCTTTATCTTTATCTTTGCCTTTATCTTTGTCTTTGTCTTTGTCTTTGTCTTTGTCTTTGTCTTTGTCTTTATCTTTGCCTTTGTCTTTATCTTTGCCTTTGTCTTTATCTTTGCCTTTGTCTTTATCTTTAAATAACAAAGAACAAAGCACAACAATATATACAGTATTTTTAAAACATTAGCAAACGGTAGCTTCGCTAAATTCAAAGAAGGAGAAGATAAACGTTAAGAATTTTTGACTATTTGAGCGTAGCGAGTTTCAAAAATTTAGTTTATCTTCGAGTTCTATCACACAGTCTGCGAGAGCGTGTTTGCGTTTGTTATAAAAATACGCTAACCTACACCATGCATGCATTTATCTTTATCTTTATCTTTATCTTTTTCTTTGTCCATTAAGCTATCAACATCACCCTATACAACTTTAAAGCAATAATAAAGTCGGATCCTCTAAAACATCTTTTAGATATTGTAAGAACTGTGCCCCAACTAATCCGTCCATAACTCTATGGTCAAGAGTAAGACTCATAAACATCACAGATCTAACTTGAGGTTCATCTCCAATTACTCTCATTCTCTTACTAGTTGTTCCAACACTCAAAATCGCACTATTAGGTTGATTAATAATAGATGTAAAGCTTAATGTATCAAACATACCCAAATTACTAATAGTAAAACTACTGCCATTTAATTCATCAGGTTTAACTTTGTTATTCAGAGTTCTTTTTACTATATCAGACCTACTTGTTACAATTTCTTTTAATGTCATCTTATCTGTCCCTCTAATAACAGGAACTAACAATCCATTATCTAGGCCAACAGCGATACCCATATTGACATTATCATTGATTAAAATCCCTTCTTCAACTAAAGTAGCATTTACAATAGGGTATTTCATCAAAGCTTTTGAAGTAGCCATAATAATTAAATCTGTAAGAGATAATTTTTTATCAATTTCTTTTAAAACAATATCTTTCAACTTTTCTCTAAGCTGAGAAGCATTTGTCATATCTACTTCTATATTTAAAGTAACTGGCGCACTTTTATTTAAACTATCCTTCATTCTTTCGGCAATAATTTTTCTTAAACCAACCATTGGAATAATATTTTCTTTTATCACTTTTGATTGCTCTTGAATCTTTTCTTCTACCAATGATACTTTATCAATTGGCACTTTAATGTCATCCTTTGTTATTTTACCAGCGATTCCAGTACCTTTCACTTGAGATAAATCAATGTTTTCAACCTGAGATATCTTTTTAGCAAGTGGAGTTGCCTTTATAACATTAAATTCTTCTACATCTGCTAATTGTACTCTTCCAAGAGGGCCATTTCCAGGTATATCGCCAATAAAAATTCCTCTATCTCTTGCAAGCTTTCTCGCGGCTGGTGTAGCTCTAAACTTTCCTGTTTGATTAACAGGCACATCTACTTTAGATTCTTCTTCAATTACAGTATCCTTCACTATATCAGTAGCTTTTTCTTCTTTAATCGTCTCTGCAGTTGTAGATACTTCTTCGCCAGCATTACCTATGTATCCTATTACAGTAAATACCGGAAGAACATCTCCTTCTTGGGCAGTAACGCTAATGATTGTCCCAGCTACTTCTGCCTCTACTTCCATATTAACTTTATCAGTAAGTATTTCTAAAATAGGTTCTCCTACCTCTACACTATCTCCTACTGTTTTTAGCCACTTTATGACTGTGCCTTCTTCCATATCCATGCCAGCTTTTGGCATAATAATTTCAGTTGCCATTTTAACACTCCTTATCTATTCATTACCTTATAGATAGCATTTTTAATTTCATCTACTCCTGGTACTACAGCCGCTTCCAAATTTCTATTGTAAGGAATTGGCACATCTAAACCAGCAAGTCTTAAAACTGGTGCATCAAGATAATCAAAAGCTTCACTCTCGGTAATAGAAGCAGCAATTTCTCCTCCTAGTCCACCAGTTTTTGCAGCTTCATGAACTACAATCGCTCTACCTGTTTTCTTAACAGATTTTATAATGGTTTCTATATCCATCGGATACAAAGTAATAGGATCTACTACTTCGACGCTTATTCCTTCTTTTTCCACATCTTGTGCCGCGATCATAACTTTTTGCAGTATAGTTCCATAAGAGATTATTGTTACATCTGTACCCTCTTTTTTTATATCAGAAACACCTAAAGGCACAATATAGTCTTCATCTATTGGAACATCCCCTTTTTCTTTATACAAAAGCTTATGTTCAATAAAACATACTGGATTATCATCTCTAATAGCAGCTTTAATAAGTCCTTTAGCTTGTGCAGGTGTAGATGGAGTTACTACTTTAAGTCCAGGTACATGACATAACCATGCTTCTAAACTTTGAGTATGTTGTGCAGCAGCACCTGTACCAGAACCTGCTGGAAGTCTCATTACCATAGGAACTTTTGCTTTTCCGCCAAACATATATCTCATTTTTGCTGCTTGGTTAGCAAGATTGTCCATAGCAATAGTTACAAAATCCATAAACATCATTTCACAAATAGGTCTAAGTCCTGTAGCAGCTGCTCCTGCAGCCGCTCCTGCAATTACAGCTTCAGAAATTGGCGTATCCTTTACTCTGTCTTCCCCAAATTCATCTAACATACCTACAGATAACCCGAACGCTCCTCCATATAAACCAATATCTTCACCGAAGAATATAACATTTTTGTCTCTTCTCATTTCTTCACTCATACCTAATCTAATTGCATCTTTATACGTCATTTCTTTCATTTCCATTATTAAGTTACCTCCTTTTATGCGTAAACATCATCTGTTACAGTTTCAACTTTTGGTTCTGGTGAGTTAATCGCAAACTCTACTGCTTCTTCAAGCGCTGTTGCTGCATTTTCTTCAACTTTATTCAATTCTTCTTCACTAGCTATTTCATTTTCTATCATGTATTTTCGTAGTCTCTTAATAGGATCTTTAGCTTTCCACTCTTCTACTTCTTCTTTCGTCCTATATGCCTGAGCATCACTTTTAGAATGACCTGACCATCTATATGTTTTACTTTCAATTAATATTGGTCCTTTTCCACTTCTTGTATGTTCAGCGGCTTTTTCTATGGTTTCATATACTTCGATTGCATCATTTCCATCTATTACAATTCCTGGTATCCCATAAGACTTTGCTCTATCTGCTATGTCTTTAATATTCATATGTTTATCAATTGAAGTAGACATACCATATAGATTGTTTTCGATATAGAATATCACTGGCAACTTCCAAATAGATGCTAAATTTAATGATTCGTGGAAGCTTCCTTCATTTGTAGATCCATCACCTGCAAAACAAAGAACAACTCTCCCCGTCTTAAGATATTGTTGTGAAAGTGCTGCACCTACAGATATAGCATAACCACCACCTACAATACCATTTGCTCCTAAATTACCTGAATCTATGTCTGCGATGTGCATTGAACCGCCTTTACCTTTACAGTATCCTGTCTCCTTACCAAGTAGTTCAGCTGTGATCCTATTTAAATCTAGTCCAAAACCTATTACTTGTGAGTGTCCTCTATGAGTTGCAGAAACCAAATCACATTTTTTTAAAGCCATACATGAGGCGACACCTGAAGCTTCTTGTCCAATTGATAAATGAGTTGTTCCGTGAACCATCCCTCTTGCAAAAAACCATGCTACCTTTTCTTCGAAAAATCTCGCTTCATTCATTCTAAAATACATCTCTAATAGTGTTTCTTTTGTTAAAGCCATTTTTTTCCTCCTTAAAATACTTGTTTTATTTTTGTAGTAATGCCGTTGCAGTACCGCTATCTGTAATAAGTACGTCTACAAAACCACCATTTATCCCACCATAAATAGCACTTATTTTTTCTCTAGTACCTGAAATACATACTTTCATAGGTATCTTTTTCAAAACTTCTATATCCGGACAAATTAAGCGTTCATAGAAAGGTGCGTCAATTATATTTCCTTCTATATCAAAGTAGTGAAATAAAAAATTGCCCACTGCTTTTCTATCAATTAGATATTTCAATTCTTCTTCACCTAAAGCACCTTCAATAAAAGGGGATACAGATTTTCCTAAACTAGCAATACTAACCATAGCTAGGTCACAGGATCCAGCTTTTTTTAAAATATTACTTACTGAAGACTCTTGAAGTAAAATTTTTTTAGATTCTGCATTATCAACAATGAGAGGATTATTCATCAAATATGGTTTTGCCCCTAACTTTAGGGAAATATCACGAGTTATTTCGCCTGATTGCCTGGATAATTCGCCGTTAAAAAAGTGTCCATATGGAAATACCCCTCCGGCTAATTGTACAATAGATACATTTAAGTTTGTACGTTCTTTGACAATGTGCTGGGATACATAAGTAAGGGTTCTTCCCCACGCGATACCAATAGTGTTATTTGGTTTTAAAACTCTATCTAGATATTGTGCACCAGCTCTACCTATAGAATCTAAAGTCAATTGATTACTTTCTTGCGTAGAAACTACTACTACTTCCTTTAAATTATATTTTTTTTCAAGGGCTTGTTCTATATCTAAATATGTATCTAATGAATCATCAATACTGATTTTTACAATACCCTCTGGGATAAGCTTTTGAATAAGTCTTCCTATCTTTTGCCTAGAAAGAGACATTCTTTTTGCTATTTCTTCTTGTGTCAAACCATCATCATAATAGTATCTCGCGATTTTAATTAATTGTCTCTTTATATCATTTTTCAAAATATCACCTCCTATTGAGAAAATGCTCATATAATGAGAAAATGTCTATAATTATGATAACACTCTTCAAATAATATATCAATAGAATTCTATATATATAGTATGCATTTTTATGACGATTGTATGTTGTTTTAAACTATACTCTAAAGTTTAAATTTCTTTTTACAAAATAGCAGATCTTATCTTTAGACATAAATATTTGGCAAGTATAACGCCTGCGACGCATTATTCAAGTATAATAGTAAAATTTGGTCCTACACAAGCTAGTCTAACTTTACTATCATATAAAAAAACAGACTCCTAAGTCTTATATTCTCAGAAGTCTGATTTTTTAAACAATCTATTATATTTTATATACTTTCTTACTAGTTATATTCATTTAGTACTTTCTTAATTGAGGCATAACAAGATTCATTATTATATAGTATTTTATATAAAGCACTAAGTAATGGAAGTTCTTTTGTTAATAAACCTTTTTCTATTAAGTTAATAGACAATCTATATCCAAAATTTACAGCGCTATAACCTTCTACTGTGATATCTTCATCCTTCATTTTTGCCAAAGCATCAAAGCTAGTCATTCCACCTCCTATAACTTCTCCTAACAATCTATTTCTACCTGCTTCTCCTGTAACTTCTAAATCCCCTGCACCTGGAAGTCCAATAACAGACTTGATTTTACCTCCTAAAGCTTCAGATAATAAAATCATTTCTTCTAAGGCTACTGTAAATAAAGCAGATTTAGTATTATTATGAGTATATCCCTCTCTTTGTTTAAAACCTTCTGCAAAACCTAATGCTACTGCATATGCATTTTTCATTGCTACAGATACTTCTGTGCCTATTACATCTGTATCAACTTTCACATTATATACATCGGTACTTATTAGCTCTTTAAAATTTTTAGCAGCATTCAAATCTTCACACGCATATACTACATTACTTGGTGATCGATATATTACTTCATTAGCTTTGCATGGTCCTCCAACCACTACAATAGGTATATTAGATAATTGTTCTGTTAATTTTTCCTTTAAAATTTCAGGTAATATTACTATTTCTCCTAGCTTATTAGTATCAAAACCTTTTGATACCGTAGCTATTATCATATCATTATTTAAATATGGAACTACTTTCTCAAACACATGTCCTAATGCATCTGATGTAATAGCTAATATTACGTGTGTAGATCCAAACATTGCTTTTTCTAATTCATCTGCATAATAAAACTCTATTTCTGATGGTAATTTGTGTTTATGCTTAGGATGTTCTTTTCCTTCTATTAAATCTTTGATAATGTCTTGGTCTAAATTAGTTCCCCATAATTTTACTGTACATCCATTGTCAATTAGGGGTATTGCTAAAGCACTCCCCATAGCACCTGCACCAATTATAGTCACTACTGCCATATATCTTCTCCTCCTTATATTTCTAAAAATACGATTATCATAATGTTAATACTTTTATTGTTAAAATATATAAATACCGTGTAAACATTAGATCTAGAGTATAATATCTATTTGACAGTTCTATACTTATCCTCAATCTCCATCATCTTTTGAATTTTAGGTGTAGAATTTCCATCTACAAAATGAGATTCTAACCATGCGTCTATTATAGTCTTCGCGCTTTCACTCCCAATTACACGTTGACCCATAGTAATAATTTGGCAATTGTTACTCATTATAGATCTTTGTGCAGAAAATACATCATGTGCAACTGTAGCTCTAATTCCTGGTAGTTTGTTTGCAGTAATTGCCATACCAATTCCCGTACCGCAGATAATAATACCTCTCTCATTTTTACCTTCAATAATTGATTCAGCTACCTTTTCAGCAATCAGTGGATATAATACACTTTCTCCAGACTCCAATCCAAAGTCCTCCACCTCATGACCCTTTTCTTTTACATGTTCTCTTAATATATTTTTCAACTCTACTCCTGCTTCATCACAACCAATAGCTATTTTCATAATACTTCCTCCTCTTTCTCTTCTTTATAACATCTTAACATATACCTAACTTTTTATTCTTTGGTTAAACCCTGGTATTAACTAACCTATATTAATAACAACAACATAATCTTACATATTATCTTGCTACTAAAGGCTAAAACAATAGACCGCAAACAAATCTTAAATTTTTAAGATTTATCTACGGCCTTCACTTTATTCACAGGGCTGTTTTATTACATGATAACATTAATATAAAAAAGCTGCAACTGTAACTCAAAATATTTACTACAATATCAACTATTTATTACTTAGTCAATATTCTCTATTGTTGCCCAATCACTCATAAATTTTTCTAAGCCTGAGTCAGTTAAAGGATGTTTTAGTAGGCTTACTAAAGTGTTATAAGGGACTGTAGCAATATCTACACCAGCCTTTGCACAGTTTAGTACATCTATAGGTGTTCTAACACTAGCAGCTACTATTTCAACTTTTAACTTATGCATGTCAATAATCTCTTTAATATCTTTTATTAGTGTAGCTACACCATCTTGACTAATATCATTTAATCTTCCCACAAAAGGTGCAACATAGGAAGCACCTGCTCTTGCAGCTATTAGCGCTTGGTTTGCAGAAAAAATTAGTGTAATTGCAACTTTTATATTTTTATCACTAAGTATCTTACAGGCTTTAATTCCTTCCCACGTACAAGGAAGTTTAATTACTAAATCTTTATTAATACTTGCAAAGGCCTCGCCTTCTGTAATCATTCCCTCAGATTCTAAGGCAGTCACCTCTACAAACATTGGAACTTTAACAATATTAGTAATAACATTTATAGCTTCATTCATATTTAAGCCTTCTTTAGCAACGAGGCTAGGGTTAGTAGTCACTCCCTCTACTACTCCAAGTTCTATAGCTTTTTTAATTTCAGCAAGATTTGCAGTGTCTAAATAAAATCTCATCATATAACCTCCTATTGATTGTTCTTATTTGAGTATTATACACTATTTTGAACATATGTACAACTATGAAATTATGTTACATAATGCAGAGTTGTTTTCATTCGATAAATTTGGGTAATATATATTTATATACTAATTGAGAGGATGAATGAAATGAACATATTCGATTTTAATGCAAAGTTAATTGATGGAGAAAAAATTTCTCTAGACCAATTCAAAGGTAAGGTTGTCCTAATTGTAAATACAGCTAGCAAGTGCGGTTTTACCGTACAATTTGAGGGCTTACAAAAATTATATGAAAAACACATGGATCAATTTGTGGTACTGGGCTTTCCAAGCAACCAATTTAGAGGTCAAGATCCACTAAGTAATACAGAAATACAGAATTTTTGCCAATTAAACTTTGGTGTTTCCTTCCCTCTATTTGAAAAAGTAGATGTTAGAGGGGCAGATGCCCATCCTTTGTTTAATTTTTTAATTAAAGAACAGCCATTTAAGGGTTTTGATTTGAATAATGAACTTGAAAATAAATTTTATAACTTAACAAAACAAGAGTATCCAGAGTTTTTAGAAGATGACTCAATAAAGTGGAATTTCACTAAATTTTTAGTTTCTAAAGACGGGGATGTAATAAAGAGATATGATTCTTGGATCCCACCAGAGGAAATTGAAGCTGACATTATTAAACTATTGTAAAACGTAATAATCATGTACTTATTAATTATGCTGAAATCTATATTTTGAAGCTTTTAGGCAAGCCTAAAAGCTTTTTTTATTGAGGCAAAAGTGCTGCTAACTAATTTTATTATCACAATAATCATCAATACGCTATCTTAGTTACAGTTAATTGCATAATATAAAAATAAAGGATTATGTTTAAAATGGAATAATAAATATGAATTATATTCAATTTATCACTTATTGCAATTCACACTAGATAATTTATAGACATAATATTTATTTTCAGTTATTTGTGGTATAATAGATTACAAATATTTGGGAGAGTGATGTTTTTTTGGAACCAGGTGATTCTTGGCAGATTATTCTATTAATAGCACTAATACTACTATCTAGTTTTTTTTCTGCATCAGAAACTGCATTGATGACTTTAAGTAAAATTAGAATTAGACATATGATGGATGAAAAAATAAAAGGTGCAATTTTAATTAATAATCTCATTAATAATTCTAGCAAATTGCTTGGAGCAATTTTAGTTGGAAATAATATTGTCAATATAGGAGCCTCTGCAATAGCAACTTCGTTAGCTGTTAGTAAATTTGGGAGCTCTGGAGTTGGCATCGCTACAGGCGTTATGACAATACTAGTATTGATATTTGCAGAGATCACACCTAAATCTCTAGCAGCTCAAAATTCTGAAGTGATATCATTAAAAGTGGCTAAGCCTATTAGCTTAATAATGAAATTACTAAATCCTATAACAATCGTAATAATGTTTTTTACTAAAAGTATAATCAAACTTTTAGGTGGAAAGGCAGAAATAAAACAACCGTTTTTTACAGAGGATGAGCTAAAAACCCTAGTTACCGTTAGTCATGAAGAGGGTGTTCTTGAAGGCGAAGAAAAACAAATGATTTACAATGTATTTGAATTTGGGGATTCACAAGCAAAGGATGTAATGACTCCGAGAACTGACGTAGTTGCTGCAGATGTAAATGCAACATACGACGAGCTGATTGAACTATTTAGAGCACAGCAATTCTCTAGAATCCCAATTTTTGAAGAGACTTATGATAATATTATTGGTGTTTTTTATATAAAAGATTTACTGGTATACAATAAGGATAAAGCTGATTTTCACATAAGGCAACTTATGCGAGAGCCTTTCTTTACTTATGAATTTAAAAGTACTTTGATACTTTTTTCAGAAATGAGGATTAAAAGGATACCTGTAGCCATTGTAATCGACGAATATGGTGGTACTGCTGGGATTGTAACTATAGAAGATTTAGTTGAAGAAATTGTTGGAGATATTCACGATGAATATGATGATTTTGAAAAAGAGATTGAGATTATTAAAGAAGATGAATTCCTAGTAGATGGTATTGCTCGTATTGATGTAGTAAATGAAATGCTTGGCATTAACATAGAATCAGAAGACTTTGATTCTATTGGTGGTTTTGTAATTGGACTTTTTGGTTATCTTCCTAATGGAGGAGAAAAAATCGAATTTGACGGTATAAAGTTTATTATCGAAGTTGTCGATAAAAATCGTATAGAGAAGTTAAGAATCCTCACTTAATATTAAATGTTTTGCCAATAAAAAAGATTGAGACTGTAAATAATTTTGTGTCCTAGAATAAAAAAATAACTTTCTATCAGGCTCATTAGATATGTAAAAATTCAAGAAAACATCTTTAAAATATGAA
>NZ_WHNX01000053.1 GCF_009362815.1 Alkalibaculum sporogenes | reverse complement strand
TCCGTTGTTACGCGACTTTCAAATTGATTACATCAATTTAACGATTGTTTGGTTTATCCTCAATCCCCCCTGCTAATTGCTTCGCAATTCGCTAGGGTCGCGGTCGTCGCCTTATGAAAAAACTCTGTTCCGTTGTTACGCGACTTTCAAATTGATTACATCAATTTAACGATTGTTTGGTTTATCCTCAATCGAAAATGAATTTTAGATTGAGGATAAACCAAACAATCGTGTCAAATCCTACGGATTTGACAGTCGCTAGTGGTTGAGATATTTTTTCGCAGGGCTCTTGACTTCGCGCAAAGAAAAATCCTTTGCTCATTGCAAAGGACGAATAGGTTCCGCGGTTCCACCTTAGTTGATCTAAAAGATCCACTTACATATGATAACGGTTTTAACCGATACAGCCTACTTACATTTCAGCTAACAACTCCAAGATGGTTTTCAGATATCTAAATTAAGAAATGCTCCCAGCAAATACATTTCCTCTCTAATAACTAGATTACCTTACTCTTTCTTTTCACAGTCTTTATTATTATTTGATAAATAATATAATACTATTTCGTAAAAAAGTCAACATTTTTTCTATATTTAACTGTATAAATTAAATTACTTCAACATCTATAGGTATATTATATATTACATCTTTACGTTCTACTATGATTTTAGATTTTTTTCTTATTGAACTATCTGCCTGTATATTATCTACTAATTTTTTGATAGGATTAATTAACACTGCATTTCCTACCATTTTTAGCATATCAAAATCTCCATTTGTATCTCCATATGCGTAGCTAGCATTTAAGTCTATATCTAATTTATTAACAAACTCTTCTATGGCTTCTATTTTACTTGCTGACTCCCACATTGGTATTAATTGTCCTGTAAATCTATTTTTATCGTCTATTAAATATTCTGTAGCTTTAACGTACTTAACATTGTACATCTTAGCCATTCTCTCTACTAAAAATGATGGACTTCCAGATATGAATATAACTATATGATTTTCTTTTTGATGCCATTTTATCCTATCTCTAGTATAGCGATAAACCTTTTCGCCTTTTAGTTTTATAACTTGATCAGTAATAAAATTTATATAATCTCTATCTACACCTTTTAAATTTTTTAAATAACTCTCTGCTATCTCTAATAAATAATCCTCATAATCACCATGCCTCTTCGTCCAGTTCTCAAACTTCTTTTTAGCCTCTCCATGCCATATGGCAGCATCTAACACCTCGTATTTAATTAATTTTTTAAAGTGCTCTACCATAAGAGAGTCTCTGTACAATGTGCCATCCACATCAAAAAAAGCTGCAACATTCATATAAACACTCCCCAAAACTTATTATTATTATATTATACCAATAAATCTTCGTAATAAACTTGTATCACTAAGATTTTTATTTCCCTAAAGCCAATTCTAAAAAACTAAATCTAATATAGAATTTTTTATTATGTTTAGTAGACAATAAAGTTATAGTCTTTTAAAAATTTATCGAGGTGTTATTTATATGCTTATTGTTTTGTTAAGAACAGTTATTTTATACCTAGCAGTCTTTTTCATGATAAGAATTATGGGGAAAAGACAAGTTGGTGAAATGCAACCAAATGAATTGGTAATCGCTATTATGGCAGCAGAAATTGCATCTACTCCTCTAGAGAGTGTTGATATACCTTTATTCTATGGACTAATACCTTTATTTGTGATGTTTTTTATAGAAGCTCTCATGACATTTTTGATTCTTAAAAACCATGTTAGCAGAAGAATTCTTACTGGTAAACCATCTCTTATTATGAAAGATGGCGTTTTACAAGAAGGCGAAATGAAAAGACTTCGTATTACTATAAGTGATTTGTTTGAACAAGCTCGCTCTCATGGATATCCTAAATTACATGAATTAAAATATATTGTATTTGAGACAAATGGAGATATGAGTATGATACCTAATGAAGATATATCTTACCCAGTAACACTTATTGCAGATGGCAAAAGACTTTATAAGAATTTTAAAGATTGGAATATATCGGAAAGTTGGTTAAATGAGGAATTACACAGAAATGGAATTTCTTCAGATAAAGAATTATTCCTAGCTTATGTAGACGAACAGAAACTATATTTTCATAGAAAGGGGCATTAATTATGAAAATTCTACTCCTTGCTACGATCCTACTTTCCACTGTTATAGTAGGAAGCCTTTTAGTACACAACTATATTCAGGATACTGCAGTAGGAT
Source organism: Alkalibaculum sporogenes (assembly GCF_009362815.1). GTDB lineage: Bacteria > Bacillota > Clostridia > Eubacteriales > Alkalibacteraceae > Alkalibaculum_A > Alkalibaculum_A sporogenes. The sequence goes on along the minus strand of NZ_WHNX01000053.1, from coordinate 8,835 downwards.
TCACTGAACATATAGAAGAAATAGAGGCCCTTGTAGATGAAGAAATGTGGGATGATGCAAAAAAAGAGATGAATCTATTTAAAAAGGATTGGGAAAAAAATATAAAATTCTGGATGACGACTACTGGACATGAAGAAATTGATAATATTGAAAAGAATTTAATTGAATCATATAACTACATTAATCTCGAAAGTAGAGAATCCCTAGTCAAGTTAGCTTTATTAAAATATTTTTTTGAACACATATATACTAAGGAAAAAGTTAATCTTCATAATCTATTTTAAGGTATAAGGAAAAAGCTTCCTACATCTATTAATTTCCTTTTTGATAATGAAACAATATCAAATCTTTTTTTCGTGAGGTATGAAATGATTTCGTCTCCATCTGGATGCAGCGTAATATCACCATTAAAAAAAACTAGTCTGTCTTCTGATAATGTACCACTTGCACCACCAATAAATCCATAATTTAAGCCTGGTAAATCGATATTTCCTGGGCTTATAAGTGCTACTTCTATTTTGTTTTCTATTGCTATCTTTGCAATGCCTCTATCAGAGGTAATAATGCTATTATTATCTACAACTAATACCGAACATTTAGTATATCCTTGCTTAACCTCTATTAACTCATAACCATTTTGAGTAAGAGTCTTATATAACGTAGTATCAGTATATTTGAAATTGTGAAATATCTTATTACCAACCTTTACTGCATTATAAGCAATATTATCTGGATAATTGCACTTTAATGACTTTTCTCCAAAAATAACTTTTATTTTATAATTATTAAACTCAGCTAATGTTCTGCAGTCTATCTCTGGGTGAACAATAACGGTGTGGTTATCTAAAGGAAAACATTGAATATCCGCATGACTTTTCACAGCATTATATAAAGTATTTAATCCTCTTATTAGTATAATATCTTCTGTATATTTAGTCAGACTATCATAGGTTTCTCTGCTAATATTCTCAGAGACAATACATTTCATTGGTTAACCTTAAAACTTTCCAAATAATTCTTCATAAGCTCCTCATAACAATTTTTTAATAATTCTGATATTTTATTGCTATAATTACACTTTATGTTATTAACTTTTCTAATGATAGCAATATCAATAGTGGTCCCAGTTAAAAATGCTCCATCCATATCATATGCTTCTTTTTCAGTAATATTGTCAAATGCTACTTCTATATGGTTATGTTTGCATATCTCTAATATATATTTACGAGTTACTCCTAATAAAACATTATTCGCTGGGGATGTGATTACCTTATTATTTTTCACAAAAAATACATTAGATTTACTTCCCTCAGTTATATAGCCTTCTTTATTGACTAATAATAATTCAAAAGTATCAATAAAATTAGCTGATGACTGAATACGGTCTTTATAAGAGGTTCCTACAATTTTAACATTAGGATTATGTCTTTCAATTTCTATAGTTTCCACTGCTACCCCTTTTTCTTTCTCTACAGCAGATAGTCCGACTCCTTTTATAAAAGATATCATGATATCGTATTTGTTTTTGTCATCATTTGGAATATATACCAACCTAACATTGGTATTTTTATTCATATTTGCCCTAGCTAACAGTACTATCTCTTGGAGTATATCTGCAGAGGTTATATTCATCTTGTACCCCATATTTTGTATTGATTTCATAAACCTATCAACATGATCTTCAAAAAATAGTGGCTTTCCATCAATCATCTTTATTACTTCATAAACCGCATTCATTGGTATTGTTATATTATATATATCGCTGTTTTCTAATTTACCATTGTATGAAAAATATGTTTTCTTATCCATCGTACATCGCCCTTTCAACATATACTTTTGATTATTATATCATATATTGTAGTAGCAGTATTTATTGCCTACTTTATCCTCCACAGATTTTCCTCAACCCCTTTGGGGTCTCGGTCGTTGGCACTTGCTCAGCAAGCTAGTCGAACTTTCCAATCATAAAATAAAATTCCTATTATAATTTTAATTATTCCAATAAAGTTGTATAATATAGTTAATATAATTCTACTATAGGAGAGGTGATATTTTGAAGAAGCAATATAATAAGCTTGTTAGAGATGGAGTTCCTCAAATAATTATAGAAAGCGGTAGACAATGTAAGACCCGTACTTTGAGCGACCAAGAATACAAAGAGGCACTGCTTACTAAAATTGTGGAAGAAGTAGAGGAATTTAGAACATCTAATAGCGAAGAAGAACTAGCGGATATTTACGAAGTACTAGATAGCTTAATAGAATTTTTACAATACGAACCTATGCATATCGATTATTTAAAAATGAAAAAGAAAGAAAATAGAGGATCTTTTAAAGATCGAATTTTCTTAGAAGATGTAGTTGAATAAAAAGTTCACATATGTGAACTTTTTATTCAATAAATCTATTGAATCACCTAACTATTTCTTTGTTAATAATAGTTTTCTTGCCTATATTGCACAAAGATGTCTATTTTACAAAAAAGGTTATCTTGCTAGCAATTTATCCAAAAATCATCTGGATAAATGAACTGAATATATCAACCGTACTTATAGCAGTACCTATCACACTTCCCAAATTAGCTAATACTACCACTAAGAGTACTCTAGTTACTTTGTTTTTCCACAAACCCTTAAATGAATACAAATCTTTTGATAATTTTTCAAAATCTTCTACTTTAGGTTTTCTAAAATGAGCTTCCACTAATCCTGAAAACCATCCTACAGCTATTAACGGATTTAAGGAGCTTATAGGGGCTAACAATAGAGAAGTCAATATTGATAGTGGGTGTCCCATTGCTAGAATAGTTCCTAGTGCCGCTAATCCACCATTCCAGAACAACCAACTTTTTAAATAAGTAACTCCAGTGAGTTTATCCATTGAAAAACTCACCAATAGTAAAATAATAATTATCACAGGTATTAACCAACCAATACTTTTAGACAGCAATGATTTTGGTGGTAATGTGCTAATTTCTTCCATGTTTTGTTCAATGAAAATTTCTTTTTTTATACCGGGTACATGAGCTGCCCCTAAAACTGCGATGATTTTACTCCCAGGTGAATTTTTTATTTTATTAGCTAAGTACTGATCTCTTTCATCTACTAAATAAGTTTTAAGTCCTGGAAATGAATCTGATAATTCAGATAAAGCTGAATTTAACATATCCTCTTGCTTCATCTTCTCTAAATCTTCCTCTGATATATCTTCATCGTCTATTAAACTAAACAAAATACTACCCATAAGTTTTATCTTACCCCAAAACGATACTCCTCTCCATACTCGAGAAAATGTAATTTGGATATCTCTATCAGCTAGCACTAGATTTGATCCTATCTCTTCACTGGACTCTATTCCTTGAATCATCTCTTGGCCTGCACTGATATTAAATTGTTCTGCAATTTTTCTTTGATAATTACTAAGTAAAATATTAGTAAACATAAACCCAACTTTTTTTTCTTTAATAATCTTAACAATATCAGTATTTTTCCACTTGTCTTTTTCCTTTAGAGATTTATATCTACCTTCATCTAACTCAATGCAAACAGAATCTGGTTTTTCTCGCTCAATAACCTGGCGAACTTCTTCAGCGCTATTTTTAGATACGTGAGCAGTTGCTATAAGAATAATTTCTTTATCTAAATAATTTAATCGGTGTACATTATTACATTCCAAAAACATCACCTGACTCTTCTTTTTAATTCAGTTTTACATAGTAAAAGCCTGTAAATTATATTTTACTACAATCCTCTCTTAATGAATAGCAAAAAAACTTCTAGTATTTACTAGAAGTTTTTTATAAGTTTTATATTTAACTGCAACCTGTTGTAGTTCCACAATCCAAGCATACTTTACAAGTTCCGTTTTTAACCATTCTATTACCACCACAACTCGAGCAGGATTCGCCGTATAATCTTTCTCCCTCTATATTTGCACTATCTTTTTTATCATCTAAAGTAACTAGTACTTCTTGATTTAATTCACTATTTATCTGATGAAAAGTTTGTGGCTTTATTTGACATCTACTAAAGTCTCCTAATTCTATATCTATGATCTTACTTAGTAAATCAGATATGCTTGACGCATATTTAATATACGGATGCCTTGATACAAAACCAGATGGTTCAAATTGCTGCCCTCTAAGCATTCTAGATATATCACTAGCAGGTATATTATACTGTAACATATTTGACAATGATTTAGATAATGAAGCTAATAGACCTTTTACTACTGTTCCTTCTTTATCAGTGGATACAAATACTTCTGCTACTTGCCCACCTTCATAAAATCCTAATGTTATATATAACTCAATATCACCTATTTTTGCAGCATGGGTTCGGCTGAGTCTCATACCACCTGGCCTTTTTCTATTTGGAACTTGTTTTACACAATTTTTACTGTAATCTAATAATTCTGTATAAGTAAATTCTTCTAGTTGTTTTTCTTTTTCTTGAGTATTGCCTGTTGATAGTGGCTGGCACACTTTACAACCATCCCTATAAATTGCAATTGCTTTCGTTCCAGTTTTCCATGCAAGTTTATGGATATCCGCTACATTTTCTACTGTTGCATTATTAGGCAAGTTTACAGTTTTCGAAACAGACCCACTAATTAGAGGTGTTATAGAAGATACCATTAACACGTGACCTTCCGGTCTGATATTATTAGCTGTTTCAAATACTTTATAATGTTCTTCTCTAAGGTATGGTGCACCTTCTACAGAATCATTTTTCATCATACCTTCTTTGTCTTTTTCTAAAATGTAACTGATAATTGCCTCTATCTCATCTTCATTATATCCTAAGTTTTCTAAACACAAGTGAAGTACTGGATTTACTATTTCCAGGCTACCACCTCCAACTAATTGTTTGAAAACCGTGTGATTATAAAAAGGTTCAATAGAAGTAGCTCCACAATCCATTGCTAAAGAAATCGTGCCTGTTGGTGCAATTACACTAACCTGTGCATTTCTATAACCAAATGATTCTCCATATTTAATTGCATTATTCCAAGATTGTTTTAAAGTTTCACTAATAGTTCCCATACCAATGCTCTCTAAAACATCATGATTTACTTTTAGCGGTTCGTAGTATAACTCTTCATACTGGTCATCTAATAGCCCTGCAACTCGACTATGGTTTCTGATGACTTTTAACATATGTTCTTTATTCAATTCATACTTCTCAAATGCTCCTACTATTTGAGCCATTAATGCAGACACATAGTAAGATGTTCCCGTCATAATTCCAGCTAAGGATGCTATTAAATTTCTACTCTCATCTGAATCATATGGCAAACCTAAAGCAAGCAATAGAGATGAAGTATTAGCTAAACCTAGCCCAGTTGTTCTAAACAAATATGTTTTTCTTGCAATGTCTTCTGTAGGAAATTGTCCCCAGTGAATAGATGCTTCTAAGACTAATTGAATTATACCAATAATATGAACATATCCTTCTACATCAATCATCTTATTTTGATTATCATAAAATTTAAAAGCATTTATTGATGCTAAATTACATGAAGTATCATCTAAGAATGCATACTCCGAACACGGGTTAGTAGCATTAATACGGTTATATTTTGCTCCTACCTTGCCATCTTCTCCACCTGGGCATGTATTCCAATAATTAAACAAATCGTCAAACTGTAAACCTGGGTCTGCGCACTCCCATGATGCTGTATTGATCAAATTCCAAAGCTTGCTAATTTTCACCTTTTTATTAACGCTTTGGTCAGTTCTACCCTTTAACTCTAATTCAGCATCAGGATTTTGATCTAGATTCATTACACTTTCCATAAACTCTTTATTTAATCTTATGGAATTATTGCTATTTTGTCCTCCTACTGTAGAGTATGCTTCACCCTCCATAGAAGTATCGTAGCCCATTTTGCCTAAATCTCTAACTTTTTTCTCTTCTTTTGATTTCCAAGTAATAAAAGTTTCAATCTCAGGATGATCTATATCATTAATTACCATTTTTGCAGCTCTTCTAGTGGTACCACCAGATTTAATGGCTCCTGCATTTTTATCAAGACCTTGTAAAAAACTCATCATACCAGAAGAGAAACCGCCATTCGATAATCTTTCATCCAAAGCTCTTATTGAAGAAAAGTTTGTACCTACTCCTGAACCACCTTTAAATAGTTTAGTTTCACTAACGTATTGATCTGAAATAGAGTGCTTTCCTAACAATTTATCTTCGACAGACAATATAAAGCAGGCAGAAGCTTGAGTTCTTGAATATCTATCTGGACTTTCAACTACCTTACCTAATTTTTCGTCGTAGTAGAACAGATCGTCTTTTGTACCTATAATTTTATAACTATTATGTAATCCTGTATTAAACCATTGAGGCGAATTTGGTGCCCACATCTGACTTAAAAAACTATATACTAATTCGTCGTATAAAATACTATACTCATCTTTATTTTTAATTATGCCTTCATCTAATAAAGCATCGATCCAAAAGGCAACTAATCTATTTGCAACTTCCTTCATGCTTCTTTCATAACCAAATTCATTAGTTACACCAGTTTTACGGAAGTACTTAGTTGCAATTATATTGCAAGCAGTTTGGCTGTAGTCTATGGGAAATTCCAAATCTTTCATATCGGCTATGACTTTACCTGTTTTCCAATTCTTCATTAATACATCGATGGATTTCCATTGAAATAAATCGTAAACCGTTAAATTACTATCTTCCTCAAGTCTCTTTGTAAATCTTCTTTTAATAATCTTATTCATATGTAATATCATACTCCTTCTCAATATATAGATTGGTAAATAGAATTATACCATATATATGGTATATAGTGTGATGTATATTTATGTTTTTTATTTAACAAACATAAAAATTGATTTAGATAACATAGTATCTAAATCAACTTTTGTCAGATAGAACAAAAAACTAATACATGGTTAAATCTCAAGACAAGTAAATAAAAAGAATACATAAAATATTAATATCCAAGTCTTGATACCAATATACAATCTAGTTCATTTCTGATTCAAAGCTATGACAGTCTGTTTCTGTTTCATTTGTAGCTTTGCTAGAATTTTTAACAACTTGAATCTGCTCTAATGAACAGTAATTCTCTTGCTTAGCATGATATTTACATTCATCAACTGTACATCCGATATTACTATTTATCTTCATTGATAGTCACCTCCTATAATCCTAATTAGTATGACTACCTTTTAATATTTTATTCAATTAAAAATCAAAATTTTAATTTATTTTCTGTCCCTTTTATTAATCTACTTATATTGGCTCTATGTTTATAAATAGATATAGCACTAACACAACATGCAAATATAAATGCTTCAAAGCTTCTAGATAGCATAACAACTACAATTGGGAAAATCGACATACCTATCACTGAACCTAATGAAACATACTTGCTTATTACTATAATCAACACCCCGATGCCTATGCATATAAACGCAACAATAGGATCATATGTAACAAATACCCCTATTGATGTAGCAATACCTTTTCCACCTCTAAATCCCATTAGTGCAGGCCAATTATGGCCTATTATGACTAATAACCCGCATAATATTATATACATCTCACTAGATGCCAATAATTTCCCAAGAATTATCGCAATTATACCTTTTAAAACATCGCCAACTAATACAAGTATTGCATATTTTCTACCTAATACACGCAGCACATTTGTGGTTCCTGCATTACCGCTTCCAAATTCACGAATATCTTTTTTAAGCTTTATTTTTGTCAACACATAAGAAAAAGAAATATTTCCTATTAGATAACATACTAATAAAATTATAAAGTCCTTCATACCATCATCCTTACTATTTATAGATACGAACCTTATTATAGCAAAATACGTATATATTTATCTATATTTATTTCCTAATAATAAAAAAAAGTTAATTGTTTTGTATAAATTATAACATTAATTGGTGTAAGTGAATATACTATAAAAAAGTTTAAGGACGTGATCAATTGCAGATACATGTTATCAGACCGGGAGACTCTCTTTGGGCTTTATCTAGAGCCTACGATACCACCGTAGAAGTTATTGCTAGCGCTAATGAGATTGAAGACCCTAATGCATTAGTGATAGGTCAGGCTTTAGTTATCCCAATTAATGGAAGTTACTACTTTGTTGCACCAGGTGATAGTTTATACATAATAAGCCAAAGGGTAAATGTTCCAGTGAATGTACTAGCTGAAGTAAATAATATACAAGATCCCACCCAGCTAAGAGTAGGTATGAGACTGTATATTCCACCAAGAACTAGGCCATCAAAAGAAGTTGCAGCCTATATAGACCCTCAAACAACGAGGGAAAATACTGCTGCAGAAATTAACCAAGTAGGTGAACATCTAACTTACTTAAACATATTTAGTTATGCTGTCAATAGAGATGCAAGTCTAACACCACCAAATGACGATCCTGCTATTGAAGCCGCACTAAATAATAATGTAGCTCCTCTAATGGTTGTAACAAATTTTGAAGAAGGTACCTTTAGTCAAGAAATTGCAACCATAATACTCTCTAGTGAACCACTACAAGATACACTTTTTAATAATATCTTAGCTGTAATGGAAGAGAAAGGATATAGAGGCATAGATTTTGACTTTGAATATGTAGGTAGAGAAAATCGAGAGAGGTATAATGCTTTCATAGCAAGGGCTGTTGATTTTTTCCGTCCAAGAGGTTATTTTGTTTCCTCTGCATTAGCACCAAAATTAACCGATGATCAAATAGGCACCTTATACGAAGGACACGATTACGCTGCCCACGGTGAAGTCTTGGATTTTGTATTTATCATGACCTATGAGTGGGGTTGGTCAGGTGGTGC
>NZ_WHNX01000052.1 GCF_009362815.1 Alkalibaculum sporogenes | reverse complement strand
AAAATGACTTGAATTCTGCGAGCCAATCTGCTGCAGATTTCACCTCAACTGCTTCGCAGTTTCGGTCGTTTGCACTTGCTCATAGAATTCATTTCCTTTTCTCGTGCAAGCACAGAAAATGACTTGAATTCTGCGAGCCAATCTGCTGATACGGATATTATATCATAAATTGTGTTAGTAATCTCTATTGCTTACTTTATCCTCTGCAGATTATCCTCACGATAATCCCATGAAAAGATATTTAAAGCACGCTTTTCAGTTTTGTTTTTATCATTTAAGGGTTCAGAGAACCCTTTTTAAAAAAACATATCAAAGTAGCTAACTATATCGAGTATTTTTAAAACATTAGCAAACGATAGCTTCGCTAAATTCAATAGAAGGAGAAGATTAACGTTAAGAATTTTTGACTGTTTGAGTGTAGCGAGTTTCAAAAATTTAGTTAATCTTCGAGTTCTTTTCATACAGTATGCGACAGCGTGTTTGCGTTTGTTTTAAAAATACTCTTGCTCTCCCCATGTATACAAGACAAAATTCTATTCCATCTTTTCTATGTTTTTTTTCGCGATAGCTCTGGCTATCCTACTCAATTTATTCTTCTATAGGAATAAAATTTGAATAACATTGATTTAACGAGTAGTCGTCTATACAAAATCCCAAGACAAGGTCTTCTTCATCTAATTCTTTTATTATAATCTCTGGATCATCTAGTAATATAAAAGCTTTTCCTTCTATGCTTTTCGCTTCTTTTTTATCTATATTATATTCCTTAAAAATCGGTTTTATAACATCTCCTTGTTTTACTTCGATAATCTCTTTCCTTACTATCTTACTCTCTGGAATTACGCCATGCCATGCACCTAGTATTTTATAATAGCCATCTTCACCATCATCAGCGTACCACGCTACTTTTATATTCACGTATTCATCATTCAAGACTGCTGGCAAAGAATAGGTTATATAATCGTCTTCTACTCTTGTTACATAGGAATAAACCATATTTCCGTTAATTGATAACCACTTATTATCAAATTCAGTATTAATTTCGCCTTTGTTGTAATTCGCCGAAGGACTTCCTCCATATAGTAATATTTTATTCTCATCTATCTTCTTACCTAATACAGTTCGTACTTGACTCACATTTTCCATTTCACTAGATTTTACATTCGCTTTATAACTATTTCCTTCTTTATTTATATTTTCACTTGCAAATTCTATCTCACTAGTATCATTTCTTGCAACTTCAGTATATCTAGTTAAAAAATCATTGTACGGTTCAGAAAAATCTATTGTGCCATACACAGGGAGTTCATATTCAATATTCTCTTTATTGTAATAAGGAAAATATACTGAAATACCTGTGCTTTTACCCCTTGCTTTACCTTTAATTTGATATACTACCGCATCATTTACATTATTAACAATATCATTTTTATCTTGTGCATAATCATCACTTAGCTTACTTGCTAAATCGCCTAGATCTATCATATTACTATATCCTTCGGATGGAGATTGACCTCCATAATATTCTGCTCTGCTAACAGTATTGGAAATCTGATTAAATACACTTGCATCGTATATATCTTCATCCGCCTTCATAATAAAATTTTCAAATGATTTTTTTAAAATGCCTATTCTACTAGTATCAATAACTGACAATGTAACTGTATCATTTAATCCGTACTTTTTAGTATCTTTATAGAAACTATCAGCAATTTCTTTACCTAACATCTCACCATCTAATTTTTCTTCTGATGCTTTTTTTAAAAAAGCACTATATTCCCATCCTATAGCAGGCTCTAATTCAGTAGATGCAACTAAATAATTTGCAAAAGGGGCTACGACATCAGCAGTCTCAATTGTTGCCATCAAACATGCATCAAATCCGATCATCTCTAATTTGACACCTGTGGTAGCCATAGCATCAGTAAGCGCTTGTTCTAGTTCTACTAAGAGCAATGTATCATAAAAATGTCTTTCATCATAACCAAATCCAGATATTGATCCACCACCGTGATTCCACAGTATTAACACATGTTTTTGAGCAGGATAATTACTAACCCCCCACACTAAAAAATCTTTTAATGTGCTTGAAACACCCATGTTTTTGGTACCTAAGTCCTGTAATTTTTCAAGATTATTTTTTTTAACTAACCATCTCTGATTTTGACTTGCATCAATATAGTGATTTTGCCAGTTTTTCGTTCCTCCAGTTTCAATTACAACGTTAATATTATCTGTCGTACCAGCTTTCATCATCTCATATAAATCGCTAGTACCTGCACCATGTTCTGTTTCAAGGTCTGAACCATTCATATATATTAAAAAAGTGTATTCTTTTAACTCGTTATTCTTTAATCTGTCTCCCTGATTGGTACATGATAAACATACAATTGTAAACAGCAACAACATAAACACTATTACTTTTTTCAAAGTAAAACCTCCTAATATCAATCTCATTAGTAGTATTAGTGTTTTTTCTTTAAATATAGAAAAAAGAATAGCCTAGACTATTCTTTCTTAATATAATGAACATTAGATTATAAAAGGGGGATAACCTTAATGTTAGTTTTATTTTAGAGTATATTTCTTAAATAAAACTTAAATAATAAGATTAAGGTGATTAAAAATGAAATTTAAATTATTTCTTAAGTACATTTACAATGAATATACCAAGTCTGAATTTGGTTCTCTATCTGCTCAGACTTCATACTTTTTGTTATTATCCTTTATTCCTTTTTTAATATTTTTTCTAACTATAATAGGAAATTTAAACTTACCCTCAGATGATATATACCATTATCTAGAATCAATACTTCCTACGCAGTCTTACACTCTTATATCAAATATATTATCAGAAGTTTTAAATACGGAATCTGTTAATTTAGTTTCATTATTTTTAACTTTTTTTCTTGCTTCAAAGGGTGTGCGGGCTATCGTATTAGCACTTAATAAAGCCTATATTGAAGATGAAAGTCGTAATATATTTTATTTGTGGTTTATATCTATTATATTCACACTTATATTTTCTTTTATCTTAGTAATGACACTCTTGTTATTAGTATTCGGCAAACTATTAGGTGAAATAATATTTAATAACTTTGCCATAAATTTTGAATTAGTAATGTTATGGAACTATATACGATATATTGTCACAGTGATATCAATGATACTTGTATTTAGTTTCATATATAAACATGCACCCAACTGCAAATCCTGTAAGTTGACATTTAAAGATATTATAATAGGATCAATTTTTACTACCATAAGCTGGACAGTGACATCTCTAGTTTTCGCTTATTATGTGAATAATTTTAACACAAGTTATGTTTCTTTATATGGAAGCCTTGGCGGTGTTTTCGCTTTATTGGTATGGTTATATATGTCAAGTTCGATTATCATTTTAGGTGGACAAATTAATGCTTACTTATATAAATTTAAATAATTTATTTACTATCAACTCCATGCTAAATACTCTTTAATTGAGTATTTAACAGTTATAGCTATAATATTATAATTAAAGTTATTACATTTCAAAATTAATTCTTCCTTGTTTATGTCATATTAAGGTATATAATAATAAATAAGCAATTACCTAGATTAATTGTTTTTTATAGTCGTATAACTAATTGTAATATGGGAGGTTTTAAAATTTGGGCAAAAAAGTTTTAATAGTTGGTGGTGTTGCAGGTGGTGCTAGCGCAGCAGCAAGGTTAAGGAGAATTGATGATGATGCGGAAATAATACTATTTGAAAAAGGAGAGTACATTTCATTTGCTAACTGTGGATTACCTTATTATATTGGCGATGTAATAAAAGATAGAAAAAAGCTACTATTGCAAACACCTACTGCTATGAAAAAAAGATTTAACATTGACGTTAGAGTAAATAATGAAGTTGTTTCTATAGATAGAAAAAATAAAAAAATTACAGTTGTCAATAGGACTACAAATCAAACATATGATGAATATTATGATAAATTAATTTTATCTACAGGCTCTTCTCCCTTGAGGCCACCTATTCCAGGAATTGACGCTGATAATATTTTTACAATATGGAATATACCTGATACAGATGCAATTAAAAACTATATCGATAATCATACTGTCAAAAATGTGGCTATTGTTGGCGGAGGATTCATTGGTGTAGAAATGGCTGAAAATCTGCACGCCTTAGGGCTAAATGTCTCAATCATTCAAAGACCTAACCAACTCTATCCACCACTAGATTTTGAAATGGCACAAATTATGCATAAGCATATCGAAAGCAAAGGAATCAATTTAATACTTAGTGATGGTGTAAAGGAATTTAAAATTGTCAATAATAAAAGTTCTGTAATAACTAATTCTGGTAATATTATTCAGGCAGATATGATTATACTTGCAATTGGCGTCAGGCCAAATAGTGAGTTAGCTAAAGATGCTGGTTTAGAACTTAATCCCAAGGGTGGTATTATTGTAAATTCTTTTCTTAATACATGTGATCCTAACATATATGCTATTGGAGATGTAATACAGGTTAATGACTATGTAACTAACGCTGATGCAATGATTCCTCTAGCTGGTCCAGCTAATAAACAAGGTAGAATTGTTGCTAATAATATTAGCGGTGTTAAAGAAAAATATAAGGGTACACAAGGTACATCTGTAGCTAAAGTTTTTGATCTAACAGTCTCTAGTACTGGCGCAAATGAGAAGACTTTAATTAAGTTAGGTAAAGTCTCTGGCGTGGACTACTATAGTATACATCTTCATCCTCTAAACCACGCAGGATATTATCCTGAAGGAGATGTAATTCATATAAAAGTACTGTTTGAAATCGCTACTGGAAGGGTTTTAGGTGCACAAGCTATTGGTGGTATTGGTACTGAAAAAAGAATAGATATAATTGCTACTGCTATTCGATTTAGAGCCACTGTAGAAGATTTAAAAGAACTAGAACTTGCCTATGCACCTCCTTATTCATCTGCAAAAGACCCTGTTAATATGGCAGGATTTGTAGCTTCAAATTTGTTGTCAGGTAGCATGGGGATAATACAATACAACGAAATAGAAAATCTTGATTTAAACGAAAATACTATATTAGATCTTAGAACTCCGGCAGAAAGAAAAATGGGGTATATCCCTAATTCAATAAATATTACAGTAGATGACCTTAGAGAAAATATTGATAGTTTAGATATAAATAAAACTATTATAGTTTACTGTGCCGTTGGCGTTAGAGCATGGACAGGAATTAGCCTTTTAAGGCAGAAGGGCTATAAACTCCTTAACTTGTCAGGAGGTTTTACCACATATTCTAATGCTTATTACAATAACGAGGATAAAATACATTATTAAAAATTTTATCTCAATAAACAAAAGTCTCTAAGCTCAAAGTAATTTCTAAAGCAGTAAAAAGCAGGGCCATTTTATACTGAGACCCTGCTTTTTTTATTCATCAAAAATTACTAATGTAATATTACTAATGGCATATACTCTTTAATCATTTCTTCACTTTCTAACTTATTATCACTTAATATCCTATCTACTGTTGTACAATTTACTTTTGCTATTTCCCATAGCGATTCTTGCGGTTGCTTATAGTGTGCCTTAATCGTATAAAACTCTCCAACCTCTTTTACTTCTGTTTCTTCTATCTCATTTACTGATTTAACTAGGTTAAGTGAAATTTTATTAAACAGATTTCCTTTTATAATAATGGCACCTTCAACTTCTATGGCATTACCCCTTAAATTAGTTCTTAGACTATCTACTGATACAGCAAAATCAGATATTTCATAATCCATACTTCTCATTTTTAATGTATAACTAAACGGTATTTCTTTATCAAATTTCTCAATTAGCTCCACTTCAGAAATAATATATTCAGTCTTTAAAATTCCTTCAAATGTAATATTATCTTCTCCTACAGTAGTCGCCGTTATAATAGTTTTTGAATTTGTAAATAGCAATTGCTCTACAGGCATCTCAGGAGTTAATATTACTTCTTCACTAATTTCAATCCGCTCCTCAAAATTTTCAATTAATGAATATGTTTTTATAATGTCTTTTTCTACGTGACTTTGAATTTCTGGGCTATATAGATCCTGTATATTTTCTATATCAACATTTTCATAAAATGTTATGTATGTTTCCACAGCCAAATCATAATTTAATGAGATAGTTTCACTTTCACTCTCAGCAGAAAAATCAATATTTTGACTTTTTATCTTTGGTATAAAGAAATAACTATCTATATTCTCTACACCTGTTTTCTCAATAAATTGACTAAAATTCATAGAACAAGGAATATTCTTGTAAACTTTCTTTTCATCAGTGTCCTCAGAATATAGAGTGTTACCTAAAATTCTTCCTGTAATTAGTACTCCACTTGGCGACTTACTAGATTTTATATCTGTAAATGTAAATGAGCTATCAATTAATTTCAGCGATGTCTCATCTTTCTCTTCCATTGTAATTTTCTCCTGTACCGTAATTGTTTCATTTTTTTTAACTGTCGACTTTGTTATAGTTATTTTATTGTGTAGTTTTTGAATATTCGCCATTTCTTTTACATCTACTAATAAAGGAAAATTACTTTTTTTAATCAACTTACCTTCAATCTTCATTATACTTCTAACATTTACTTTTCTACTGTTTGTTATTCTAAAATCCACATGTTCTAAGCCTGCTTTAATTAGACATTCTATGTCTCCTTCTAAATCACTTAACTCTACGGCATAATCGAATGGTGCCACTGCTTGAGCACAATCTAAGTAACCACCTTCAGCAACATAATAGATTTTAAATTGAATATCACCTTCAACATTTAGAACATTTCCCTCGATGGCTTGAGAAGATGTATTCACTTCACCATCTATCAAAAGAATACTCCTCATATTCGGCTTAAAGTCAGGTATCTTTATTATCTCTTCTAGGCTTGTTTGTGTATTGAAAGCGTTAACTTCTTGATCTAAAGTAATATACTCCCTAATTAATTCAAAAGGCATGCTACTTCCCCCTTATATATATCATATTTACGATATTTATTATTCTTATTATCTTTATTAGAGAGCTGTACAAAAAATACCCTTTGAATAAAAAAATTGATACTTTTTTTATTCAAAGGGTATCTTAGAAGTCTATTTATATTTTTAAAAAGCTTTAGTTGCTTCTATTACTATAATGTTGCAACCATTACAGCTTTAATAGTATGCATTCTATTCTCTGCCTCATCAAACACTTTTGAGTGACTACTTCTAAATACTTCATCTGTAACTTCCATTTCTTTTAATCCATATTGATTATATATCTTTTGTGCAAATTCTGTATTTAAATCATGGAATGCCGGTAAACAGTGAAGAAAGATAACATCTTTATTTTCTGTACTTCTTATTGTATCCATAGTAACTTGATATGGGAGTAGCATTTCAATTCTCTCTTTGGCTTTATCTTCTTCACCCATAGAAATCCATACATCTGTATATAGCACATCCGCATTTTTTACACCTTGTTCAATATTTTCAGTAACTTGGATAGTTCCACCATTAGCTAATGAAATACTCTTTATTTCATCTATAAAATCACTGTCTGGAAATAATTCTTTAGGTGCAACTGCTACAAAATCCATTCCTATCTTAGCTGCTCCAATCATTAATGAATTAGCTACATTGTTTCTTGCATCTCCCATATAAACAAATTTTATATCCTTTAAAGGTTTGTTAATTTGTTCTTTAATAGTCATAAAATCTGCAAGAACTTGTGTAGGATGATACATATCAGTTAGCCCATTCCAAACAGGAATACCTGAGAATTTACTTAATTGTTCTACAGTTTCTTGTTTAAAACCTCTAAATTCTATACCATCATAAAATCTGCCTAAAACTTTGGCAGTATCTTCAATTGATTCTTTCTTACCCATTTGACTATTAGTTAAAAAGGTTACTTTCGCTCCTTCATCAAAAGCAGCCACTTCAAATGCACATCTTGTTCTAGTAGATGTCTTTTC
The DNA here is from genome assembly GCF_009362815.1 of Alkalibaculum sporogenes. Taxonomy (GTDB): domain Bacteria; phylum Bacillota; class Clostridia; order Eubacteriales; family Alkalibacteraceae; genus Alkalibaculum_A; species Alkalibaculum_A sporogenes. Next base: position 3,123 of record NZ_WHNX01000052.1, on the reverse strand, counting down.
AAATATTAAAACAATATTTTTACCTAATAACAAATTATCTTGAATACCTATTATTTTTTTTGATTTTAAACTTATTGATAACTCTAATAGATAGTTTATTTCTTCTTGAGTGTAATCTTTTAATGTTAATAAGCTTCGTCCTTTTAAATTTATTGGCATATTTAATCTCCTATTCTCTGTATTAACTATTAATACTATAAGCTAATAATGTCATAAAGGCAAGTGTGTTTTGAGGCTATTTTATATAATCTAAGCTAATTTGAGTTGACTTAGCATAAACTCGATAATTACCTGATTATTTTTATTTTCATTAAAAAAAAACTGTAAAATTAACAGTTTTTTTATCCGCAGAGTATACTTTCTTCATTTTCGCATAGGGTAAGTTCAACATTATGTGTTAATAGGTCTGAATAACAAAAAGATAGTTTGCGAGGATTTTTATTTTCCTGATCAACTTTTATTACAAATATACTTGGGTAAGCACCTTCGATTATTCCTTCTTGTATGACAACTCTTTTTCGACTTTTGCTTGCTTTTAACCTTACTTTGTGACCTACATAACTTTCTAACCCTTCTTTAATTTCAGAAATGGTTTTATTACTATTCATCTAATCACCTCGGTTATTTGTTATATTGTAACATATGTCATCACAGTTGTCAAATTTGTCATTATAACAATTAATTAAACTCATGTCAACAATAAATTACTAATATTGTTTGCATCTTTTTTTCATTATATACATTATATTATTATAATAGTTTAATTATAGTATTTCTTGCATTCAAATACATTTTACTCATTTCATTGTTATTTAGGTTTAAGCCAATTGCAAATAGAATAGAGAAGGGATAAATCCCTCCTCTATGATAGTATTATCTAAATAAATTTTGTAGTCTGTTCCAGTTTACATTCACAGTATCCCGTGCAGTTCCAACAAAATCTTCAACTGCATTTCTATCTTCAGTAAAATATACTCTATTGATATTAGGGTCTGCTCTTTTAATTTCATTGCTAAGTTGTTCTTTCATTGTCTCAGTTAAGTTAGCATTATTGTCTAAATCTAAACCAACATAGCAAGTATTATTATTATCATTTATAACAACAGATGTATCGTCTACATTTTCTTTACGATTGCATATGCTTCTTATTTCATTAACTCTATTTGTTTCACCTAATGCAGTGTTCCAATTGCCATCAGTAATTCTACCAGCATTGTTGTTTAATGTTCCTGCCGGAGTTCTTGTTCCACCAGCATTAGTTCCACCTGTTCCTGCTCCACCGGCTCCAGCTTCGCCAGCCCCACCTGTTCCACCTATAGCATTAGTTCCGCCCATATTACCAGTTCCTCCAGCTCCGCCTACACCGTCAGCTGTTCCGTAATATGTTGATCCTCCACCATTAGCGATACCAGTTGCACCTTGGTTTCTTGTTGTATCATTTGCTGTTCCATCATTTGTAATTATGTTATTTCTAGTAGTACCTCGTTGCCCGTCTTCAACAGGTGTTGCGGGTCTACAACCAAAACTAAAAGTAGCTACTAATGTAAAAACAGTTATTGCAGTTATTATTCTTTTCATAAATTATCTCCTTTTTTTATTATTGTGATACTACTCTTATTTTGACAAAGGAGACGTTTTAATATGCTACCAATTTTTTGTTTGTAAAATTTACATATTGTTGTGCATTATATTTTTATTTAAAGGAGGCTTTACAGGTCTTCTAGGAATGACAATTTTACCTGTATGTACGTCTACGTATAATAACCAATATCCTTGAGGATCTCTCTTTATAACATCTTTAGATTGCCAGTATAAATACCCTGTACTTCCTCTAAACGGTTGATCTTGCATATAGAATTTACCTGGAATTCCATATACAAAATACTTCAATACTTCTTTTCCTTCATAATCATCAGTAACAGCTCCAAATATCCATTCATTGTCTATGTTTCCAATATTTTTATAATTCATATACGGATATACCATTGGCATCATATATCCATTATAAAGAATAGAATAATATTGTATTTCTGTATCATACTCTTTTACATACCACCACTTGTGTTTTGGTATAGACTGCATAAAAGGATTCGCTTTTTTTAAACACTCATCTAATTTGTCGATATTTTGCCAGAGGTAAAATATTTTGTTATTATACATTCCACCTTTAGGCGATGAATTGCTTTCAGATTCTTTTGAATTAGACTGAGAATTACTATTTTTAATTAAATTTTCTTTTTTTTGTAGTTCATCCTCATTATCAATTGTCTTATTTTCACTCATAAATCCTTCGTCCATCTGATCGAATATATTATCCTCGATATTCGTACTTATGTTGATATCCTCTTCCAAAATAATATTTTTTTCTATATTATTATTATCTTCTTCTACCTTTTTACTAATAGTTTTTAAGTCATCACTTATTTCGTTAATAATTTTTTTTTCATTATTTTCTAAATTATTATTATTTATACCACGCATATAGGAAATTTCATTAATATTTAATTTGCTTTTATCTATAAGATAGCCAATAAGTACAATTTTATTTTTATCACTCATTGGATATATCAAGATAGCTCTTATATTATTAATACTGTTACTTGTATAAAATTTTGTTTCTATCCTACTATTACCATAGAAATTTCCGATATTTGTACATATATTTTCTCCATGAAGTATATCTACTCCATACTCATCATGATTTAAACCTTCAATAAATAAACTTACTGCAATTTTATCTTTACTCTCATCAAATTGAACATGACCTTTTAACTTATTAGAACTTATAGAATAGCCAATATCTATAGCTTCAAGAAAAATAAATTTTCTTTGACGCATACTTATACCCCTCTCATTACTCGTTTTATATCATTATTATGAAACAAACCAGTAATTTAGAATATATTTAGCACATTTATATACTATTTTATTAAGTAATTACAAACTCTTAATAACGACTATGGTAGTGTACATATTAAAACTAAAAAAGATACCTCTAAATAAATAGAAGTATCTTTTTAAATGAATCCGCAACGACCTACTCTCCCAGGGCGTCGCCACCCAAGTACCATCGGCGCTGGAGGACTTTACTGCTGTGTTCGGTATGGGAACAGGTGTAGCCCC
>NZ_WHNX01000051.1 GCF_009362815.1 Alkalibaculum sporogenes | reverse complement strand
CGTTAAGAATTTTTGACTGTTTGAGCGTAGCGAGTTTCAAAAATTCTTAACGTTAATCGTCTCCTTCTTTTGAATTTAGCGAAGCTATCGTTTGCTAATGTTTTAAAAATACTCTATAAAGTTAGCTACTTTGATATATGATTTTTAAAAAAGGGTTCGCTGAACCAAATATCTTTTCATGCGATTGCCGTGTTTAATACGCAGATACTATTTCATAAATTTCAATAAACTGATAGAATATTAAAGTAAAACTTTATTCAGTTGGGGTTTTCATGTTGGCACTTAAATTATATTTGAAGAGGTGATCATTTGATAGTAAACATTGTATTTATATTTTACCTTATTGGAATGCTTTTAGTGGGAATCTACTTTTATAAAAAAAATGAGAGCATGTCTGATTATGTTATTGGAGATCGTAAACTTAACCCCTTAGTAACGTCACTAAGTGCGCAAGCATCAGATATGAGTGGCTGGCTTTTACTAGGGCTTCCAGGGCTTGCATATGCGTCCACTAATGGGATGGTAGAAGCTGTATGGACAGCTTTAGGGCTTGCAATTGGTACATATCTTAACTGGCGGTTTGTAGCAAAAAGACTTAGGAATTATACATTTATCTCAGGTGATTCAATTACTTTACCTGAATACTTTGAAAACAGATTTAGAGATACCTCTAAACTTTTGAGACTAATATCCGCGTTCTTAATATTATTATTTTTCTTGTTCTATACTGCATCAGGCTTTGTTGCTGGAGCAAAACTATTTAATACTGTATTCGGATTTAATTACACATTAGCCTTAATAGTTGGAGTTTTAGTTATTATTTCTTATACGTTTTTAGGCGGATTTATGGCTGTTTCATGGACAGACATGTTCCAAGGATTATTAATGTTGATAGCAGTTGTAGTTACACCAATTGTTGCTTTATCGGCAGCTGGTCAAGTAGATGGTCTCATAAATACAGCATATATAGATTTTCAAAATATATTTACCTTTAGTACAGGAGAGCCAATCAGCTTCTTAATCATTTTTTCGTGGTTTGCATGGGGTTTTGGATATTTTGGGCAACCTCATATTTTAGCAAGGTTTATGGCTATTCGTTCAGCAAAAGAAGTGAAGCCAGCACGAATAATTGCAATGATATGGGTTGTGATTTCTCTTGCGGCTGCAGTTATAGTAGGTATTGTTGGACGTGTTTATCTTAATACTCCATTAGACGAAGGAGCTTCAGAGACTATATTTATGGTTTTAGTATCTGACTTATTCCCAGCAGTTATTGCAGGAGTACTATTATCTGCAATTTTAGCAGCTATTATGAGTACAGCAGATTCACAATTATTAGTTACATCATCGGCAATTACAGGTGATTTCTACCGTACAGTGTATAAGAAAGACGCATCTCAAAAAGAATTGTTATGGGTAAGTCGTGGAGCTGTTATATTGATAGCACTTATTGCTGGAATATTAGCATTGGATGAAAATAGCTCGGTATTTAGATTAGTTTCATATGCGTGGGCTGGATTTGGTTCTGCCTTTGGTCCTGTTATTTTATTATCTCTTTATTGGAAACGTATGACTCGAAATGGAGCTCTTTGGGGTATGATTGCAGGGGGTATAACTGTAGTTGTTTGGAAAAACCTCAGCGGTGGCATATTTGATCTATATGAGATTGTTCCAGGAATGATATTATCACTAGTAGTTATTGTAGTATGTAGTCTTTTAGATAAAGAACCTTCAATAGAAATTCAAGAAGAATTTGATAAAGTTAATAAAATAAATTTACAAAATTAGTCGATTATACTTGATAAAATGTCTAGTACAATTACTTAGCAAGTTGAAAATAGAGAACAGAAACTGTTCTCTATTTTTGTATGCATCTTTGGCCTTTATCATTAGCAAACTCTCTAAGTTTATTTACCTGATTCTCCGTACCTAAAACTACCATGGTATCACCTATTTTTAGTATTTCATCAAAACTAGGATTGAAGACTAAATTATCACTATTACATTTTTTTATAGCTAATATTATTAGTCCTGTTTTTTCTGGAATTTTTACTTCTCCAAGAGTCTTATTCACTATAGTTGAATTGTCGCAAATAATCACATCTTCTAGGTCTAAAATTACGTCTCCAGCATGAGTTATTAAATCTAAAAAAGCTATAACAGTAGGTCGAAGCATAAGAGCTGCCATTCTACTTCCACCTATTTCATTTGGTGAGATAGTGTTATTAGCACCAGCTTTTTTTAACTTTTCATCAGTATGTTTATTGATAGCTCGAGATACAATGTACAGATTTTCATTCATTTGCCTTCCGGTTAGTACGGTATAGACATTATCGGCATCATTAGATAATGAACATAGAAGCCCCTTGGCGTGTTGTATTCTAGCCTTATCTAATATAGAATCTTGAGTAGCGTCTCCGTGAATGGCATAGATGTTGTTTCTAATTAGTTCATTTATTTTTTCTTCATCTTTATCAATTACAATAAATGGTGCATTGCTTTTCACAAATTGATTTATAGCATGTTGGCCAGTTTCACCTCCTCCACATATTATATAATGATCTTTTAATTCAGCTATCTTGTTTTCCATCCGTCTCTTCCTCCATATATCTTTTAAATCTCCTTCTAAAAACGAAGAAACTAAATTAGTAAATAAATAACCAACAGTACCTAAACTAAAGAAAATAATGAATATAGAGAAAATTTTAGCGTTTACATCCATTTCAGCAACTTCTGTATATCCTACAGTCGATATAGTTATAACAGTCATATACAATGCATCTATGATGCTGATATCGAGTAAAATTTTATACCCTATTGTACCAGTAAGGACTAACGATATTAATATAGTTACAATAAACTTAAATTTATGATTAGTATCCATTGAGTTCACCTTTTATTTCTTTTATTTCATGCTAAATAAAGTATACCACTTATTATGTTGAATTGTATTACCTACTTTATCCTCAGCAGATTTTTTAAATATGTTTTGTAACATAATTCATGTGAATGTCTATCATAAAGTAAGATTAAACTAGAGTGGTGAAAGAATGCGTACTTTGCAGGTAAATCCAATTGAAGTGAAAAGTTACACAGAATATTGTAAGAATATAAGGAGAGATATTATTTTAGTTGGAAAGTGTAGTGACGATAACTATTATCTTTCTGAACTTATTTTTAAACCTATATTGTATACCAATATGATTGTTAATAAAGCTATATTAAAGATGTACTGTAAATCAGTATGTAGCGAAAAGGATTCTATGAATATTTGTATTAACAATGATCTTATAAGTGTTAAAGTGTTTAATGTAGGCACATATAAATGGGATATTACCAGTATCTTAGAATGTAGAAATGGTGACAACCTAAAATTACGTGTTTATACAAAAGATAAAATGCGCTGCTGTGGATTGAAAGAATTTGAATCTATAGATAAGAAAAAAGGTCCCGTATTAGAGTTAACTATGTCTGATATATTTAAACCAGTTAATATTGTTGAAGAATATTTATCAACAAATATATTAAACTATTCTAATTGGATAGATTGCATTAATTTAAACAAATACTATTATTTCATTGAAAATCTAGGAAGTAGTGGCGTGGAAATATTTATTGAAATAAGCCCTGACAAATCTATAGTGTTTCAAGATTCTGGACCATTTTTAATAACTGCCAACTCAGTATTGTATTTACAACCAATGAGAGAAAGTCAATATGTTAGAATTTCTTATAGATCAGTACAGTCTAGTAGTATTAATTTAATTAAGTTATGGTTTCAATCAAAAGATTAAATATCATTATCCATTTTTACAATTAAAACATAGAATAGATTAGGGTATACCCTAAAAAAAATATGGAGTGATAAATTAATGCCAGGAATGCCAATATTTCAAGATTCACCATCCCAATTAAAGGGTCAAATATATGTATTAGATAATACAACTGAAAATGTAGTGCCACTACAAGTTGATAATACTGGGAGCCTAGCTATAAATGGGACTGTAGATCTCGGAGCAGGATCAGAAGTAACGCTAGCGCCAGGCGCTGAAGTATCTTTATCGCCTGGAACAGAAGTATCATTAGTTGATGGAACAGATATAGATAATGTAGCATCAGTAACGACAGTAGATACAATAACTAATGACGTAAAAGTAGTAAATGGTGATACAGAATTAAATGTTGAATTATCAGCAGGAACAAATGTAATTGGTAAAGTAGAAAGTGAGCTGATATTTACCAATGTAGATGCGTTTGGCGAAGCAATACCTTTAACACCACAAACTATAAGTAGCGCAACTACTGTATATTCGGAAGTACAAGATATTTCGAAAGAAACTTCATACAATTGGTTTGTAAAAAACACAGGAACAACTTCAGCAAATCAAGATATCACATTAAAGGTGGAATTAAGTCCTGATGGAACAAACTGGTTAGAAGATACAGGATCAGTTATAAACGTAGCACATGATACTGCTAAGATGATTACTGTTACTAATTTTTTACAAAATACAAGGTTCGTTATTACAGGAGGAGTAGATGAAACAACAGTTATCAGTTGTTTTCAAGCTCAACACTAGTTATATAAATCTAAATTTATTCTAAGTGTAATTAATAAAGGGAATAATTTAATTCGCATTTAATAATGATAGACAAAAGTATTATATTAAAATTAACAGATAATAAAAGTTCTCATAAATGAGAACTTTTATTACGTAGTAAGTAGTTAACTGTATTACATATAATCTACACACACTTATTTAGCGGGCTTCTTGCTCCTTTTAGTCGCTACAAGCCTCGCCAACCCTGACAGGGTCAACCTGATAGTACATATTACATTGCAGACATTTGGCTACTGTCTACATAAGAAAAGTGAAATATATTAGATAAATTATACAATAGCAAGATTGATTAGGGTATTATTGTGGTATATTTGATATATAAAATTTGAATTTTTTATTGTAGCTAGTGATATTCTTTAATATATTTGTTTAATATATTGAATTATTTGAAGTGCATTGTGTGTCGTTAATATCAGGGAAGGTGCTAATTGAGGTGAAATTAATTTTAGGTAAGGAAGTGGTGTAAGTGTGAAACAAAAACGTAAATCAACTAAGCGCAAACCTGATATACGTATTGATATTATCAACAGTAAAAATATGGGGGATGCATTGAGACAGAGTGAAGAAAAATATCGACTTATGTTTGAGCATTCACCTTTAGGTGTATTTTATTTTAATAACAAAGGAATAATCACTGACTGTAATGAAAAATTCGCTAAAACAATTGGATCATCTCGTGAAGTTCTTATTGGTTTAGATACGTTAAGATTACCAGATGTTAAAATAACAGCAGCTATACAGGGTGCCCTAGAAGGTAAATTAACTACATATGAAGGAAATTATAAATCTCTTACTGCTAATAAAATAACACCAGTAAGAGTAACGATTGTCCCAATAGTATCAGAGGATAAACTAATTGAGGGTGGAACTAGTATTGTAGAAGATATTAGTGAACGAAAAAAAATGGAAGAGTTAATATTTAATGAAAAAGAACGTTTGAAAATGACAATACTATCCGTTGGTGATGGTGTTATCTCGACAGATAATCGTGGTAGGATACTATTGTTAAATAAAATAGCAGAACAGCTTACAGGTTGGACTCAGCAAGACGCAATTGGACAACCATTAGATAAGGTGTTCAACGTTATAAATGAGTTTACAAGAGAAAAATATGAAAATCGCTATTCAAAATTATTAGGGATAAATAATAATAGAGAATTTGTTGACAATGTTATTTTAATTTCTAAAGAAGGTATCGAATACCCTATTGAACATAGCAGCGCACCTATTAAAGATGAAGATAATAATATTAATGGAGTAGTATACGTTTTTAAAGATTTTACTGAAAAGAAAGAAAGACAAGATAAAGTAGAATACCTAAGTTTTCACGATCAATTGACAGGTTTATATAATCGTAGATTTTTTGAAGAGGAATTAATAAGACTTGATACTGAGAGAAATTTACCACTTACTTTAGTAATGATTGATGTAAATGGTTTAAAACTAGCGAATGATGCTTTTGGTCATTTAGTGGGAGACCTCATATTAAAAAAAGTAGCTGAGATTATTCAAAAACAATTTCGTTCAGATGATATTGTAGCTAGAATCGGCGGTGATGAGTTTGTAGTAATACTGCCTAATACCAGTTTTGATGAAGCAAGATTAATTGTCAGTAGAATGGATACTATTATATCTAATGAAAAAGTTGATTCTATTAATTTATCCATTGCCTGCGGTTGGGAGACTAAGCATAGACACGACGAGAAGGTAGTCACAGTTTTTAAAAAAGCTGAAGATAATATGTACAGGCAAAAACTATCGGAACATACTTCCTTGAGGTACAAAACTTTAGATATCATACTTAATACCTTATATGAAAAAAATAATATAGAAGAAAGCCATCTTAAAAGTGTTAGTCAGTTATGTGTTGAACTTGGAGGTGCATTAAAATTAACAAATGAACAAATAAGTGAACTTAAAAGCATTGGTCTAATGCATGATATAGGCAAGATAGCTATAGATGAAAAAATATTAACTGAAACAAAGTCACTTAGTGAATCAGATTGGATTGAAATAAGAAGGCATTCAGAAATTGGGTACAGGATTTTAAGTTCTATAAATGAGTATGCAGTTTTAGCTGGTTATGTATTAGCCCATCATGAAAGGTGGGATGGAACAGGGTATCCAAAAGGTTTGAAAGGCGAGGAAATACCTTGGCAATCAAGAATCGTTGCAGTTGCGGATGCATATGATGCCATGGTTAGCAAGAGACATTATAAAGAAGCACTGAGTAAAAAAGATGCAATGGAAGAAATTAAAAGAAATGCAGGTACTCAATTTGATCCCGAGATTGCAAAAGTATTTATAGAGAGTGGTTTGGGAGAAGAGCAGAGTTAAGTGGAATTTCTGCTCATACCAAACCAATTTATCCACATTAACAGGCACTAAGGCTCACGCTTCAAAACCCCTACTAAATAAAGTTTCGCTTTATAATTTCACAGCATGTGGAGTTCTTTTATTATAAGAATATACGGCATCAAAACCAATTTGCTTTAGCATAAGATATACTGGAGCAATATTATTACCGATCATACTAACACTATGGGAATCTGATCCTACAGTAAGAATTTTGCCATTTAGTTCTTTATATACATTTAATATAGTTTGGGAAGGGAAAATTTCCATTGAACTAGAGCGAAATCCTGAGGTATTAATTTCAAGGCCTATATTTCTTGAGATTGCTTTTTTAAGTATCTCATGAATTAAGTCTTTGTAATCAGAATGATGATATTGACCGTTTATATCAAAGGCATAACGTTTCAGAAGATCAAAATGTCCTATTACGTCCATATCGCCATAAGAAACACATTTAAGTAATTCTTCGAAATAGGCTTTATAACTTTCTAGTTGTTCTTTTCCTTCTATATAAACTGTTAAATCATAAACTCCCAAATTATGCACAGACCCAATAATAAAATCAATATCTTGATTAGTAGTAAAAGGTAGTATCATTTCTTTTAACAAATGAGGTTCTCCTATTTCAAGACCTTTTTTGATAATTAATTTATTATTGTAAAAGTTTCTTAGACGAGTTATATCGTTATTATAATGCTCCATTTGCAAGTGGCCATAACAAGGGTCACCCTCTCTGACAGCAAGATGTTCCGTAAAACAGATTTCTGATATACCTTTATTTACAGCACTTTGGCACATTTCATCTATAGTTGATTGTCCATCCCAAGAGTGGTTGGAATGCATATGATAATCTAATAATCTTTTTATATTTATCACCTCAATAGTATATTACTATTCTTTTAGGATATAGGCAATAATATAACGTTTTCAGAATCACTAAGCAAGTCTATATATGCCTAGAACTTTATGTAGCATATATTTAACATCTATTTTTTGCTTTATAATTATTTATCTGTGTGTTATAATTTTTAAAATATATTAACTGAAGCTATATATTAATCTAGACAGTTTTATTTATACAATGCCTAAATTAGTAAAGTGATTGCAAATCTAGCAATTCAAAGAATATAAAATAGTATAGCTATGGAGAGTTAATTGCAAATTTAAGTAAAACAAATAGCATAACTCACACTAGAGAGTCTTGTTATTTTTTTTATGTAGTAATAGAATTCATAAATGAGAATACCTATAATAAGATATATTACATATTAAGTATATTAATTAAGTTGAAAATTACATCTAAAGAGGCTTGTCATATTCAGTAAAATAAATTCAATTATATAGCAGAAAACAATATATTCTAACTAAAACAGATAAATTGACAGAAAGTTGGTTTAAGTAAAATGAGAAAAATAATAAATCAAAAGATAACTGAATCTAAGAGATGGTTTTATGTACTTTTAGGAATTATAATAATGATGTGTTTAGGAACTGTCTATTCTTGGAGTGTTTTTAGACTTGGCATAGAAGAAATGTTTGAGATAGGAACTACTCAAAGCGGGCTGCCATACATGGTATCTTTGGCATTTTACGCAATTTTCATGTTGCTCACAGGTAGACATATTGATAAACATAGTCCTAGATTAATCATTTCAGTAGGTGCTATGCTTGTAGCGTTAGGTTGGATTCTATCTTCTTTTACGTCAAATGTGTATATGTTGACTATTACTTATGGTGTGATAATCGGCTCAGGTGTAGGTATAGCATATGGTGCGCCAATTACTGTAGTAACGAGATGGTTTCCAGAAAAAAAAGGTCTAGCAGTAGGACTTATACTGATTGGATTTGGATTATCTCCTTTAGTAACAGCACCACTTGCTAGGAATCTAATCGAAATCTATGGAATAATGAAGGTTTTTTTAATTTTAGGAATATCATTTGGAGTCATTATTCCTATACTTGCCTATCCCTTAAAGTATCCTACGCAATTAGATAATAGAAAATCAACTGATATAGTAGATATAAAAGATACTAAATACGATATAAATACAAGAACTATGATTAAATCAGATAGCTTTAAGGGTTTATACTTTAACTTTCTTATTGGGACGATGATTGGGCTAATGTTAATAGGTATGACGAGTAAAGTAGGCGTGGAACTAGTAGGATTATCATCAAGAAATATTGCAATTCTAATATCGATATTTGCGGTATTCAACGGATTAGGAAGGCCAATATTTGGTTGGATTACTGATAAATTATCATCCAGAAAAGCAATGCTAATATCTTATGGATTAATTACTACAGCAGCATTATTAATGCTAATGGCAGAGACAGGAAGTCTATTAATATTTGCAATATCATTTTCAATATTTTGGTTTAATCTAGGAGGTTGGTTAGCTATTGCACCTACTTCAACACTATCTATGTATGGGACTCAATATTATAGTCAAAATTATGGAGTGATATTTACTGCTTACGGCATAGGAGCTATTCTGGGAGTTTTGGCTTCTGGATTAATAATGGATGTTCTTGAAAATTATTACTCCATCTTTTATCTTGTAATAAGTTTATGTATTATAGGTGTGTTTATAACATTTAAATCAATCAAAAGTTAATAAATAATTTATGATTTTAAGTTATCGTTACTATAAACTACTATGTAGAAATAAAGTGATGTAGTATTGGTGACAACTAAGCAATAGCTTAGATTAAGGGGAGTCTTATTCAATTATGAATACAATGAAAAAGATAGCAGGTAAGCTTACATATGTACTAGGACAGGTTATATCTTTTATATTAAATGTACTAATAAATATAGTAGATACCATAGTAACATTAACAAGAAATATTAGAAAAGGTATGATGGCTTTTTTAGGTATGGGAGGGTGCCTACTGTTAATGATGTTAGGAGGACCTTTAGGAATTGCGTTACTTATGAATCCAACTTCAATGCTAATAATATTATTCTTTATTATATTTCCGATTTTGGGGACTAAGTTTGTATCCTATTTAAAATATGTTAAATATATGGTTACGGAGTTTTTATTTGACTATTCTTTCTATTTAATAGATGGTAAGAAGAAGGTGTTTGATTCTTTTAATGAATACGGAGACAAATACAAGAAGATGGAAGAGGAAAGGCGTAGAAAAGAACAGGAACAAAGACAGGCTCAAAATCAAAAAGCTTGGGAAGATAGATTTAGACAATGGAATGAATATCAAAGATCACAAGGAGGTGCAAGTGGCTACAGTAGCACCAATCCTACTTCTGAGTTTAAAAGTAAGTACGAAAAAAGTTGCTCTATACTTGGTGTTAGTATAGATTCTGATAAGTATGAAATAAAGCTAGCCTATAGAAAGAAAGCTAAAGAGTATCATCCTGATATAAATAAATCATCAAATGCAACGAAGGTATTTCAAGAAATAAATGATGCCTACGAGTTTTTAAATGATAATAATATTGATAGATACAAGGGCTTGAGATAACTTTAGATAGGAGTGTTGAAATGTCACAATTAATGACAATAAGAGTTAAACAGTCAAGAGGTGAGTCGGCTGTAATTGTGGAGGAAGCTGTGTTAGAGGCAGGTTTGGGCATAAGAGGTGATGTGTTTTCCGGTAAAGATAAACAAATAAGTATGATGGATGGAGATGCCAAGTTTTATATGGCTAGTGATAGAGAAGATGGGTTTTGCATATCAAAATTTTCAGAAAATATAACAACCACAGGAATTAATTTTGAGGTATTAAGTAAGCACTCAAAATTAAGTATAGGAGATACAACGATACTTCAGATCATACAGAAAGGAAAAGAATGTCATGTTCAATGTCCAGTCTATAATAGAGAAGGAAATTGTGGGTTAGCTAATAAAGTAGCATATGCAAAAGTAATAACAAGTGGTAACGTTAAAAATGGAGATAAGATAAGAGTATATGAATGTATATAGTTAGCAAGTATTGAATTTAAGTCACAAGAAAAAGGTTTTGAAAGTTTGATATAAAAGTATATTGACAAATGAAATGTAAGAGTTTATAATTAAAAATCCACTGACTGATTAAGAAATGGTAGTGGATAGCAATGAAGAACAGCATAAAAAAATAATTTCAAAAGTAGTTGACAAAACAATCGCCACGTAATATAATAATTAAGCTGCTTCAAACGAGGCAGACAATAAAAATTAACAACAAAACAAGCGATAAGCTTTAAACACAAGCGACAACATAGGTATTTGAAAATAGAATAGTGCACACAACCTAAACAAAATAGTATAAGACTTACGACGAAAGTTGTAAGCAACAAAGTAACAAAAGTAATGCCAGCAAAATTAGTTTTAATTTGAGAGTTTGATCCTGGCTCAGGACGAACGCTGGCGGCGTGCCT
>NZ_WHNX01000050.1 GCF_009362815.1 Alkalibaculum sporogenes | reverse complement strand
CAGTCGTTGACACTTGCTCATAGAAATCCTCTCATCTTTTCGTGCAAGCACGAAAATTGTTATGATTTCTGCGAGCCAATCTGCTGGTGCGAATATTATATCATATATTAGGTTTGTAATATTTAGTATCTACTTTATCCTACGCAGATTATCTTCAACCCCTTCGGGGTTTCAGTCGTTGACACTTGCTCATAGAAATCCTCTCATCTTTTCGTGCAAGCACGAAAATTGTTATGATTTCTGCGAGCCAATCTGCTGGTGCGAATATTATTTCATATATTGGGTTTGTAATATTTAGTATCTACTTTATCCTACGCAGATTATCTTCAACCCCTTCGGGGTTTCAGTCGTTGGCACTCTTTTCCTTTGGATAAACCATTCTTTATTTATATACCTCAAGAATCATTATTTAAACATAAATAATTTGCTCGTTCTAAATTTTGGGTTTAAATTTTTCAAATATAAATACGTCAAAACTTCTTTTACTGTCTTCTATTCCTTCTTGTGAGGTGATTGTCCATGCAAATGTAGGTACTCTATAAATTGCACGACATAAAACAAATGAAATCATTTTACAATATTTATAGTTAAAAGCTATAAAATCTGGTTTTGTGCAAAAATTCAACATAAGATTTTGTAATAACAAATAAACTATTTTTCTTTTGTTTCCCTCATCTTTTAGAAGATTAGTGGAGAGCTGTCCTCTTATAACGCTAGGTCGATTTTTCTTAAACCAAATAAGACCTAATGGATTAAAAGATTCAATGCAGTAAACTCCATTGTAATCATCTAAATATGTGGCAACAACATTACACACAAATATGTCTTTATCTTCAATCTTTAATTCTATTATTAGAGGCACTTTCCCATTAACTAAATCTAGGACTTCTTTAAGATTTGGAATTTTTTCATTAGATGAATATAACGTCAATTTTCTTAATTCATCATAAGTAAGCTCACAAACCTTCTTATCTATACCACATACTCTTCTTAAGTTATAATCATGATAGACTACTGGTATGAGATCTTTAGATAGTTGAACATCCAGTTCAATCCCATAATTATTCTCTATAGCTCGCTTAAAAGCAGTTAAAGAATTCTCAGGATTACTAGATTTTTTTTTGTGCAACCCTCTATGAGCATAGTAATACTCATAAATATGCGTCATATCATGGCGTTTGCGCATTTTTGGCATAATAGACAATAAGTATATTATAATCAAAAAACCTGTGGCTCCTAGTATTATATACACGGTATCCTCCTTCCAAATCAGTCTTCTATGTCAAAGTTTTCTAATTTGCTTTTTTTCCTAGGTGGTTTTGAGTCTCCATGTCTTACAAAAATCATTGTAAGAAGTGATAGTAATGAAAACGCTATAGCATATGGAAATAGCGTCCTATAAGACACGTTTTCTAGTAAAAAACCAGACAATATAGGTGTTACTATTTGTGCAGCCATAGAAAAAGTATAATAGTAGCCTGTATATTTCCCTACATCAGAACTACGACTCATCTCGACGACCATAGGATAAGAGTTTACATTTATAGCTGCCCATCCAATACCTGTAAAAGCAAATATAAGATTAATCCACGGAGTATACTGAGTAAAGAGGAAACCAAAAAAATATGAAATAGACATTATAATGATACCACCAATAATAGTCTTTTTCCTACCTATATTACTAGATAATATTCCAATAGGAATATAACTTAGAATAGCTGCTCCTGTTGCAACCATTAAAGCGTTTGCAAAACTACCACCTGTTAATCCCCAAACTTCTAGTGCATACCTAGAAAATGCTGTTGTAATAGCATTATAAGCTGTAAACCATAAAAATACTGAAGCCAGTATAAAAAATAAACTCTTTTGTACTTCTTTCGGCATCATTTCTATATTGTTTTTAGAACTAGGCGTCACTTTTTTGAGTTCATTATTTACTGTTTTTTCCTCTGACGACTTCTTCTCCCTAATTGTTAAGGTAAGAATTAGTACAGAAATAATCATAAAAATAGATATGTATAAAAACAACATCGTATAATCTGGTCTTGTCTCATTGGGAATAAGTACCCTTATCAAGACAAGAGTAAAGATACCACCTACTGCACCCATTAGATTGATCACTGCATTTGCTTTGCTTCTAAGAGGTTTAGGAGTTAAATCAGGCATTAATGCAACTGCAGGCGAACGATATATACCCATTGCAATAAGCGCAATCCCTAAGGGTATAAAAAATAATACAAAATTTTGTTTTTGGTCAGCGATTGGTAATATCATCATAAAAACAACTGAAATAACTGTTCCTATAACGATAAAAGGTATACGTTTTCCGAGTTTCGTATTTGTCTTATCTGATAAGTAGCCAAATAGAGGTAATAAGAAAAGGGCTAAGACATTATCAAGAGCCATAATCCCTCCTGTTATAGTTTCTCCAAGTCCAAATGTATTGTGCAATATCAACGGTATGATATTATCATAGAGTTGCCAAAATGCACTGATAGACATAAATGCCAACCCGATAAAAATCGTTTGTTTATAATTTAATTTCACGAAATCCCACCTTTATATGTTAGAAAACTTCTTTCTCCTCCTATTAGTATATATGTCTCTATTTTCATAGGATAGGGTATTAACATAATCTTAACACTAATTTACAAATCTTAACACTAACTTTATATTCAATGTCGTAAAATATTAATAAAGGGAGGTATATGTATTTGATATTTATATTAGTTCTTATCATAATCATTTTCTTACTAATTGGATATTGTCTAATGTCTAAAATTGACATGTTTATTGAAGATACTATTTACACCCCTAATAATAGTAATAAAGATAACTCTTCATTTAATGATTCCATATTAATTTATGGAGATAATAGTTTAACTGAACAAGTAATAGCATACTGTGAATCTATGAAATATGAATATAAAACTATTGATGATATTCAGTTTATTAGTATGGATTATAAATATAGTTGCTTGCTCGCCCTCTCATATAACGATGCCAATAACTTAATCACCAGCTCTGTTGCTACTAAAGTATATAGTATTATAAATGTTATTGCATTGTGCAATTACCAAAATAATATGAAAATATATAATGATTTAAATTTTATTGAAGTTATTCTACGTAAAAATGACACAAATAGTCATCTAAGCATTATAAAGGAGTCGTTGCAGAATGCTGTTAAGTACGAGGGGTAATATGTCGTACGCAAAAATAAGTGTACTTGCATTTTTCACAATAATAATGATAGGTACATTCTTATTATCACTACCTATCTCATCTAAAAGCGGTGAATTCACACCATTTATTGATGCTCTCTTTACTGCCACTTCAGCAACCTGCGTTACTGGATTAGTCGTATATGATACTTATAACCATTTTTCAGTATTTGGTCAAATTGTTATCTTAGGGCTTATCCAAATCGGAGGCTTAGGATTTATGATTATTGCAACAATGTTTCTGTTAGCTCTACGGAAAAGGATTGGTATTAAAGAGAGAGGTCTATTAAAAGATTCTGTTAACTCTATACATATTGGTGGTGTGGTACGATTAACAAAACATATAATAGTAGGCACTTTCATTTTTGAAGGAATTGCTGCAATAATTCTTGCAATTATATTTAATCGAGAAATGGAAATATCAGCTAGTATCTTTAACGGTATTTTTCACTCGATTTCTGCATTTTGTAATGCAGGTTTCGATCTAATGGGGAGATTTAATGAATATTCCTCCCTCACAAGATATAGTAATGATACAGTGATGAATATTGTGATACTAACTCTAATTACTATAGGCGGTATCGGGTTTATTGTATGGGAAGATATATATAGACATAGACATAAATTTAAGTATTATCAGTTGCATACTAAGATTGTCTTATGTACAACACTTTTTCTTATATTATGTTCATCTATATTATTTTACATGTTAGAGGCAAACAACTTGTTAGAAAATATAAGTGTCAAAGAGAAAATTTTGTCATCTCTATTCCATGCAATATCACCTAGGACAGCAGGATTTAACACGGTTGATACAACGTCACTTTCAGAAGGTTCAAAACTTTTGACAATAATTCTTATGGTAATTGGTGGAAACTCTGGTTCTACAGCTGGAGGAATTAAAACTACTACTTTTGTTGTTCTTATTCTTTCTGTAATATCTTCAGTAAGATATTCGGATGAATTAAATATCTTTGGTCGTAGATTAGAGTATAATATAATTAAAAGAGCATCCAGTGTTATTACAATTTATATATCATCAGCCCTTGTAGCTATGATATTGATTAGTTTAATTCAACCTGAATTAGTCTTAAGTGATATAATCTTCGAGGTTTTTTCAGCAATTGGAACTGTGGGACTATCAACAGGAATAACTAGTAGTTTGACCACCTTATCTAAGCTTATAATTATTATACTTATGTTTTGCGGACGAATAGGAAGTTTAGCTGTTGTTATGGCAGTAGCTCATAATAAAAAAAATACTCTTGTTAAAAGCCCAATTGAAAAAATAATTATTGGATAATTTCATTAAAGAGAGGATAATATAATATGTTAACAAAAAAGAAGTATATACTAATAATTGGAATAGGCCGATTTGGCCGATACTTAGCTAGCAAGTTTTCAGAACTCAACAATGAAGTCATGATCATCGACCATAGGGAGGATAAAATAAGCGATTTGATTTCCGTCGTAACAAGTGCTCACATTGGAGACTGTACTAATATAGAAGTTTTAAAATCACTAGGAGTCGCAAATTTTGATATTTGTTTTGTATGCATTGGTTCAAACTTTCAATCATCAATTGAAATAACCTCTCAATTGAAAGACTTAGGTGCGCCATATGTTATTGCTAAAGTCAATAGAGAGATACATGAAAAATTTCTTTTACGCAATGGTGCTGATGAAGTAATCTACCCAGAAAAAGAAAGTGCAAAGAAAACAGCTTTAAGGTTAAGTGCCAATCATGTATTTGATTACATTGAATTAACACCAGAGTACTGCATTCTTGAAATACCACCATTACACTCCTGGATTGGTAAAACCATAATAGATATTGATGTTAGAAGCAACTATAAAATTAATATATTAGCAACTAAAAATAATAATGAAATTTTTCCTCTACCTGAAGCGAATTATGTTTTTAAAAGCGAAGAACATCTTATTGTTGCAGGAAATAGAATTGACATTATACACTTTATGAAGAAATTGTAGATTGTTTTCTATAAAGTATTAACGGAGGCGATATTATTAATAATTGTCAACAACTTCACCTATACTATTTAATAAAACTAATTGTACTGATTATTTGTTCTACTTTATTATCTTTATTTTTACAAAGAGTAGGTATTGGAAAAGAAAGTATAATTATGGTGTTTTTAGTTAGTGTATTAATAACCACTGTGATTACAAAAGGTTACTTATATGGTATAACAGCATCCATAATTAGCGTTTTCATATTCAATTATTTTTTCACAATTCCAGTTCATACTTTTATCACTTATAATCCAAACGATGTAATATTAATGGTTGCTTTCTTAGGTGCTTCCCTAATATTGGGCACGATGACTAACATGTTTCAAAAACAATTACTAATAGCTAAACAGAATGAACACACAGCCAGGCTTTTATATAAGGTTACAAATAGCTTTCTAAATATTACAGGTAAAGAAAACATCATACTACAAGGCATTAATTATATTTATCAAAACACAAAATATAATAGCAAAGTATCTCTTTTAGAATTCGGTGAAATCTATATCGATAAAAAAATAGGATTTAAAACAGAAGATATGAGTATTATGGAAATAACTATCCAAGGATTAACTAAAAAATTAGGTATTATACAAGTAGCCTATTGTAAGGATAACTTCAGTTTAGAGCATGATCTTTTAATTAAAACAGTTATTACACAAATGGGTTTGTCACTTGATCGAGAATTAATTTACAATGAAAGAGAAAAAATAAGAATAGCTATGGAAAGAGAAAAAACAAGAAGTAACTTACTAAGAGCTATTTCACATGATCTTAGAACTCCTTTAACAGGTATAGTTGGAGCAAGTGGAGTTATTATTGATAATTTAGATAGTTTAGATAAACTTACCATTAACAAATTAGCTAGTAATATTAATGATGAGGCTCTTTGGCTGAATAAATTAGTAGAGAATATATTAAATATGACTCGTATTGACGATGGCAAGTTCCGAGTCAATAAAAAGTACGAGGTTATTGATGATATTGTACATGAAGCTATGGAACATGTCTCTCGCATTTCGAATAAAAGGATAATATCTGTTTCGATACCTGATGAGATTATAACAATTTTTATTGATGGAAAGCTAATTGTTCAAGTTCTAATTAATTTATTAGACAATGCTATAAATCATACCCAAGATCATTGTAGTATATATTTACGTGTACATACCCAAGGTAACACTGTTATTTTTGATATAGCAGATAATGGTGATGGTATAGATAAGAATATTGAAGATACACTATTTGAGAGCTTTGTAACATTTTCAAATAAAGTTATTGATGGTAATAGAGGAATAGGTATTGGACTTTCAATATGTAAATCTATTATTGAGGCTCATGACGGAACAATAACTGTGAGTAGAGCAACTGAAGGTGGGGCGTTATTTACTTTTACCCTACCGATTATGGAGGTATGAAAATGGAAAAGAGCATAAACATACTTATAATTGAAGACGACAAATATATATTAAATTTTATTTCTCTTTCTTTAAAAACAAAAGGATACTCATTCAGAACTGCAAGAACCGGAATTGATGGAGTTTCATTGTTTAACAATGATCGTCCAGATATTGTATTACTTGATTTAGGTTTACCGGATATTGATGGTATAGAGATTATTAGACTAATTCGTACAATTTCTGACGTGCCCATTATTGTTGTGTCAGCACGAGGACAAGAAAATGAAAAAATTTCTGCACTAGATGAAGGAGCAGATGATTATATTACAAAACCATTTCATATGGGCGAATTATTAGCTCGTATTAGAGTTATAGAACGTAAGTTAAAGAAATTAGTATATCTAGAAAATAATGAAATATTTGAACTTGACTATTTATCTATTAATTTGGAAAAGCGTTTAGTTTTTATTGATAATGTTGAAGTTCACCTTACCCCTATTGAATACAAATTATTATTACTTCTTGTACAAAATAAGGGCAAAGTGCTTACTCACAACTACATTTTAAAAGAGGTATGGGGATATGGTGAAACTGGTGATACGACATCTATACGAGTTTTTATGGCAAATCTTAGAAGAAAAATTGAGAAGGATAAAGCAAAGCCACGATTTATCTTAACGGAAGTAGGCATCGGTTATCGCTTGGCAAATGAATAATACTAGATTAAATACGTATCAACCATTATGCTAAATACAATTGTTCTAAATATAAATTTCCTGTTTTACTTTTAAATATATTATCTTGTATCTTTTTTATTGATTCTATAGATAATTTATCTTCTTCAATATTAACCAAAAAGTCTGATTCAACAAGTATCTGATAATCTATGTCATCTATATTATTATATGTATGGTGATTAGCGATTAGGAAGGATACTCTCTTTATAACCTTTCTTTCGCAACCTAATTGTTTAAGCATTTCTTCTGCGATTGCAGGTCCTTCTAATTGCTGGTACTTCGCAGAGGAAGAATTATATTTTAATTCACTAACTTTAATTCCAATATCATGTGTAACTGCAGCTATCTCTAAAGTTTCTTGTTTGATATTATCTAGTCTTTCATTTTCACCTATTGCTTTTGCGAAACTATAAACTTTTAAAAAATGATTAATTCTTTTAACATCACCTGCGTAGTATACTATCATATTACTAATTAGTTCTGATATATTCTTCATAATATCACCCGTAATAATATTGTTATTACTCCTTTTTTTATTTCTCTGATTTAATACGATCAGGATTGTTTCTTACATAAACAAACCAGTAACCAGCTGCTGCGAATATAGCTCCACCTACAATATTTCCTAAAGTAACTGGTATCATATTGTTTGTGATAAATGTACTCCAATTAAGATTATCCAATTGCTGAGTTGTTAAATTTGAAGCAATAGCCCAGTTGCTATTTGATTTGGCCATAATTCCAGCAGGTATATAGTACATATTTGCAACACTATGTTCAAAACCTGATGTGATGAATAACCAAATAGGAAAAAATATAGCAAATATCTTACCGGTCAGATCAATAGATGCATATGACATCCATATAGCCAAACATACTAACCAATTACACATTATTCCAAGGTAAAAAGCTGGAATAAAATCTAAAGATACTTTGTTAACTGCGATAATTATTGTAGTAGCACCTAAACCATAATCACCACTATTGAATAAGCCTGAGTGAACCATCATATATGCTATAAATAATGAACCAACAAAGTTTCCTAAAAACACAAACAACCAATTATTTAGCAGCTCCCTTACTTTAATTTGTTTCTCTAAGACTCCTGCCATAATGAGTGAATTTCCTGTGAATAGTTCACCTCCTGCTACTACTACTAACATTAAACCTGTTCCAAATATCGTTCCTGCTAATGTTCTACCTAATCCAAATGTTTCTGGTCTGGCTAAAAGGTTAAAGGCTGCCATGTTTGACCCGCCTGCAGCAAAAGCAATAAAAACTCCAGCTAAAATTGCTAGTATAAATTGATTTATTCTTTTTGTTTTGACTTTACTTACGCCTGTTTCAATAGCAACTCTTGAAATTTCTGCTGGTTTTAAATAATTTCTATTCATATTTTCAACTCCTAACACTTACTTTATTAATGCCAAATACTCAATCTTTTATTCAATAATTCACATAAATTACTGCAGATATTAAAGTACTCGGCTAATCACTTTTTATATATAAAAAAACATATCCTTATGCGCACAAGTGATTCAATAAAGTGATTTTTGTTTCTATATTCACGTATTTACGTATTTACGTATTAAGTCTAAAAACGTATCTCCATAATGTTTCATTTTCACTTCTCCAACACCTGAAACATTTAAGAACTCTGCCTCTGTTGTTGGTTTTAATTTGCACATAGATCGGAGTGTAGCATCATTAAACACTATATACGCCGGTACTTTCTGTTTACTCGCTATTTGTGATCTAAGTGACCGCAAAGATTCAAACAGATCTTCTTCTGTTTCGGTAATTACATAATTTACAGTATTAGCCTTGCTTTTATTTGATTTTATATTACGAACTGTTTTTCCTTTTTGTATTTCTTCAGCTAAAGGGGTCTCTTCTATCAGTATTTTCATAGACAGTACTTCTTGATTTTTCATAGCATCTAACGCTTTTTTTGTTATACCAACTGTTGGATAAACAGTATTAGTAAGAAACAAGTATTCATTAATTACTAAAAAGTTAACTATCTCCCGAATCTTATGTTCTAATATTCCTTTACATGAATTATATGTCTCTAATTCATCAAGATTTAGACGTAATATCTTTTGACCTTTGCTACCACGTAAAGTATCAATAATAACTTTAACACCGTATCTACCATTAGTTTCAGTTACACATGAAATAATTTTACGTGCTATTTCCGTAATATCTTTTTCTTCAAAATTTTGTATGCAATTTGAACAGTTATCACAGTAGTCATTAGCATGATCACCAAAATATTTTAAAATATAATGCCTCAGACAATCATTAGTATGACAGTAATACGTCATAAGTTTTAACCTTTCACGTTCTTTCTCCTTTACTAGTCTATTAGTATTCTCATCTATTTCTTCATTTTGATTACTATTATCAATAAAAAATTGATTAGTTATAACATCTTGTCCATTATAAAGTAAAATACACTCTGCTTCTTCCCCATCTCTACCTGCTCTGCCTGCTTCTTGATAGTAACTTTCTATATTTTTGGGCATATTGTAGTGAATTACAAAAGATACATTCGATTTATCAATTCCCATGCCAAATGCATTAGTCGCAACCATAATAGGTTTAACATCAAAAACAAAATCCTCTTGATTTTGTTTTCGCTCTATATCTGAAAGACCTGCATGATACCTAGTGACTAAGAATCCTTCTTGCGTTAATTTGCGACATACTTCTTCAACATTTTTTCTCGTAGCACAGTATATAATGCCACTTTGTTTTGAATGTTCTACTAAATAATTAAGCACTTCACCATATTTATCCTTAGGTTTTCTTACCTCGAAAGATAAGTTTTTTCTATCAAATCCAGTTGTAACGATCGTTGGTTTTCTCAATTGTAATATATCAATAATATCATCTCGTACTTCCTTTGTTGCAGTAGCAGTAAAAGAACTGATAATTGGTCTATAAGGTAGTGCCTCAATAAACTTCTTAATTTTCATATAACTTGGTCTAAAATCTTGTCCCCATTGTGATACACAATGTGCCTCATCTACACTAACCATAGATATATTTGATTTAGATGTAAATAAAAGAAATTCTTCTGTTGTTAACCGCTCTGGAGCTACATATATTATTTTATACTTTCCTTCTCCAGCGTATTTTAGTGCTAACCTATATTGATTCAGTGATAGGGAACTATTTAAAAAAGCTGCTGGAATACCAGCTTGAATGAGTGAATTCACCTGATCTTTCATTAAAGAGATGAGTGGTGAAATAACAAGTGTAATTCCGTTCATCATCATAGCGGGTATCTGAAAACATATTGATTTACCCGCACCTGTGGGCATAATACCAATAGTATCTTTTCCTGCTAGTATACTATCTATTAATTCTTCTTGACCGTTTCTAAAGTAGTCATATCCAAAATATTGTTTAAGCAATGCATATTTATCTACACTCATTTATACTCTCCGATTCTCTAATAGCATTTCTATTATTCAACGCAGATTTCACCTCAGCAGCCTCCCTGTGACCGTCGTTGGCACTTGCTCATAGAATTTATTTCATTTTCTCGTGCAAGCACGTAAAATGAATTAAATTCTGCGAGCCAATCTGCTGTTTCGAATATTATATCATATATTGGGGTGATTGTACGTAGAGCTTGCTTTATCCTATGCAGATTGCTTCCACCGCATTGCGGTCTAAGTCGTTGGTAATTGCGCGGTCTTATATAAGTTTTCTAAATAATTGTTAAAAGCCTTACCAAATTACTGGTAAGGCTTTTAACATAGTTTACTTTTATACTATGTATTCTATTTGATTATTGTTGTATTACTTCTTTTGCACTTATCTGTAATTGTTTAATTAATACAATAACTGCTATTATCGAAAAACAAACCATTGAAAATGCGAATGGAAATTTAATATTTTCAACTTGTCCGAATAATGATGCTAAACCTGCAAACATATACGCTGATAAGAATCCACCAACATTCATAGCTCCCATAATCATCCCAGATGCTATTGGTACTAAAGTTGGGTTGACTTTCATGCCTATTGACATCATCATAGTAGGAAGTATCATACTAAATCCTATACCTGCTAATGTAGCTGCAATAAACATAAAAGCTAATGTTGTGCCAAATGTCATAAACGCCATAGATGCTGCCATTAAGATCAGTCCTACAGATATTACACTTTGTTTAAAAAACCCGAATAATTTTGCAAAAACCACCCCTGCAAGCATACCACCTACAGTAAACATTGTTAGAACAACCGCTGAAGAAGCTGCATCACCCATACCGTATGCTTGAATTACAGAAGACATATTTACTAATATTGGATAGTTCAATGCCATAAGTAAAAGTAATGATATAGAATATAAATAAACTATACTTGGAATTTTGGGAGCAACCTCACCTGACTGGCGATTAGGAGCTTTTTCTGGTTCTGGAAGAAATAATACGAGTACAAGGGTTATAACTCCTAATCCATGAACTAAGAATGCATATCCCCACAAAACAGAAGCAGCTACGCCCCCAAGTAATTGAAATAAAATTCCACCGACATTAGCTACAACACCACTCAATCCCATTACTTTTGCTCTTTCTTCTCCTTCGAAAAAAGAAATTATTATTGCTGCACCAAGTGGCGTTACAATACCTAATCCAATACCAAATACTACTCTCAATGCTAAGATAATACCAAAATTACTTTGAGCGAAAAACGGTGCAATACCACCGACTATAAATAAAATCATACCACCTATTAACAGAGTTTTATATTTCACTACACTACCTGCAATTCTACCCGATATAACTGTGGCAGGTACTGATACTATAACTGATAGTGTTGAAACTAATAAAAGCGTTGTAAAAGGAATTTGAGGAAATGCTCCTCCAATACTAGCAATTGCTGGTGTTATCGTACCTATGCCCATTTGAACAAAGAATACAGATAAAATTGCAATTTTTAAAAGAATATTTTTTTTCATAGTAACACCTCTTTCTAAATTTTGTTACTTTGTTGTCACCATATTAAAATCAATGACTACATAGAATTGTATCTTTATAATATCTACAATTGCATATATTATAAAATTATAGGTAAACTATTAAATTATTAAGTGTACTTAATTATAGCGAATTAGCTATATTAAGTCAAGTTAAAATTGTATTCTCGTTAAATTTACACATTTGATTAACCAAGTACCTTTACTTGTAATTGACCTTATTCTTAGTCAATTTTAGTAACTTACTTATTACATTGGAACCATACAAGAGTTGTACTCAAAACAATAAAAAAGATACTTCTAAATAAATAGAAGTATCTCTTTTAAAAAAATCCGCAACGACCTACTCTCCCAGGGCGTCGCCACCCAAGTACCATCGGCGCTGGAGGACTTTACTGCTGTGTTCGGTATGGGAACAGGTGTA
>NZ_WHNX01000004.1 GCF_009362815.1 Alkalibaculum sporogenes | reverse complement strand
GACTCGAACGCGGGACACCCTGATTAAAAGTCAGGTGCTCTGCCAACTGAGCTAATGGATCCTAATTGTTTATGGCTTTGTTTCCAATGATAAGTATTGGTTTTGTATATATTTTGCCTAACTAAGTGATTCACACAAAATCTTAGATTTTGGTTCTCTACTTATGCCAACTGAGCTAATGGATCCTAATTGTTTATGGCTTTGTTTCCAATGATAAGTATTGGTTTTGTATATATTTTGCCTAACTAAGTGATTCACACAAAATCTTAGATTTTGGTTCTCTACTTATGCCAACTGAGCTAATGGATCCTAATTGTTTATGGCTTTGTTTCCAATGATAAGTATTGGTTTTATGAACCTTGTTTTAAATGGCTGGGGTAGCAGGACTCGAACCTACGGATGCCAGAATCAAAATCTGGTGCCTTACCAACTTGGCTATACCCCAAGAAATCATTTTATATATTTTAAATCATTTTATTCTATATGGGGTGAATGATGGGATTCGAACCCACGACATCCAGAATCACAATCTGGCGCTCTAACCACTGAACTACACTCACCATAATATTTAATGGTGCGCCTGAAAGGATTCGAACCTTTGGCACACGGCTTAGAAGGCCGTTGCTCTATCCTACTGAGCTACAGGCGCAGATTTTAGACTGCATGTATGTTTGAATAAAATGGAGCGGGTGAAGGGAATCGGACCCTCGCGACTGCCTTGGAAGGGCAGGGCTCTACCACTGAGCTACACCCGCATGATATACATATCTTTAATATGTATGGTACGTCTATTTATTTGTCGATGTTTCGCCTAACAAAGTAACTCACGAAGAATCGTAGATTAACCGCTGATTATACTCGCAAAACTAAAAATATTTTATCATACTTGATCTCTTAATGCAAGAACTTTGTATTTTTTTCTTTCCTTTTTCTTAAGGACAAGCATTAGTATACCCGAATCTCAGATTAAAGTCAACATCTTTTAATATGTTTTTTATTTTATACATATAACTTACTCTCTGTATATATTCATTATTTCAGCTTGAACATTTCCTTCTATATCAATGTCTATTAATCCATATGTTTCATTAGGCTGTTGTCGTCTATCTCCTATACTTCCTGGATTCAAAAAAAGAATTCCCCCTATTATTTCTCTACTGGGAACATGACTATGCCCATATAAAACTACTTTTACTCCTTTTTCTACCGCTAAATTATATAGTTTATGTAAATTGGCCTTAATGCCGTATTTATGTCCATGAGTCATTAATAGCCTACTTCCATTTATTTCTTCTATTAGTTCTGTAGGCGCATCGCCAATATCTGTATTTCCTTTTACATACTTAACTGGATAAGGTACTATCTTTTCAATTTTCAACGCATCTCTAACATTATCTCCTAAATGAAAAATCATATCCACATTTTTCACTTCTTCTATTACCTTAGTTGCACTGTTTAAATTACCATGACTATCACTGAATACTAGTATCTTCATTTTTTTACCTATCCTTTATATAGTTATCCTTCTAACATTACATATTTTTTAGAGCTTCTTTTAATTTTGCAAGAGCTTTTGCTCTATGACTAATTGTATTTTTATCCAACGTGGACATTTGTGCGAAAGTTTGCTCTGTACCATCAACTATAAATAGAGGATCATATCCAAATCCTCCGTTACCTTGATATTGAAAACCAATAAACCCTTTACATTCTCCTCTAAAGACATATTCTTGTCCATTTGGCATAATCATTGCAATAACACATACGAATGTTGCATTTCTTTTTTTGTCAGGCACCTTACTAAGCTCATCTAATAACTTAGCATTATTTTCTTCATCTGTTGCTGTTTCTCCAGCGTATCTAGCAGAGTAGACACCTGGTTGTCCACTAAGAGCCTCTACACTTAGACCTGAATCATCAGCTATGATAATTTCTTTAGTATGATTCCTAAGAGCTCTAGCCTTTATAAGTGCATTATCTTCAAAGGTTATACCATCTTCTATTATCTCTATATTAATCCCCACTTCTTTCATTGTAAAAAGGGAGAAGTTTTCGCCTAATACACCTTTAATCTCGCTTTTTTTATGGTTATTTCCTGTCGCTATAATTATCTTCATAAATTACCTTCCCTTTCATGTAGTTATTCTTAGATGTTATAGATAATTGGACATTCTATTTAATTACAAAAACATCTCAGACTCTACAATTGTCATCTTAATGATTTAGTGAACCGTTTCCTGCTCATTTAATCAGATAGTACCCGTTTCTGAACTTCTATTAATTCCATTATACCCTTCTCTGATAAAGCTAAAAGTTTATTAAATTCTTCCTTATTCATAGGTCTCGCCTCACCAGTTCCTTGTATTTCGATGTATTCTCCTTTTTCAGTCATTACCACATTCATATCTATTTCAGCATTGCTATCTTCTTCATAACACAGATCTAATAGAGCTTGTCCATTTACAACACCTACGCTAACTGCAGCTACAAAGTGATCAATTGGTATTTCACTGATTAAACCTTTATCTTTTAGTTTTTTTACTGCATCCATTATAGCAATAAATGCTCCTGTTATTGAAGCCGTTCTTGTTCCACCATCTGCTTGTATAACATCACAATCTACCCATAATGTCCTTTCTCCAAGTTTTTTTAGATCTATAATCGATCTTAATGTTCTACCTATTAATCTTTGTATTTCCATATTGCGTCCATCTATTTTCCCTTTGCTAGAGTCTCTTATCTTTCTTGTAACTGTGGAACTTGGCAACATTCTATATTCTGATGTAATCCACCCTTTTTTCTGTCCTTTAAGAAAAACAGGAATCTTCTCTTCAATCATCGCTGTACATATTATCTTTGTGTTTCCAGCTTCTATTAAAACAGATCCATCTGCATGTTTTGTGTAATTTTTCGTAATTTTCACTTTTCTTAATTCATCGTATGTTCTCTCGTCATTTCTTAGCATCTCTTTTGTCCTCCAATTATTATTCGTAAACATTAGCAAATATAGGTACAGAAAAAGTTAATATTTCCATGTTATTTACATCTTGATCTTCTATTACTAATTTTACTGAATTAATCTCTTCATTTTGTCCCAGTGCCAGACATATAGCTTTCATAAATCTTTCGAAGTTTTCATCTTTTGTCTCTATTTGATTTTTAATAGTCATAAAGGCAGTCGAGTCTTCAACTATTATACTAACCAACTCAAGACCTTCAGGTATTGGTTTTCCCATTTCTTTATTTAAGTTAATTTGTTCTTCTACTATACTTTGAATTTCTTTTTGATCTTTTACTATATTTTTAGTAATTGGTATATAATACGTATAATTATTAGTAGTATTATTATAGGAATATAGAGTTATTTTCACATACTCACCTTGTGGCAAATTATTTAGTGAATTTATATTGCCTCTCGTCAAAGGCTCACCTACTTCTGTTCCTTTTGCTAGAGTATTTACAATTTTATTATCTACCAATATTTGAACCTTATCCACTGTTTCAAATTCTGTTAAGGTATATACTATAGCTTGTACAGCAGTTTTTTCTTCTTCCTCATTACTAAAAGTAAGTATTTTATCATCAAAACTAATTCTCATTAAATTTTCTTCTTTTAAAGCAAGTTCAAATTCCATCCCTTCTGGCAGATGTGGTTTCAACCCTGTTTCTCTTAGATCTATTCTATTTTCACTATTATTTATTAATGCGTTAATTACAGACTTAGCTATTCCTTCTTGTTTTGGCACTTGCCGCATAACAGGAACTAAATATCCTTCTGAATCTGTATAATATAAAACTGCTTTAGTCAAATTTTCATCTATATCCATTTTTTCTATATCATTTAATTCTGTAAAACTTTCACTATATTGATTATATGCATTTTCATAATCAATACTTTCCACCTTATTTTCTTCCTGATTACCATTTGTATTCGTACAGCTTGAACACAATCCAAGCAATATTATACTAACACTTAAATATACTAAAACCTTCTTCATAGCACACCTCCACAATATATCTATATTGTTTAAATCGAGATGTTATGCTAATTTTTATAATCATTTAATTTTATATGCTCTGTATATTTCATCTGTTTCTGGAGGTAATAATTTCTCTACTGTTCCATTTTTGTATAGTACTCTAGAGTTACCTTCCTTAAATGTACCTATCACTTGTGTATTAATCCCATTACTTTCAAGTGTTTTTATCATATGATTCTTTTTATTTTTTGCTACTACAATTAACATAACTCCACTAGATATTAATTTTAAAGGATCTAAACTTAATAGGTCAGTAATCTTGCGAGTCACTGAAAGTATTGGGATATCTTCTATATTAATCTCAACACCAATTTTTGATTTTTCAGCCATTTCCCATGCCGCTCCTAGTATTCCACCTTCAGTAGCATCATGCATATATTTTGCTCCTATTTCAGCAGCTATTAAACCTTCTTCAATTACACTCAAACTAGATCCTAGGAAATTTAATTCTTTTTTATCTTGTTCGGTTAAAGTGTCTTCAAATTTATACCTAAAATCACTATAAAGTATGCTCGTTCCTTCACACCCCGCGTATTTAGTCATTAAGAGCAAATCGCCATTTTCAATTTTTTGCTCATCTATAAGATTCTCTTTAGAACCACTTCCAATAGCCGTAATAGATAATACCATTCGATTAACTGCGTCTGTAACTTCAGTATGTCCACCTACCAGTTCAATCTTCAATTCATTACAAACCTTTATAATATCATCCATCACAGTTTTGATTTCATCAACTTCAATACTTGGTGGTGCTAATACTGTTACCATTATTGCAAAAGGTCGCACACCTTTTGAAGCTATGTCATTGCAAGATACATAAACTCCTAACTTACCTATATTGTTGCTAGTAGCAGTTATAGGATCAGAACTAATCACACACAGATTTTTATCAAAGTCAATAATACTACAGTCTTCACCAATCCCTGAACCTACTAATACTCTCTTATCTCTATGGTTTATTTTTGAAAAAATTAATTCACTTAATTGATCATTCGATAATTTTCCAATTTCCAATATTAATCACTCCTATATATTACGAACAATGTTTACCAAATTACTGAATTCATAAAGTGAAAACTATATTCCGCAAGGGTTTTCTTCATTTCCTACTGTGTCTTGTGCCTGTTAATGCAGGATAAAATCTTGATTTACTCAAATACTATTATATTATAAACAATATATTTCATAAAGAAAATTAATGGAGGGCTCACTGTGACAACAATTAACTGCATATCAAATTGCATATATCAAAAAAACGGAAAATGTGCGCTTCAAAATGTACAATCACTCACAAGTTCTGCTATAGGAGATTGTGCTTATTTTACGTCAAATGTGACAAAAGAAATACATAAAGA
The DNA here is from genome assembly GCF_009362815.1 of Alkalibaculum sporogenes. Lineage (GTDB taxonomy): Bacteria > Bacillota > Clostridia > Eubacteriales > Alkalibacteraceae > Alkalibaculum_A > Alkalibaculum_A sporogenes. The sequence continues at coordinate 175,604 of NZ_WHNX01000004.1, read as the reverse complement.
TGAAGCTAGCATAATTAATGATCTTTTTGTACAGTCTAATGTAGATAAAGATAATTTTAATCAATCATAGAAATTTATACAATATCATACTAAAAGGGTGCATTTAGTCGAGCACCCTTTTATAATTTACTTTGATACTGAAGAATACATAAAATATTTAAATCCTAAAGGTGATGAGTAGAATCCTTCAAGCTTCTCGCTTTTCAAAAAAATATCTACGTAATAGAAAATTGGAGCAATAGGTGCTTCTTGCATTAATAGATCTTCTGCTTCATGCATTAGCTCAAATCTCTCTTCTGTATCAAATGAATTTTTGATTTTATTGACAATCTTATCGTACTCTGCGTTTTTCCATTGTGAATTATTATGCCCACTATTACTTAAAAACATATCGATAAAAGTAATTGGATCGTCATAATCTGCTCCCCATCCATTTCTAGCCACTTGATAATTACCATCTTGTCTAATCTGTAAAAAAGTATTCCATTCTTGATCTACTAATGTACACTCTATTCCTAGTTCTTTCCACATATCTTGTAAAGCTTGACCAATCAAAGCATGTGTTGAACCTTCAGGATTATACATATATTCAAACTTTGGGAATCCTTTCCCCTCTGGATAACCTGCTTCGGCTAATAATTTTTTAGCTTCACGTAGATTTTTTTCATAATCGCCCTTTGCTACAGAATAATAATCTCCACCTACATCTCTAAATTCTTTAGTGACATCTGCATCTGTCAACCCAGTTGGTATAAAGGCCGGTGCAGGTTGTTGTCCTGCTCTTCCTATTTGTTCGACAATAAAATTTCTGTCAATAGCTAATGATAACGCTTGTCTAACCTTAAAATTATCGAAAGGTTCTTTCTCTGTATTAAAAGATATGTAATATGTACCTAACTCTCCCTCAATGTTAAACTCAGGTTTTTCTCTCCATGCGTCAATTTCTTCATTTGGCATATCATCTGAAAATAATATATCACCATTTTGGAAGGCTGCTAATACCGCATTTGCATCTGTCATAAGAACAAATTTAATTTGATCTGGTCCTAAATCTTTGTATTTGTAGTAATTTTCATTTTTAACGTAAATCATCTCAGAATTATGTGTCCAACTTTCTAATTTATATGGACCATTTGTAATATATGTATCTGGATTGATAGTCCATGAATCGTTATCCTCCACAATATCTTCTCTAACAGGGAAATATGTTGGATATGCACATAGCTCTAAAAAATACGGTGTAGGAGCTATTAATGTTATTTCAATGGTTTTATCATCAATGGCTCTGGCACCAAAATCATCCATTGTAACACCTTCGACTCCTCCATATATATCTCCTGCTCCAACAATTACATCAAACAGATAGCCATAAACAGTTGCATTTTTATATTCAATTGCTCTTTTCCAAGCATAAATAAAATCATCTGCCTTAACCGGGTCTCCATCAGACCATTTGATATCATCGCGAAGAGTAAATGTATACGTTAAACCATCATCGCTTATACTGTATTTTTCCGCTTGTCCCAACATTGGTTTACCATCTTTATCTAATGTCATCAGTCCTTCAAATGCATGAATTAATAAAGTGGCACCATCTACTGTTTGATTATAAGCAGGATCAATACTTTCAGGTTCTGAACCAACATATACAGATATAGTTTTTTCACTATTTTCATTGGTTGAACAAGCCGTAAATATGCATATCACTATGACTAATAGTAAAAATAATATCGATTTTCTTTTCCTCAAAAATATCGCCTCCATTTTAGTTAATTTCAGTATTTTCATAAACGCTTAAAACTCACCAACTCTATGACAAGCTACAAAGTGCTCTTTCCTACACTCTTGAAGCTCAGGTACTTGATCAATGCATATATCTTTTTCATAAACACACCTAGTTCTGAATCTACAACCAGATGGAGGATTTAAAGGGCTAGGAATATCACCTTTCAGTAGTAATCTCTTATTACCTTTATTATCTTTGGAATCCACTTTAATAATAGCTGACAATAACGATTGTGTATATGGATGAATAGGACTTGAGTAAAGGGATTTGCTATCTGTTAGCTCTACTATCTTTCCTAGATACATTACTCCTACACGGTCACTAATATGACTTACTATAGATAAGTCGTGAGAAATAAATAAATATGTAATACCCCTCTCTTCTTGTATACGTTCAAACATATTTATAATTTGTGCCTGTATAGATACATCTAATGATGATACTGGTTCATCACAAACGATAAAATCTGGTTCTACTGCAAGTGCTCTAGCTATAACGATTCTTTGTCTTTGTCCACCAGAGAACTCATGAGGATAAGCCATAGCGCTTTCATAGTTTAGTCCAACCTGGCTTAATAGTGAAATTATCATTTCTTTTCTTTGTCTTTTACTAGTAGCTAATCTATGTATATCTATTGGCTCTCCTATAATATCATATACAGTCATTCTAGGATTTAAAGAAGCATATGGATTTTGAAATACTATTTGCATTTTCTTTCTATATTGTCCCATGGGTTGGAAAGTTATATCTTCGCCTTTATAAAAAATCTGACCGTCTGTTGGTTGGCATAATTTGAGCAATGTCCTACCCAAAGTTGTTTTTCCACATCCACTCTCTCCAACTAAACCAAAAGTCTCTCCTTTATTTATATATAAGGAAACATCATCAACAGCCTTAATATAATTAGTAGCAAATATTCCTTCTCTCACAGGAAAATATTTCTTTAGATTTTTAATTTCAATTAATTTATTATCCATAATGAACCACCCTTAGCTCCATAACTTTTTTTCTAAAAGCCAACACGCAGTGTAATGGTCATCAGATATAACTTTATTCTTTGGCATAGAACGCAAACATATTTTCATACACTTTTCACACCGGGGAGCAAAAGGACAGCCTAGTGGAGGATTTAATAAATCAACAGGACTTCCCTTTATTGGAACAAGTTTTTCATGAATATGCGAATTAATATTAGGAGTAGCTTTTAAAAGACCCATAGTATATTGATGCTTCGGATTATAAAGAATATCTTCTGTTTTTCCATATTCTATAATTCTTCCTGCATACATAACAGCAACTTTTTCACATATATTCGCAATCACACTAAAGTCATGGGTAATCATAATAATAGACATACTGTTTTTTTTCTTGATTTGTAATAATAGTTCTAAAATCTGCGCTTGAATAGTTGCATCTAAAGCTGTAGTAGCCTCATCTGCAATTAGTAATTTGGGCTCACAAGCTAAGGCAATAGCTATCATCACTCTTTGAAGCATTCCTCCAGAAAATTCGTATGGGTATTGTTTTAATCTCTTATCTACTTCATTCATGCCAACGAGTCCAAGCAATTCAACAGCTCTTTCTTTTGCTTCCTTTTTTGTCTTGTTAGTATGTCTTATAATTACTTCTATTAGCTGACTACCAATAGACAATAGAGGATTTAATGAGGTATTAGGATCTTGGAATACTATACTCACTTCTTTACCTCTAATTTTTTGTAACTCTTTTTTACCCATTGTTTCTATGGTGTGGTTATTAAATCTTATGTTTCCATTAACAATCTTTCCTGGCTCTGCTATTAAACCCATAATAGAATAAGATGCCACACTTTTACCACTACCAGATTCTCCAACTATACCTAGTACTTCCCCATCTTTTAACTGTAGCGAAATATTATTTACCGCTTTTATTTCTCCTGCTTGTGTAAAAAATGAAATTTCTAAATCCCTAATATCTAGTATACATGAGTTCACCTATTTACCTCTTCTCTTTTAATTTAGGATCGAACACCTCTTGAAGTCCATCTCCAAATAAATTAAATGAAAGTATTATGACGCTAATGGCAACTGTTGGAGCTATTAAACGATACGTATAAGAATTAATTCCTCCCATGGCATCAGCTGCTAATGATCCTAGGCTGGGCATTGGTGCAGCAACTCCTAAACCTATAAAACTTAAAAAAGATTCTGTGAAAATAGCTGTTGGTATTTGGAGTGTAGTTGTAACAATAATTGTTCCTATTAAGTTTGGAAGCAAATGCTTAGTAATAATCCTAGTATTGCTTGCTCCTAGTGCTTTAGCAGCGATAATATATTCTTGTTCTTTAAGCATTACTACTTGCGCTCTTATAATCCTAGCCATGCCTACCCAGTATAGTAAACTAAAGGTAATAAAAATACTTGTCAACCCTGGGCCAAGTACTTCTAATTGACTAAAAAAAAGATTTTTTTCATAGAGTACATTTAATGGTTCTCTTAGACTAACAGATAGTAAGATAATAATAAGTATATCTGGAACAGTATAAATGACATCAACTATGCGCATCATTATTAGATCTAACTTTCCTCCAAAAAAACCTGCTATCGAACCATATATAGCCCCTATGACTAATACGATTATGCTTGCAACAATACCAACAATTAGAGAAATTCTAGTACCCATTAATACACGTATAAATACATCTCTTCCCAAAGTATCTGTTCCTAAGAGATGAGGCACAACTGTTTCGCCTTGAGATTTTAAATTTAGTTCTTGTTCTGAATATTCGAAGGGTCTTAGATTCTCACTACCTCTAATCTGTTGATCATAACTGTACTCGTAAAATAAGGGTATAGTAAAAGCTAAAAAGAAAACAAAAACAATAACTACGAAAGCAATTAAAGCAACTTTCTTTTTTAGGAAACTATGAAAAATTTCATTCCAGTAAGAGGTCTTTTTATATTCCCTAACCAAATCTTCATTGCTCTTAGCAGGAAGAAAATCATCTGAATTCAATTGAAAACTAAAGGGATTTTTATGCATCAATTTTTCTTGATCTTGTTGCAACTCCAAATCACCTACCTCTCTAATTGAGTTCTATCCTAGGATCAATTACTTTATATAAAATATCAACAATAAAATTCATTGATACCATTATTGTTGCGAGAAAAATGGTAGTACCCATAATCATAGGATAATCACGACCATTAATAGATCCTATAAATTCTCCACCTAGCCCAGGTATTGAAAATATCTTCTCCACTACGAAACTTCCTGTTAGAATATAGGCAATCATAGGCCCTAAATACGTTATAATTGGAGTTATTGCATTTCTAAGTCCATGTTTAACTAAAACCTGAAATTCTGATAACCCTTTTGATCTTGCAGTCCTTATGTAATCTTGATCTAATACATCTAACATAGTAGTTCGCAGCAATCTCGCTATATAAGCCATAGGATAAAAAGCAAGAGTAAGAACTGGCAAAATAAAATGTGCTGAGCTACTGAGTCCATAAGTAGGTAAGATTCTTAGTTTTACACCAAATATTATGAGTAAAGCTGTAGCTATAACAAAGTTAGGAACAGCCATTCCTAATGTAGAAAATATAGTTAATAAACGATCGACTAATTTCCCTTTACTAATTGCAGCTACTACACCCATAGCGATACCTATTGTAATGGCCAATACTATAGTAATGAAACCCACTTTTGCTGAGATAAGAAACTTTTCATAAATGATATCATTTATATCTCTACCTTTATTAATAATTGATACTCCTAAATCTCCTTGGGCTAACTTAATCATATAATTTTTGTACTGAATTATCACAGGTTCATTTAATCCATACTTATCATTCATAACTTCTGTAATTTGAGGAGAAAGATTTTTCTCACTTAAAAAAGGTCCCCCTGGGACTAAGTTCATAAGAAAAAAGGTAATTGTAGCGATTAAAAAAATAGTGAACAATGAATATGCAAATCTTTTAACTATATGTTTAATCAGAGATCTCACTTCCTATTAAATATTTCTCTTAAGTTATTTACTCTCATATTAATATTAAAATATTGTGTATTCATGCTCTATGCCCTTACAAGATAATATACCATCTATAAAGTTTCGATGCAATACCTTATAAATTTGACTATATTTTGTTGTTAATTGCAAAACCACAGAGAAACACGCTACGCCTATTTCTCTGTGGTCTACATGGACAATCGCCAAATGTCTAAAAACAGTCCTTTGGCTTATTTTTTTGATTTAGTTGTCTAGATTTTTTTCTTGTTGGTCATAGATTTTCTTTAATTATCTGATTTACTGATTGGGGATTTGCTTTCCCTTTTGAAGCTTTCATTACTTGACCCACTAAAAATCCTATTGCTTTTTCTTTACCATTTTTAAGATCTTCTACAGATTGAGGATTGTCTGCCATAACTTTTAACACTATATCCTTTATGGCCCCTTCATCGTTCATTTGTGATAGACCTTTTTCCTTTATAATTTGATCTGGTTTATCTCCAGTTTCAAACATTGCCTTTATAACTGTCTTCCCAACAGAGCCACTAATTGTTTTCTCATTAATCAGTTTAATCATCTTACCTAAATCTTGTGGAGAAAATTTTACATCATTTATATCAGCATCGGATTCATTTAACAACGCAGATAACTCACCTATAATCCAGTTTGAGGAAGTTTTAGGATCGTCACAATATTCTACTGTTTTTTCAAAGAAATCAGACATTTGCTTAGTAGCAGTTAATGTTTGAGCATCAGTTTGCGTCAAATTCCATTGTTCCATATATCTCTGTACTCTTACCCAAGGTAATTCAGGAATAGAATCTTTAAGTTGTTGTATATATTTATCTTCTAAAACAATTGGAACTAAATCTGGTTCGGGGAAATATCTATAGTCATGAGCTTCTTCTTTGCTACGTAATGAAAAGCTAATTCCCTTATCGTCATCCCACTTTCTAGTTTCTTGAATAATCCTATTTCCTTTTTCTATTTCTTTTATTTGTCTTTTCGTTTCTGAATGTATAGATCTTTCTAGAGACCTAAATGAATTTAAGTTTTTCATTTCGGTTCTAGTTCCATATTCACTGCTTCCTTTAGGCCTAATAGATAGGTTGACATCAAATCTTAAAGAACCTTCTTGCATTTTACAATCTGAAACTTGAGTATATTCTAAAGTTGTCTTAACTTTTTCAGCAAATACTCTAGCTTCTTCGGCGCTTCTCATATCAGGTTCTGTCACAATTTCGATTAGAGGTACACCACAACGATTATTATCTGCTAATGTACCATGACCAGCATCGTGAATTAGCTTACCTGCATCTTCTTCGATGTGTATTCTAGTAATTCCTATATCTTTATTAAAACCTTCTCCTTGAATCGAAACTTTCCCTTCTTTACATATGGGAAGATCAAATTGTGAAACCTGATACGCTTTAGGAGAATCAGGGTAAAAATAATTTTTTCTATCCATCTTACTAAACTCTGCTATTTCACAATTCATTGCTAATCCAGCAATTGTAGCGTATTGTACAACTTTTTTATTTAATACAGGCAATACACCTGGTAAGCCAAGACATACAGGACAAGTTTGTGTATTTACTGCTGATCCAAATTTAGTAGAACAGCCACAAAATATTTTACTTTTTGTATCTAGTTCACAGTGTATTTCTAATCCTATTACTATTTCGTATTCCATCTTCAACCTCCTCTATATGCTGGCTCTTTTTTTGTGATAATCCGTACCTTGTTCAAATGAATAGCCAACTTTTAATAATACTTCTTCTTCAAATGGCCTACCTATTAATTGTAGACCAATTGGTAGATTGTTTTTGTCAAAACCACAAGGAATTGATATAGCCGGTATACCTGAGATATTTACTGGTACTGTATAAATATCTGATAAGTACATAGCTAGGGGATCATTGCTTTTTTCTCCGAGTCCAAATGCAGTAGTCGGACAAGTTGGCGATAGAATAATATCACAAGTTTTAAATACTTTATCGAAATCTTCTTTTATCAACGTTCTTACCTGTAGTGCTTTTTTATAGTAAGCATCATAATATCCAGAGCTTAGAGCATATGTTCCTAACATAATACGTCTTTTTACTTCTTCTCCAAAACCTTCACTACGTGTCTTTCTATACAAGTCTATTAAATTATCAAAGTTTTCTGCTTGATAACCATATCTTATACCATCGTATCTAGCCAGATTAGAACTGGCTTCTGCTGAGGATATAATGTAATATGCAGATAGAGCATATTCAGTGTATGGCAAGCTAGTTGGTATAATCTCAGCTCCCATTTCTTTGTAGTAATCTATTGCATCTTCAACGGATTTCTTTACTTCTTCATTTAATCCCTCTTGGAAGTATTCTTTAGGCACACCTATTTTAATACCCTTAATTTCTTTAGATAAATTACTAGTATAATCTTTAGTTTGTGTTTTTACTGATGTAGAATCTTTTTCATCATGTCCTGAAATAGCATTTAATACTATAGCACAATCTTTCACGTCTTTTGTCAAAGGGCCTATCTGATCTAAGGAAGATGCGAATGCTATAAGACCATATCTTGATACCATTCCATAAGTAGGTTTTAATCCAACAACACCACAAAAACTAGCCGGTTGTCTAATAGAACCACCAGTATCCGAACCTAGTGAAAATGCAACCTCTCCAGCTGCTACACTTGCAGCCGACCCTCCTGAAGATCCTCCTGGAACTTTGTCTAAATTCCATGGATTATGTGTTTTTTTAAATCTAGAGTTTTCTGTAGATGAACCCATTGCAAATTCATCCATATTAGTTTTAGCAATTATAATTGAGCCTGATTTTTGTAGTTTCTCTACTACCGTTGCATTGTAAGGTGGTATATAATTAGCTAACATTTTAGATGCACAAGTAGTCTCTACCCCATCAGTGCTAATATTATCTTTTAGACCATATGGTATTCCCATTAAACCTTCAGCTTTAACGCCTTTTTCATCTAATGCACAAGCACTTTTTAGTGATTGTTCACCCATTATCTTTAAAATTGAGCCGACCTTATCTTCAACCTTATCAATTCTATTTAAGTAATTTTCGACTACATCTTTATATGAAACTTCTTTCTTATTAATCAATTCGATTGTTTCGTGAATAGTTAGATTAAATAATTCCAATATCTTATGCCTCCTAGTCTATAACTTTTGGTACTTTAAAACATCCATTCTCTTGTGATGGTGCATTTTGAAGTGCTTTTTCTCTATCTAGAGATGGTAACACTATGTCTTCTCTTAATACATTGTTAATAGGCAAAACATGTGCTGTGGGTTGAGTATTGGTAGTATCTAATTCATTTAGTTTTTCTGCATAGTCAAGTATATTGGTGAGTTGTTCACAATATATTTTTAACTCATCATCATTAAATTCAAGACGTGCTAGATCAGCTACATATACAACGTCTTCTATCGAAAGTTTCATAAGTTCCTCCTTTAAATTATAATCTTTTTAATTCACTATTTAGCGTTATCGCTAGTCTAGGATCCTTCGCCATTATGATTTCTGATGAAGTAAAACAGGGCTAAAATCTGATCTCTGACTTGAGTCTCACATTAACTTATTTCTATGGAGTGATATTGTTATATTATAAATATCTCTAGGTTATTTGGCAAGCATTAGCAAAAATTGATTTTCATCTATAATATTTATTCCTAGTTCGACTGCTTTGTCATATTTTGATCCTGGGTTTTCACCTGCTAGTAAGTAATCTGTGTTTTTACTAACCGATGATCCAATTTTTCCGCCATTATCTTCTATTAATGATTTTGCTTCATCTCTTTTTAATGTAGGTAGAGTACCTGTAACGACAAATTTTGAACCATTAAATAAATTCTGTTTTTTTTCTTTTTGTATGTGTTGCATATTTAATCCTAACTCTTTTAATCTGTTTATTAAATCTATATTTGAAGATATACTAAAAAACTCTACGATTTCATCTGCCATCTTTTCGCCAATTTCTTGTACTTTTATTAACTCGTCAGTAGTTGCATTAATTAAACTATCAATATCTTCAAATTTTTCGGCTAATAATTTCGCAGTCTTTTCACCTATATAAGGAATCCCTAAAGCATATATGAATCGATTTAAATCTCTATCTTTAGCAATTTCAATTGATTTAAGAAGATTTTCTACTGATTTTTCTCCTAGCTTTTCTAATTTGAAAATTTCATCTTTTCGCAAATGTAGTAGAAATAAATCTCCTGGATCTTTTATAAACCCTTCCTGCCAAAGTTTACTAACTAAAGAAGACCCTAAGCCTTCTATATTCATAGCGTTTTTTGAAACAAAGTGAGTAATTCGTCTCTTTACTTGAGCTGGGCATATTACATTAATACACTTCCTAGCTGATTCACCTTCCATCCTGAATGTTGGTTGCCCGCATTCAGGGCAATTTTGTGGCATATGAAATTCTAGTTCGTTTCCTGTTCTCTTGTTAAAATTAACTTGTACAACTTCCGGTATAATCTCTCCTGCTTTTCTAAGGGAAACAAAATCTCCAATTCTTATATCTCTCTCTTTAATAAAATCTTCGTTGTGTAAAGTAGCTCTACTAACTCTTGTTCCTGCTAGCTGCACTTCTACTAATTCTGCTACAGGAGTTAAATTACCTGTTCTTCCAACTTGAACGCTAATATCTAATAGTTTCGTTTCTTTAATCTCTGGTGGAAATTTATACGCTATTGCCCATTTAGGACTCTTCGCAGTACTACCTAATACTTGTCTATGATTTAGATTATCAACTTTAATAACTATTCCATCAATGTCAAAAGGCAACTTAAATCTTTTTTTATTCATATCATCGCAGTACTTAATTATATCTTCTATATTTTCGCATATAATATATGGGCTTACCTTAAAACCAATGGAACTTAAATAATCTAGACTTTCATGGTGTGTTTCAAATTCCATATTCAATGCTTCTTCTAAATTAAAAATGTATATGTCTAATGGACGCCTAGCTGCAACTTTAGAATCCAATTGCCTTAAAGAACCAGCAGCTACATTTCTAGGATTAGCAAATAAGGGTTTATCTTCAGCTAATCTTTGTTCATTTAACAATAAAAAATCCTGTCTATTTATATACACTTCACCTCGGACTTGTAAATTGTCAGAAGTCTTTAATTTTAGAGGCATGGTATCTACAGTCTTTAGATTAAACGTAACATTCTCGCCAATCTCGCCATTACCTCTAGTAGCACCTTGCACAAACAATCCATCTTCATAATTAAGGATAACAGTTAAACCATCAAATTTATACTCAACTACATACTGATAATCCTTTATAGTTTTTGAAATTCTATTATCAAAAGCTCTAAGGTCGCCAGCATCAAATGCATTTGCTAAACTAAGTTTTGAACTGCTAAACACCACTTTTTCAAATGAATCTAATATATCCCCACCTACACGCAGACTGGGAGAATCAGCAGTCTTAAACTCCGGATGTTCTTCCTCCAGAGATATTAACTGTTTCATAAGATTGTCATAATCATCATCAGCTATTTGTGGTTTATCAAGCTGATGGTATTGTCTGTTGTGAAATTCTATTTCTTCTCTTAATTTTTTAATAGTTTCCTGTATATCCATATATGCTCCTGTCTTAGTTCTTGTTCTTTGTAATAGTTATTTAAAATTATTGTAATAATACCTAAGCATTCAATCCTATTATATACATCTATATGGTTCAATAAACTCTAAATACGAGTCTTCGAAATTAATTACTCTTATATATAAATCCTAGGACTTTCTTCTATTAGATATTACACTTTAGTAATAGGTGCCATACTTAAGGCCAATTTCTTTATTCCCATTCCTGGGAATGCAATTGATGCAATAGCGTCATCGCCTGTACCAGAAATATTTATTACTGTTCCTATTCCCCATTTAGCATGATTGACTTTTGTACCTTCCGTTATATCAGTATTACTTGATTTTTTTTCTTGAGCATACGTTGTGTTCATTCTACTAACCTGTTGGAGCATTCCATTTTTTCGGGACAAATTATTCTTATTAGCACGATCTTTTTCAGCAGCTGCTTTTTTATCTAAATCTTCTACAAATAGTTCTTTAGGAATTTCATCAATAAACCTAGACTTTGAATTATAGCTAGTTTTACCATATAACTTCCTATAATTAGTAAATGTAATAAATAGTTTTTCCATAGCTCTCGTAATACCTACATAACATAATCTTCTCTCTTCATGAAGCTCTGTATCATTATATAAAGACCTAGCATGAGGGAATATATTTTCTTCTAATCCAGGTAAAAATACTATAGGGAACTCTAATCCCTTAGCATTATGTAGAGTCATAAGCTTAACTTGTCCCTGTTCTTGAGAAAAATCGTCAATATCAGCAACTAAAGATACACTTTCTAAAAATGCAGTAAGGGATATATCATCACTATTAGTTTCAAATTCTACAGCACTTGAAACTAATTCCTGTAGATTTTCTTTTCGATTAAGTGCATTTTCTATCTTACCTTCGTTGAGCATGTTCATATATCCTGTTTTAATCATAATATTATCTATAAGTTGGCTAAGTGGCAAACTATCTTTAAGTTCCATTAAATCCTTCATAATATCTGAAAACTCTGTAAGCTTTATTATTACTGATTTTGATAGTCCTACTATTTCTTCTACATTTAAAACAACTTCGAACAAACTTTCACCTTTAAAATCTGCGAATTGTTGTATCTTTTCAATGGTAGCATTTCCAATTCCTCTTTTAGGTATGTTTATTACTCTTTTAAAGCTAACATCATCTTTTGCATTTTCAAGCAATATTAAATAAGATATAATATCTTTAATTTCCATTCTTGAATAAAATTTTAGCCCACCAATTATTTGGTAAGGAATTCCTCTGCTCATAAACGATTCTTCAAATACTCTAGATTGTGCATTTGTTCTATACAGTATAGTAAAATCACCATAATTGTAATCAGTAGTTTTGACCATTTCTTTAATTTTTGCCGCTATATAATCAGATTCTTCTCTTTCACTGAACAACTGCTTTAACTCTATTAATTCTCCAGAAGAATTATCTGTCCACATCTCTTTGGATTTTCGTTGAGGGTTATTTTGTATTACACAGTTTGCAGCTTCAATGATTACTGAAGAAGAACGATAATTTTGCTCTAATCTTATAATTTCAGCATTATTAAAATCTTTTTCAAATTCTAGTATATTTCTTATATCAGCTCCTCTAAAACCATATATGCTCTGATCATCATCACCACAAACACATAGATTTTTATATTTATTTGCCAATAGACCTACAATCCGATATTGAATTGGATTGGTATCTTGATATTCATCTACTACTATGTATTTGAATTTATTTTGATAATGATTTAATATTTCTTCATTTTCTTCTAATAGTTTCACCACATTTACAAGCAGATCATCGAAATCCATTGCGTTATTAGAAATAAGCTTATTTTGATATAGCTTGTATATAGATGCAATCTTTTCCCCTTTGTAATCCCCTTGATTATCTCTTTCAAACTTTATTACTGAATGTCCTTTTTCTTTAGCTTTTGAAATTGCAGAAGAAACTGATGCTATTGGCATTGACTTATCGTCTATATTTAGCTCCTTAAAACATTCCTTCAAGATGCTTTTCTGGTCTGATGAATCGTAAATAACGAAACTTCTTTCATATCCTATCAAATTACTATGTACTCTTAAAAGTCTAGCACATAAAGAGTGAAAAGTGCTCATCCATAGCCCATTAGCATCTGGTATATTCATTTTTATAATTCTATCTTTCATTTCCTGAGCTGCTTTATTTGTAAAGGTTAAAGCCAATATTTCATATGGACGCGCTTTTCCACTTTGTATAATATGAGCAATTCTATGTATTATGGTTCTAGTTTTACCAGAACCAGCTCCTGCAAGGATAAGCAACGCACCATCAGTATGCAATACCGCCTTTTGTTGCCTATCGTTTAATCCCTGTAAAAGATCCATAATTAATTCTCCTCGTCTTTAGTTTATTACATATATTTTCAAAATACTATTTTACCATAGTAAATAGACCTAAGCACCTTATCCATTTCTTCTTTAGTCATCACAATAGGATTTGACCTAGTAGAACCTAACATAGAGTTGTCCAGTAATACATTGTAGTTACTCTTAAATTCTTCCTCTGTGATACCCATTTCCTGAAAACTCTTAGGGATATTTAAAACCCTATTTAATTTTCTTATTCCCTCTATAAAATCATCTTCACCAATTACTTTAGAAAGTTTTTTCAACTTCTCGTATACTTCATTTTCCTTAGAATTATATTCTAGTACATAGGGTAATCCTATTGCATTTAGCAAACCATGCCCATAATTAAATAATCCACCAAAAGCATGAGAAATACCATGATCCATTCCAAGTCCTATATTGTGAAATGCACTCCCAGCCATTGCTTGATAATTATGAACCTTTTGTCTACTTTGCAAATCCCCTTGCATATACGATACAGGCAAATATTTATATAAACCTTCTACTGCACCTTTACAAAGAACTTCACTAAAATCATCTAACTTCTTATTTATATAACACTCTACTGCATGTGTCATAGCATCTAAGCCAGTACATGCGACCACGTCTTTAGGCATGGATAAAGTAATCTCACTATCTAATATTGCGTAATCTGGTATAAAAGAATAAGTTTTAAGTCCTATTTTAATATTATCCTCTTTAAAAGTAATAACAGCAGTCTTTGTAACTTCTGTTCCTGTCCCTGATGTAGAGGGTATAGCAATTAAACACGCCTTTCTAGAAATATTTAAATCTATAGATTGTCTGATTGATTCAAAATTCAATTTTGGATGTTCGTGAAGAAGCACCATTACTTTACTTGCATCAATAGCAGAACCACCTCCCACCCCGATTATTGCATCTGGATTGAATTTATCCATTTCTCTAACACCTTCTAATACTACATCAGTAGTAGGGTTAGCGCCTATTCCTGAAAAAACCGTATACTCACAGTTATTTTCATCTAACAAAGATTTAACTCTATCAATAGTTCCATTATTAAACATAGCAGCTTTACCTGTTACTATAAAATACTTTTTGTAATGCAATTCCTTTAAAAAATCTAATGCATTTTCTCCAAAAACAAGTTCTTTTCCATGTAATCTAATGTTTCTCATTTGTATCCACTCCCAAATAACTTTAGTAATTTTACCTTTTCACAGCTCAATACATGTCTTCTAACTAATAACTTAACCCTACCTATTATGAAGTTCGGATAGCATAAACTTTATTATATTATACATTATGTAAATATAATAAACAGAAAATAATTTTAGAAATATTTTCACGACTGCCTTAATAGATATATAATAAGGTAGGTGCTGTATGAATAAAATAATAATATTTTTTATAATAATCACTTCTTTATTTTTAACTTCATCTTGTAGTAAAAGTGAAGAGAAAATAAACGAAGAAATAGTTAATTCTGTAATAGAACTTATATCTTATAATTTCGAACTAAATAATATCAAAATTACATATGATGACTATAAACAAAGAGTGTTTGATTATTTCGTCAGTGAAGATAAATTTAACGAACATTTAAAGTACAATATATTAAACCCCACAATATTAGAGGATGTTACTACTAATGATTCTGCTAGGATTAAAGAATATGAATCTTTGAAAAAAAACTATGATCTTCTAGATATAAAAATCTCTAAGATTTATAATGATAGTTCTTCTACAAATAAATACGTATATATTCATATGATATTGTCACCTACAACTCATAAAAAAATGGAATCCGGATTGGCATATACATCCCAAACTCATGCGTTAAATGAAGAACGAAATATTAAATTAGAATTAATCCAAGAAAAAAGAAATTGGAAAATATCAAATTTTGAGGGTAATTCGTATCTTGTAGAATTAAAAGATAAACTTTCTAAAGAATTTATAAATAGGTATACAGCTCATGATAATATTGAAGTCGAGTATATAGAAGATATGGAATTTATAAATGATTAGTACTAGCAAAATGCCTAGTTCATGACCCTGTACGTAGTTTTACCACATTTTTATAATTAATAATATTGCACCTATAAAAATAAATATATCTGCAATATTAAACACGGGTAATCCTTTAAACTTGAAAAAGATAAAATCCGTTACACGATCATTTTTTATACGGTCTATATAGTTGCCAGTAGCGCCGCCTAAAACAAAAGATAAAAATAATTTTAATTTAGGATCATTATCTTGTAATATTTCAAATATAAAAACAGCATATAAAAAAAATATAGTAATACTTATAATAAACTTTAACAAAAGCTTTTTCTTGCTGAGTAAACCTAAAAAAGCACCCTCATTATATACTAGTGTAAAGTATAGACTTTTGTATATGCGTTTAATATTTATTTCTTTTTCTCTAAAAAACTGAGCAACATATTTTTTGCTTCCTAAATCTAGTGAAACTATAAGACATATTATTAGAATATATACCATTTATTACTTGCTACTTTCTATTTGATTATAGTCCTCTTTATTGTTTTTTAATAATAATATTTCTGTCATTAGATCTCATCTCTGTCCCGCTTTAATAGGCACTAAAAGTCGGTTATTCTTATAATCTTAAAAAACAAATTTCCAAATATTTTTTTTATGTTTAATATAACATATGCTTATAATTGCCGCAATTGCAACAACTACTTCTACCATCCATACATTTGTAGATGCTAAAATTATTGAGAAGTTTAATAAAGTATGTAATGCAATAGCATAAAGTAAAGAAGATTTTTTTCCTACTCTTACACCGTTAAGTTGAAATAACGAAAGCCCCATATGTATAATTATAACAAATAATCTTTCTAATCCTGCCATTAAGAAAAGATAAGGGGAACTTTCTAATAACAAATCATTTACAATACTTACATTTGGAATTATACTGACAATAGTGTCAAACCACTGAAAATTCATATTTAAAATGATTATTATAAATATCAGGTAATTTATTCCAACCATGGTTATAGCTTCTATCCCACCATGCCCTATACCAAATACTAAACCATTTTTCCATTCTCTATTATTCGTTAGAACAAATTTAAAAGCCAAAAATCTTCCTACTTCTTCGAAAATTCCAGCTGTTAAAGCCAAGAATAAAATATATACAATATTATTACTCAAAATATTAACAGTAAACCAAAATTGTCCTGACAACCAATGTAGCATTGGTATTCTTGTAAAAATTTGAAATAACGAGAATACAATAATTCCAACTATAAAATACAATATAGACGCATTGTATTTCCTCTTAAAATATATCATCAATCCTATAGGTAATACGACTGATATTATTGCTGTTAAAGTTATAAATAGTATGGAAAGCATATTCATTTCACATACCTCCTTCTAAGCTAGTTATTAATAGTATAGCATATATGATATTTAATAGTTAGGGATAGAGCAGAGATTATAACCTAGAATTTTCGACATAATTCTCCATATTATTATGCTAATTGAAATTTGAGTATGAAAGAATATTTACAATTGATTCCATAATAATCTAAATGTATTGACATTTTCCAGACTTACTTTATAATATAAAGTAAGTTAAAGGAGTGATCAATCGTGAAAAATAATTTAGAAAATGCTTTAGAAGATATACAAATAATTAAAAACTCTATTGGAGAAACCAAAAATAATTATTATAATTTATTTAAAATTTTGTTAATCTTAGGTATTATTAATTTGATTTCTTTTACTTCGCGTATAATATTAATGATATTAGGGATTCCTATATTTTTGAAATATGTCGCGATTCATAACTATATAGGCATGTTCATATATATACTTTTTTTTATTTATTTTATAAAAATTTATAGACAAGAAAAAACAAGTTCAAATAAATATTATCTAGGTTTTTTAAGTATATTTGCAGGGGTAACATTTTTATTTCCATTATTCATACGTATTCTGTATATATTAGCAATTCCACTTATAAACGAAAAAATGGAAAACTTCGCAATTCAATTAGAAAGCTTTAGCCAATTATCTAATATTTTACTTTTCTGTTTGTTTATGATCATATGCAGCTATATTTTGAAGAAAAAAAGTATGATAGTTATATCAGCAGTTATCTTTTTTGTATACTTAGTCATATCTTTAATCTATCATGATATTGGATTTGAAATTAGCCATTCTACTACAACAGCTTTCGCTTACGTTACGGTACTTAATCTATATTATAATATAGTTACATCAATTGGTTATATCGTCACAGCAATAGTTTTAAAGAATGGAGTTAATAAAATAAATGGAGTTAACTAATATTCCCGAAGCTTTTACATTACCATTAAGAATATCTTTAATAAGCTGTTTAATTGATGGGCAAAAGACCTTTAATGAAATAAAAGAAATTACAAAAGCAACCGATGGCAATATAAGTGTACAATTATCTAAGTTGCAAAAATGGGGATATATAAATTCTGAAAAAAGAGCGGTTAATAAATATTCACAAACGATATATTCAATTACACAGTTTGGATTAGATAAGTTAGAAGAGTATGTTGTGTTGTTAGAGGGGATAGTGAGAGGTACTACACCTAAAGCCACATAAATATTTTTTATTTATTTCTATTCTACTTTGAAGTGTATATACTCATAATTGTCTTTCAATTTAATGAATATTATCTTTATGAGAGGGGGGTATAATAAAGTACATGTTTAAGAGGATAGACAATTATTGAAAATATAAAGAATAATATATTACAAAGGAGATAAATACCCATACTCAAAATCAAAATTTAAGATTAACTGGTTATTTATACTAATTCAATGCATCTATTTATAGGAATATTAGCACCCTGAAGGAGCTTTAGGGTGTAATAGATTAAATGTTTATTTCTTTTAAACTTTATGATTGGAGTTGATATATTGTATAAAGGTAGTGACGAATTATACAAATTAAAAATTATTTTAATTATTTTCTCTGTATTATCTTTATTAATCTTATCGGGATGCCGGCAAGTTTCTATGTCGATGGATAGGACACTTCCAACGTGGATTAGTGAGTATGTTTATGAAGATCCGGAACTTTTATGGGCATATGAAAACGGATATTTTCTGGAAGAACCTATAGTAGAGGAAAAAGATGGCTTAAAAATGACTATCTGGGCTATTTTATCTGACGATATCCTTACACAAGCTTTATTATCAGTAGAACCTCTTGAAGATGAATACCCTGTTCCCGGTTATGGGCTTATTACAGATTTAGATGATGAGCCACTAGAATATCCCATTTTTAAATCGAGTGCCTTAACACCCAATGGTACAGTCGGTGCTCAATATATCATATCTCCTACACCAGGCGAACATCAGCTTACTATTAAACTTAAGAACATAGAGACTGATAATCTTGGGAACGAAACTGAATCTTTTATCCTTGAAAAACAATTACAGTTTAACAGTGGAGAGTTGGCAAAATTCAATACTTCCCATGAAATCAACCAAAGTATAGAAGCCTCTAATGGCTCTATGTCCATCAATAAGGTGATGTATACACCTTCCATGGTGTATGTAAACATAACTAATTCAGATGTCGACCGTATTACCGACAGTCGACATCCACTAAGTGATATATATCTGACCACTGACGGTAGAAAATTAGAGGGTACAACTAGACAAATTGATAGTTATGAAGATAATATTCCTTACTATTTTGTATTTCCACGTCCTAAAGAATCAGAAGATGTAAAATTAGTTATACCTGCACTTTCTTATAATGAAGATGCAGATCTTACTTTTAGCAAAACTGATATAGGGACGACAAAGACATTAGAAGAAACTGACCTTACTTTAAAAGACTGGCGTGTAACGGATAAAGGGCTGGAGCTAGATATATTGCATGGAGACATGGGCAATTTATATGAAATAACAAACTGGGAAACCTTTGATACAGGAGTAGAAGCTATTAATGTCAGTGCTATTGACCCGCGTCCGGGTATCGACAAAGATGAAGAAAAATTGATGACATATCATTTCCCAGCCGAATGGAACTCTGAGGAGTGGGAGACCACCGATTCAGTAATGATAACCAAAGTAAAGGTTGCACAAGAAGGACCTTGGACAATATATTTGCCACCTATAGAGAAGGCACAATCCTCACACCCCCAGGAAATTGTTCAGGATCATTCATATGATACCATGAAAGACGCCGTTGAAGCAGTTATCTCTCAAGAGGATAAAAAAATGTACTTTGAGGGAGGATCATTTACATACGATTTAAAGGAATTCTATGATAATGGTAAACCTTCTTATCACATTATTTTTTCTATGGGAGAAGTTAAAGATAATCAAGTGACTTCAAAAGCTTATACCGTAGGAGACGAAATAACTTCATCAGGTGAACAAAAATTTATTAGAACGCCAGAAGCCCATGAAAAGATAAAAAATGAAGATATGGATATGATTTTAGAGACTTATGAAGACCGAACACATTTCGTCGTTGACTTGGCTAAGAAAGAAGGCAGAGATCTGGCAGATGATGCATTTTCAATGGGATACACCCTAGACGGACTGTACAATGGTGAATGGTTCTGTGTATTCTTTAACGGAGATAATCTCCAGGCAGCCTACAATATTAAAACGGAAGAACTAGTCGTGTCAGATGATATGGAGAATCTGTCCGTCATCGATAATAAGCCTGTAAAACCTTAGTCGTTGAATGAATAGATAGCCACCCTTGTAATTGTATTACTATTTAGGCGAAATACTCAATGAATTAAATATGTAAAATATTACAAATGAAGCAAATAATCCTTGGTAATAAACATCAATAACAAAGTAAGCTCAATGCTGGTAAAGAATATTAGCATTGAGCTTACATTATTTAATTTATAGATCTAGAACATTTCTTTACTCATTATACCAATGGCTGCAGTTTTTTCTTAAGTTATCAGCCACTTCAATTGGAACTGAATAAACAGGTGGATTGTTATCCGCATATTATACTGACATTAATCAATACTAGACTTTGCTATTATTACTTCAAGAAGTTTACCTAATTCAGGCCTGATTTGTACAAAATGATTTTGTTTTATATTTCACATTAAGTTTTTAATTTTTTAGTATAGCAGGTCGCTGTGGGCAGCGACCCCTACCCGATATTATAATATGAAATTAATCTCAAACCGTATTTGTCCCAAACCGTAGTGGTCGCTGCCCACGGCGACCATAAAAATGAATAACCTTGTATTTGACCTTTTTGAACCATTTCAAAACCTCCAAGTATAAAAATAAAGTAGTATATAACAATCAACTTTCAAGTTGAAAATCATACACTGCTTTAAATTCATAAATGGCTTAAATACACACTCTTACTACTCCCACTCAATCGTACTTGGTGGTTTACTGGTAATATCATAGACCACTCTATTAATATGTTTTACTTCGTTAACAATTCTATTTGATATTCTCTCTAAAACATCTAATGGGATTCTTGCCCAGTCAGAAGTCATACCATCTGTACTAGTTACTGCTCTTAGGGCGATAGTGTAATCGTAAGTACGTTCATCACCCATAACTCCTACACTTCTGTTCCCAGGTAATACAGCAAAATACTGCCATATTTCATTTTCTAGTCCTGAATTTTTTATCTCATCTCTAAAGACGTGATCTGCCTCTTTTAGAATATCTAGTTTTTCATTTGTTATTTCTCCAATGATTCTTATACCTAGTCCTGGTCCTGGGAAGGGTTGTCTCCATACAATGTCTTTTGGAATTCCAAGTTCTTCTCCAACAGCTCTTACTTCATCTTTAAATAAGTCTCTAAGTGGCTCTATTAAGGTAAAATCTACATCATCTGGTAAACCACCAACATTGTGATGACTCTTAATAACTGCACCATCTTTTGATCCACTTTCTATTACGTCTGGATATATAGTTCCTTGGAGTAAGTACTCCATACCTTTTAATTTGTTTGCTTCATCTTCAAATACTCTTATAAATTCTTCACCAATTACTTTTCTCTTAGTTTCAGGATCTGTAACTCCTTGTAATTTTGTCAGAAACCTTTCCTGCACATTTACACGTATAAAATTCATATGAAATCTGTTCGAAAATATTTCTTCTACTTGATCTCCTTCATCTTTTCTAAGCAAACCGTGATCTACAAATATACAAGTCAAGTTATCTCCGATAGCTCTATGTACTAGTACAGCAGCTACAGATGAATCTACACCACCACTAAGAGCACATAGTACCTTTTTATTTCCAACTTTATCTTTAACCAATTGAATTTGTTCATTAACAAAGTTTGACATGGTCCAGTCGCCTGTACACTTACATGTTTCAAATAGGAAACTCTTAATTATATCTCTTCCATATTGTGTGTGTTCCACCTCAGGATGAAATTGCACTCCAAAAAAGTTTTTATCTTTATTTTCCATAACTGCTACAGGACAAGTGTCTGTTGTAGCAGTTATTGTGAATTCTGCTGGGACTTCTTTTATATAATCGGTATGACTCATCCATACTACCGAATCATGCATATTAGAATGTAATAAATTCTCTGTTTCAATAACTTTTAAATTTCTCTTACCATATTCTCTTATAGTTGGCTGTTCCACAAACCCACCTAATACATGAGCCATTAACTGGGCTCCATAACAAATACCTAAAATAGGGATTCCTAATTCAAAGATTTTTTTATCACACCTAGGTGCATTTTCTTGGTATACACTAGATGGCCCTCCGGTAAATATAATACCTTTAGGTTGTTTTTCTATTATTCTCTCAATAGATACATCGTATGGTAATATTTCGCAGTAAACATTTACTTCTCTTACTCTTCTAGCTATTAACTGATTGTATTGACCACCAAAATCGATGACCAAAATCGTTTCCTGTGACTTCATTCACGTGCCTCCTTAGCAACTTGCGCTATTATAATTAGGTGATTCTTTTACTATAGAAACATCGTGAGGATGACTTTCTCTTAATGCTGCACTAGTAATTTTAATAAACTGAGTGTTTTCTTTCAGTTGTGTTATATTTTCTGTTCCACAATACCCCATACCCGCTCTTAATCCGCCTATCAATTGGAATACTGTATCTGCTAGGGAACCTTTATAAGGGACTTTCCCTTCTATCCCTTCTGGAACTAATTTTTTTTGGTTCTCTTGAAAATATCTGTCAGAACTACCTTCTTTCATAGCTGCAACAGATCCCATGCCTCTATACGACTTAAAGCTTCTACCTTGATAAATAACCATCTCACCTGGACTTTCTTCTGTACCTGCAAATAAGCTACCAATCATTATAGTATCAGCCCCTGCTGCTATAGCTTTAGTTATATCACCAGAATACTTTATACCTCCATCTGCTATAATAGGTATATTGTATTGTTTAGCTACTTCATAACAATCCATAATTGCTGTGATTTGAGGTACACCTATCCCCGCTATAATTCTTGTTGTGCATATAGATCCTGGGCCAATTCCTACCTTTATTGCATCTACTCCTGCTTCTATTAAAGCCTTTGCAGCTTCACCTGTAGCAATATTACCGGCTATTAGCTCTAATTCAGGGTAAGTGTCCTTTATTTTTTTAACCATCTCAATTACGCCTTTTGAGTGTCCATGAGCTGTATCTACTATTATGACGTCTACTTTAGCAGTAACTAAAGCTTTTACCCTATCCATCATATCTTTTCCTATCCCCACAGCTGCTCCAACTAAAAGTCTTCCTTTTTCATCCTTTGCAGAGTTTGGATATTTAATTGCCTTCTCAATATCTTTTATAGTAATTAGACCCTTTAAATTATTTTCTTTATCAATTATAGGTAACTTCTCTATCTTATGAAACTTCAATATTTTTTCTGCTTCTATTAGAGTTGTACCTTCAGCGGCAGTTACTAAGTTTTCTTTTGTCATAGCATCTATTATTTTTACTGTAGGATCATTTTCAAATCTTAGATCACGATTTGTTATAATTCCAACAAGTTTTTCGTCTTCAGTAATAGGCACACCAGAAATATGGTATCTCTCCATTAATTCTAATGCATCTCCAACAACATGACTTGGGCTTAGAAAGAAAGGGTCTACAATAACGCCGTGTTCACTTCTTTTAACTTTATCAACCTCCCTAGCTTGTCTATCAATTGGCATATTTTTGTGTATAATTCCTATACCACCTTGTCTAGCCATAGCTATAGCAAGTTGAGCTTCTGTTACAGTATCCATTCCAGCACTTATAATAGGAATGTTAAGCTTAATTTTTTTTGTTAATACTGTAGATAAATTCACCTGATTAGGCAATACATCTGATGCAGCAGGCAATAATAAAACATCATCAAAAGTAACTCCCTCTTTTACTATCTTTTCCATTACTCACACTCCTATTTTTTTTAATATGATTATTCTTCAATAAAGCTCCATCTATGTTGCCAACTTATTAGGAAATTCGTAAATTCCCTTTGTTTATAATAGGTCGTTAGACGTAGTTTATGGGTCTATGTAGAAAATTACCTCTACAAAGCGAACATTATCTAATCTTATTTTGTTAATTGTCCGTAATAATATTTTTATTAGTATAGTACTAACTAATCTAATTGTCAATAACATTGATAATTTTCAGAAAACTTAACTACAGTATTAGGTTGACTAAACTATTTTCACTTTGGTAACTTGTATTAAAATTATTCCATTAACTTAAGATCTCCGTCTTTAATAAAATTCTTTTTTCTCATAATAATAGCGATGATTTGAGTAATAATAGCTGGAAATAGGAAATGTAATAGTACAATTGAAATCCAAACAGAAGTACCAGTACCCATAGCTTCTAATGTTCCAAACTGACCTACTAACCCGCTTGTACCCATTCCTGATCCATATGGTACGTTTTCCATTTTAAAAACTGTTGTAGCTATTGGCCCTAGTATGGCAGACGTAAGAATTGGAGGAATCCAAATGAAAGGATTTTTTACGATATTGCCCATTTGTAACATAGACGTGCCTACACCTTGAGCAAATAGCCCACCAACTCCATTTTCTTTATAGCTCATCACTGCAAATCCAACCATTTGACTTGCACATCCTACAGTAGCTGCTCCAGCGGCTAAACCACTTAATCCTAGCATTAATCCAATTGCTGCACTACTAATAGGCAAAGTTAGTGCTATACCCATGAGTACTGATACTAAAATACCCATTGGAATAGGATGTTGCTCTGTAGACCACATTATTACTTGTCCAAATCCATTCATCAATCCACTGGTTACAGGTCCTATGTAGTACGCGGCTAAACCCCCTGCAATAACTGTAACTGCTGGAGTTACAATAATATCTAACTTTGTAGATTTCGAGACTATTTTTCCGAATTCAGCCCCTATTATTCCTGCAATCAAAGCTGAAACAGGGTCTCCACCTATAACTCCGCCAATTGCTGAAGCAAACATTACTAAGGGTGGCGCTTTTAATGCGTAAGCAACTGCTACTGCTATTGTTGGAGCTGTCATACTACTTGCGGCTGGCCAAAGTACTTCTGTAAAAAAATCTATATGGAGTCTTATACCTATTTGATTTATTATACTTCCAATAATTAATGTAGAAAAAAGTGCTAAAGCCATGTAACTTAACGCATCTATTAAATATCTTTGAACGCTAAATTCTATGTCCTTCTTTTTTAAAAAATTCTTAAATTTTTCCATAATATCCTCCATACGAGTTTTTCTGTATTTTAATCTATAAAAGGATGTGTTGTCAATAATTTCAGTTAACGAAATCGAGTAACACCTGCTTCTAAGCTAATCAAGTGTTCTATTACTGTTGTAGGAGATAGTTTCACACGTATGAGTATACTTGCTGCTCTACTTGTCGAGGACTCATTATATTTTATATCAAAAGGAATATTCCATGAAACCAATAAATTCATTACTGTATTTATTTCTGCTAGTTTTATCTTATCTTTAGAAAATATACTTTGAATTAATTCATTTGACAGTATCTTACTTATATCATTTATCGTGCCCACCTATAATAACCCCATCCTTTTTAATATAGTGTATAATATGATGGGGTTATTCTTATTGACACTTTTTAATTGTTTGTTCTTAGTATGGTAAAAATATGTTACCTTTTATAATTTGCTTGTATCATTGTTTAGAATAGTTCTAAGGTATCACTATGGTTTAGACGAAGGAGTATGTATGTTCCGATTTAGTTTATTGCAATGGAATCTGACTCTCTTTACTTGTTTCGTTTTTTTGTTTAGTGTTATCAATCGAATGTATTTGACTATCCACCATTCCCGCATTTTGATTCGCCTCATTATCGTTGCTACTCTCATCACGATTAGAAGGAGCCTCTGAAGACTTTTGATTTGTAGATGTTACATTTTCAGATGATGAACTTTTATTTCTTGTTTTTGTATCTCTTAGTTCCACATCCTTATTAATAGACGGTTCTTGTTTATAATCAGATTGATCTCCCTTTGTAGATTGTGACTGATTCTGACGAGATTCTGGATTCGATTTTACATTCTCTCCAGAATTATCTTTTCCTTTTTCAGCCTCAACGGGAACCCTCTTTACGCCTTCTAGAATCATGTCGAGTAATTCTCTAATAGATTTCTCTTTTACTTCTTCTATGTCTTGTACAAGACCTTGATTTCGTAAGGTTTGATAATGTCTATATTTATTCATTGATACTCCAGCACCTTCGGATTGGTCGTAAAATTTCTTTGTTTCATTGAAAACCTGTACATCCGCATCAATGCTTTTACGTTGAAGTTGCGTTTGAATCACTTCTATTAGATAAATTTCCCATTGAAGATTTGAATCATTCCTTACCTTGACCAGGGTAGTCTCAATACTTCCTTTTTCATCTGTCGTTAAATAGCCTTTTAAAATTGATTGGGATACTATTAGGTCAACTACTTGATAGAAATCCATACCATCTGAGTCGATGGAGTCGACGACTTGTTTTCCATCGGTATTCAAAGGTGAAAGTTTTATCACATTTAAATCCTCGTCTAAATAAGCCTCAATACTCGGATTGATATCAATGGCTGCAATATAGTGCGTTTTTGAATGATTTTGAAACACCCCATACGATATAAATGCAATAAATAAAATAGCCACCGCTACAGTGGATAAAGCCGTAAAGGCTAGGTTTCTCGTACTCGCTGTATACGTCTTTCTTTCACCCATCATTGGTATATTATCTTTGGTTAGTGGTATATTTCTAAACGTTCCATCGTCACAAAAAAGAACATATTCACTCTCAGTCACTTTGATAACGACGCCTTCAATTTTATATTCTTTCATATTTTCACACTCCCAGGACCGGCTTGTACAAACGCTGAGAGCCGTCTCCATTCCGGATGTAGTTGAATTATAATAATTGTAATCAAGTACTTGCGATGTCGCTCGATTGATTTAGGCCGTGCCCCTGTCCTTTTGGTAAATGAAGATACAGGGAATACTTTTTTACCAACTAATTCATCTACTAAATCACTATGTTGGATAAATTCAAAAGCCATCTCCATGACTTTGATACGCGTTTTTCGATGTTTCGGGCTATGTCTCTCTAATTGCTCAAACGAAATGTTAAACTTGCTTAATTTTTCATCCAGTTCTAAAATTTCTTCCAAAAGCTCTGAAGTATTAGTTGATTGCTGGTACAATTCTAACGAAGCTTTCAATTCAGCTTTATCATGATCAAATAGATTATTATCTGAAACAAGGTGTAGATGACGTTTTTCTTTTCTGAAATAGTCAATAATATCCCTTTGAATTAATAGGTATACATAGTTCACAAAGGTACGCCCTTTATCAAACTCGAACGTATTTATGGCACGGTTAAAAGCAATTAGTCCAATACTAGTCTCATCGTTGCTCCAAGTTAAATGCCTTTTACATATATGTCCAACAACGTTCAGAATATAGGGCTTATAATGACGAATCAGTCTTTCTCTTTCTAATTCATTTCCATTTTTAATTTCTAATAGGATCTCTTTAAGTTTTAAATTCTCCATAATGCCTCCATATATAACCTATTAAAACCAAAAATTTAGTTTTCTACACATTATATCGGAGAAAAAGCGTATTTAATAAAGGGGGATAGTAACCATATTAAATATAATTACTACCCTATAGTTTCTACTTGAACTGTTATGGCCTACCTGATGTTCTCTCTTCTTGCCCTTCAGCTTTTTCTTGTGCTTCTATTTGTTGTTCTTTAGCTTTTTGTTGTGCTTCTACTTGTTGTTCTTTTGCTTTTTGTTGTGCTTCTTCTTGTCGCTCTTTAGATTTTTGTTGTGCTTCTACTTGTTGTTCTTTTGCTTTTTGTTGTGCTTCTTCTTGTTGTTCTTTTGCTTTTTGTTGTGCTTCTTCTTGTCGCTCTTTAACTTTTTGTTGTGCTTCTACTTGTCGTTCTTTTGCTTTTTGTAGTGATTCTTCAGCTTTCTTTTGGGCTGCTAAGAATTTTTGCTCGGCCTTTTGTTGATTCTCTAAGGCTTTCATAATACCTGCCTTTGTTTCTTCTGAAAGGTCTTGACGCTCTAAAAGCATTCTTAGGTTTTCTGAACGTTTTTGGACGTTTTTAACTACTGTTTCTTCTACTGCGGATATGTCTTCACCATCTTCTTTTGCCACTTCCATATCCTCTTCAACTTGTTTCACATGTTCTTCGTAATCTTCCAGTAACTCTTCTGCCTTTTCTAAATCACCTTCATCTAGGGACAATTCCGCTTCGTACAAACGATTATCTGCATATTCATCTTGAAGAAGTGCTTTCTCACTATTTTCTTCTGTTAACTCGTATTCTAATTCCTCTATTATACGAGAAGTATCATAGAGTTCTGAATTTGGATTGACAACTGGTTCAGCTGCATAGACATTACCTACAAATAATAAAAGTAGGCCAAATATAATACTAGGCATGATTGTTTTTTTCATCGTTATTCCACCTTTTCCTTAGAAATATTGTATATTTTTTTTTAATTCTTCTATCGACGTTTGATTTGTTTTATAATCTTCAAAAGGAGCCATAAAAATTAAGATTCCAGTTTGTTCCTCTCCTCTATGCAAATAAATATCTATTCGAATACTTTCTTTTCGATTCGATATTAGGGAAAGATATTTCTCAGTTTCATCAATCTTCTCACTATTTCTAAATGATGATTTCAATTCACTTTTAATCTCATCTAATGACTTTTCTTTTGAAACAAATGTCAAAACTGCTTTCACATTCCCATTTTGAAATATAATATTTTCTTCCACATACTTACTCGAGCTGTCTTGTTGTTGCCAACCTAATGTTTTAGTAACCTTCACTGCTTCGCTTTCATATAGATAGTTATTTTCTTCTTGTTTTTGTTCAGTGCTTTTTTCTTTATCAAGATGAGTCCCTTCGTTTCCATTATTTTGGCAAGCTCCTAATACGAATAAAAACATAAAAAACAATAGCATTAAGCCTGCCCTATATCTCATTTTGTCACCTCCATTCTTAATCTTTTGAATTTAGTTAGAAAAGAGTTTTATATCATTGGTTCGACGGTAGCTGGCTGACATAGAAAAATTTCCTTAGCCCCTTTAGCTTTGCGTATTATCATCTTTCAATGATTTTGCCTTTCTCTCTATTCACTTAGCTTTACGTAATACTCCTTTGAAATTTAGGGGGTGATGAAGATTTTTTTTTTAGACGCTGTTAGTTGCGATTTTAAAGTTATTCAAATCAGTCATCTGATAAGCTTCTCAAACAAACTATAGAAGAGAGCATTGTACTCTTAGAACTATGCTACTCTATACTGACCACATATTATTGATAAGAAAACTTATTACATGATTCAAAGGTTCGTAATTGCTCAAAAATATATGATGGAGAGCTACAGAAAAGAGGCTTCCCATAAGTTTTGAAACTTAATGGAAAACCTCTCAAAGTTATTAACAATTAATATCAGTCACTTTTCTGGACACTACAAATTGGTTAAGGATTTGAACGTTGATTTAACAAGGTTGTAAAACCTAAATTACATCATGCCGCCCATACCGCCCATGCCACCCATACCGCCGCCTGGCATTGCTGGTGCTGATTCTGTTGATGGTAATTCTACTACTGCTGCTTCTGTTGTCAAGAACATAGAAGCTACACTAGCTGCATTTTGAATTGCAGATCTTGATACTTTAGTAGGATCTATAATACCTGCTTCAAACATATCTACATAGATACCTTTTGCTACATCAAATCCCATACCTGCTTGTTTTACTCTAAGGTTTTCAACAATTACTGAACCTTCTAGTCCTGCATTCTCAGCGATTTGTCTTACTGGCTCTTCTAATGATCTTCTTACAATAGTTGCACCAGTTTTTTCGTCACCTTCTAATTTTGCAATTAGAGCTTCTACTTTTTCGATGGTATTAATATAAGCAGTTCCGCCACCACTTACAACGCCTTCTTCTACAGCAGCTCTTGTTGCATTTAAAGCATCTTCTATTCTATATTTTCTTTCTTTTAATTCAGTTTCAGTTGCAGCACCAACTTTGATTACTGCTACTCCACCAGATAATTTTGCTAATCTTTCTTGTAATTTTTCTCTATCATATTCAGAATCAGTTTCTGGAATTTGCTTTTTGATTTGCTTAATTCTATCTTCTACGTTTGATTTTTCTCCTTGACCTTCTACTATGATAGTATTTTCTTTATCAATTTTGATTTGTCTAGCTTTACCTAATTGCTCAATAGTAACAGTTTTTAGGTCATAACCTAACTCATCAGAAATAACTTCTCCACCTGTTAATGCTGCAATATCAGAAAGCATAGCTTTTCTTCTATCTCCAAAACCTGGTGATTTTACTGCTACACAGTTAAATGTTCCTCTTAATTTATTAACTACTAATGTAGCTAATGCTTCGCCATCAACATCTTCAGCAATGATTAACAGTTTGCCATTAGTTTGAACTATTTGCTCTAATATAGGTAATATTTCTTGGATATTACTTATTTTTTTATCTGTAATAAGAATATATGGATTATCTAAAACTGCTTCCATTTTTTCCATATCTGTTGCCATATAAGCTGATAAATATCCTCTATCAAATTGCATACCTTCTGTGAATTCTAATTCTGTACCCATTGATTTGCCTTCTTCAACAGTTATAACACCATCATTTCCGACTTTTTCCATAGCGTCAGAAATTAGTTTTCCTATTTCTGAATCAGCTGCCGAGATTGAAGCTACTTGAGCAATAGATTCTTTATTTTCAACTTTTTGGCTTTTATATTGTAAATCACTTACTACTACATCTACTGCTTTTTCTATACCTCTTTTTAACCCCATTGGATTTGCACCAGCAGCTAAATTTTTAAGTCCTTCTCTAATAATAGCTTGCGCTAGAAGAGTAGCAGTTGTTGTACCGTCTCCTGCAACATCATTAGTTTTTGTTGCAACTTCTTTTACTAACTGAGCTCCCATATTTTCATATGGATCTTCTAATTCGATTTCTTTTGCAATAGTCACCCCGTCATTAGTGATTATTGGAGATCCAAAACTTCTTGATAATACAACATTTCTTCCCTTTGGTCCGAGTGTTACTTTCACTGTATTAGCTAATTTATTTACACCTTCAACTAATGAATTTCTTGCATCTGAAGATAATTTAATCTCTTTTGCCATTTTTATAGTTCCTCCTCATATTCAAAATTAATATTACTCAACAATCGCTAGAATATCACTTTGTCTAACAATAAGGTATTCTTCACCTTCAACTTTTACTTCAGTTCCAGAGTACTTAGAATATATTACATTGTCTCCAGCCTTAACTTCAAGTTCAACTTTTTTACCGTCTATTAGTTCTCCACTACCTACTGCTATTACTTTTGCTTCTTGTGGTTTTTCTTTTGCACTACCTGGCAAAACGATTCCACTTGCAGTTTTTTCTTGTTCTTCTTTTACTTTAATTACTACTCTGTCGCCTAATGGTTTAAGATTCATTAAAAGACCTCCTCTATAAATTTTATCCATTTTCCTGTTAGCACTCGATTCGAATGAGTGCTAATTCATATACAATCATACAAAACATAACTGTAAAAGTCAACTATATTTTACCATGTATTTTTCTTTTTATTCTCATTTTTAGATAATAGACTAAAAGACTGTTTAATCTATGTATGGACGAAGTATATTTTAGAATGGGTAGAATATATGTATAATAATAGGAATAAATAAAGCTGGTAGTAAATTCCCTAATTTTAATTTTTTAATTTCTAAAATATTAATACCTATAGCAAATATTAATATTCCTCCTACTGCTGTCATCTCATTAATAACTGAATTAGATAGATAGGGCTTTATTATCTCAGATAATAATATAATACTCCCCTGATACATGAATACCGTAATAGAGGATAGCAATACTCCAATTCCCATAGTTGAAGCAAAGATTATTGACATGATTCCATCTAAAAAAGATTTTGCTATTAAAATATCGTGTTTATCCTGTAATCCACTTTGTAACGCACCCATTATTGACATTGCACCTACACAAAAAAGTAAAGAAGATGAAACAAAGCCTTGTGATATGTTATTACTATTAACCATTTTACTTTGTAAATAATCACCTAATTGATTCAATTTACTTTCTATATCTATTAATTCACCAATAATAGCTCCAAATCCAAGGCTTATAAATATTATAAGCGGATTTGACATCTTGATTCCTTCTGATATACCATAAACCATTACTCCTAGTGCTAGTGCGTCAATCATTATTCGGTTTATTTTTTCTGGAATTCTCCTTTTAAAGACCGTTCCAAGAATACCTCCTAGTAGAATTGCAAATACATTTAATAAATTTCCTGTCAATTTTTCCACACTCCAGTAATTAATTGTAAGATTATGTTATTGATTATTCACTTTATTACCTTCACATATTATTTCGTGCGTAATAAAATAAATACTGCTGAGCAAATCCAGCATTATCACCCCAATAATTTTGTGCTAATTCTTGTATTTCTTTTGAACTTGCTTCTCTGTTAAAATAGTAATTCTCAGTTACTCTCTTAATCCATACATCCATTGGATAACAGTCATACTTACTCATTGAAAATAACAATATGCAATCAGCTACTTTTGGTCCTACACCTTTTATTTTTAGTAGTTCTTTTCGAGCTTCTTCCGTGGATATATTACTAAGCTTATACAAGTCCACTACACCTTCATTTACTTTGTTTACTGCATCTACTATATATTTTGCTCTATAGCCACTTTTAATTTGATCTAAATCTGCCACAGTAATACCTTTCAAACTTTGTGGAGTTGGAAATGAATAATAAGTTCTTCCATTGTAGTATAATTTATCACCAAAGCTTTCACAAAAACTTTGAATTATACTTTTAATCCTTGGAATATTGTTATTTGCAGAAATTATAAAAGAGATAAGAGTTTCCCATTCATCTTGGTTTAACAGTCTAATTCCACTTCCATACCCTGTAGCTTTAATCATTACATTTTCATTAGATATCTTATTTATAAGACTTTGATAATCTCTGTTTAAATCAAAATAACTATGCCAGAAACTATTAAATTCTTGCTTGTTTATATTGACTATGTCAACATAGTCGCTATTTTGACGTATTTCAATAACTTTATTATTAGCTATACCTATATAATTACCTTCATCATTTATATCCCATCTAAAACACTGACCACATTCAAATGTCTGCTGTAAGTTTAAGCAATCAACTTTTAAAGTTAAACCACTATTACTTTCTATTAATTCTTTTATCATAGTATCCACCCATTACTTTTTCTAATAATATTACCACAATTCATTATATTTTGGTACAATAAGTATATATATATAAGTTATTAAGGAGAGAATTATGTTTGAACAAAAAACTTACAAGACATTTATAATAACATTAATTCAACTGTTATTGTTAGTAATTTTAATCATAGGATATTTTATCGAATTTGTTTCTTACTTCGCAATTACAGACACGTTTACTTTATTAGATTTACCATTAGGCAGTGCTAGCATAATAGAATTTATTATATTCTTAGTTTTATCAGTATTGTTAGGCCTAATTAGTATTATCTTAATTAGAGTAAGAAAACAAAATAAGTTTCTAGAGTATTTAATATGTATTACAATTATAATTTTAAATATTTTAAAACTCATTTTTTTCATTCCAAGTATAACTTTAGATAAGACTTACTTGTTTTTTACAATTAAACAATTTGTACCTATTGTTACCAATACTTTGCCAGTATTATTTGGATTTATTAAAATTTCTGATATGAAATATGAAAAATACAAGTAATAAAAAGTAGTGGAATCTTCCACTACTTTTTATTTGCAATATTTATTTATGATTGCTAATGAAATATTTTCAATTGAAATTCCCTTATCCATGCTAGTTTTTCTTAAATATTTATAAGCGTCATCCTCACAGCATTTGCGCTTTTCCATTACAATTCCTTTTGCTTTTTCAATAGTCTTTCGTTGAGCTATTTCGTTTCGTAATTTTTGTATTTCTCTCTCTAACTCTAAAAGCCTTTGACCAGTTGCAATAGCTCCTTGTACTACTTTTAATAGTTCATATCTTTCTAATGGTACATTTACGTATGTATATACCCACCCTTTTTCAATCCAATTGAGATAATCTGTTCCATACTGATTAGACATTATTACAACTGGGCATATCTTTTCTGAAGATATTATATTGACAATATCTATTGCTCTTATTCCTTTAACCTCATCATCTAATAATACAAGATCGATATTCCTAGATCTAGCCATACGGATAAGGCTATTACCATCATCACAGATGAGCACATTATATCCGATTTTTTTTAAATTAGATGTGATACTATTCTCATTAGTTTTATTATTTATACATAGTATAATATTCTGTAACATTCACCTCACCCACCTTCTACGACCAACTTATATCTATGAATTTAGTTATACTATTCATTATTTAATAAATAAAAAGAATTCATAAAAAGGCTTTACTAAATAAAGCCTTTTTATGGTAAACATACCGTAAAGTAATATTATTGTAATGAGATTTTTACAACATTATATACTAGTTAAGTATTGATCTAATTCCCATTGGGATACTTTTGTACTATATTCATTCCATTCACGTAATTTAGCTCCAACGTATTTAACTTTGGCATGATCACCTAATACCTTCATCATTAATTCATCTTTCTTGAGTTCTTCAATAGCTTCGATTAATGTACCTGGTAAACTTTCTATATCTTTATCGTATTTCTCATCAGCAGTCATTTCGTATACATTCGAGAATACAGGTTCTGGTGCTTGTAAATTGTTTTTAATACCGTCTAGACCAGCTGCTAAATTAGCTGCAAGGGCTAAGTATGGATTTGCAGATGGATCAGGGTTCCTCATTTCTACTCTAGTAGAAGCTCCTCTTTTAGCAGGAATTCTTATTAATGGACTCCTGTTTTTAGGTGACCAGGCAATATATACTGGTGCCTCATAACCTGGTACTAGTCTTTTATATGAGTTAACTGTTGGATTTGTAAGTGCCGCCATACTTCTAGCGTGTTTTATTAATCCAGCAGTATATTGTATTGCAGTTTCACTTAATTGATACTTTGCATTTTTATCATAAAATGCATTTTCTCCATCTTTAAATAAAGATTGATTAATATGCATTCCAGATCCGTTAATGCCGAATATTGGTTTTGGCATAAAAGTAGCATGTAATCCATGTCTTTGAGCTATAGTTCTGACAACCATTTTAAATGTCATAATATCATCTGCCGCTTTTAGTGCATCTGCATATTTAAAGTCGATTTCGTGTTGTCCTGGTGCTACTTCATGATGAGAAGCTTCTATTTCAAATCCCATTTCTTTTAAGGTAATTACCATATCTCTTCTTGCACTCTCGCCTAAATCTACAGGAGCTAAATCAAAATATCCTGCATTGTCATGGGTTTTTAAAGTTGGTGCACCATCTTCTCCTATTTCAAATAAAAAGAATTCACACTCAGGACCTACAAACATAGTGTATCCCATATCTTCTGCTTCTTTTACTATCTTTTTTAATATTTGTCTTGGTGATCCTTCAAAAGCAGTACCATCTGGATTATATATATCACATATTAATCTAGCTTCTTTACCAACTTGTGGTTTCCAAGGGAATACTACGAATGTATTTAAATCTGGCCGTAAATACATATCTGACTCTTCTATCCTTACAAAACCATCAATTGATGAACCATCAAACATTAATTCCCCATCTAATGCTTTTTCCAATTGTTCAATAGTGATAGATAAATTTTTCATTACACCTACTAAATCTGTAAATTGTAAGTGAATAAACTCAACCCCCAATTCTTTTGCTTCTTGTAGCACTTCTTGCTTTGTCATTATGCATTCCTCCCCATTTTATTATACTATTTATTGATTCCAAGTATTCAAAAAAACGCCCATGCATGAGCATAATCTCATCATAGACGTCAATGTCACAGCCATATATTTACTTGATGATATTATACACATCTAACTAATCTAAGTCAATTATATATCTAAGTTATCTTCATTAATTAAATAAGTCAAAGTATATAAACTTTCATTAATTGCTACATTTTCGATAACAACGTCTTCTGGTACTTTCACATCTGACGGTGAAAAATTCCATATTGCTCTTACATTTGCTTTTACAAGTGTATCCGCTATTTCTTGGCTATTTTCTTTTGGCACACATATAATTCCAATGACAATATCGTTATCAACAACATATTCTTCTAACTCTGAAATATCGCTAATCTTAATATCTCTAATTGTATTGCCTATTAACCTTGGATTAATATCAAACATAGCCATCAATTTAAAGCCTTCTCTTCTAAAACCTTCATAATTAGTAATCGCTTGACCTAAATTACCTGCTCCGATGATAACACATTTATATTCTTTGTCTAATCCTAGTATATGACCAATTTCTTTATACAATTCCACTACATTATATCCATAGCCTTGTTGTCCGAAACCTCCGAAACAATTTAAATCTTGACGTATTTGTGATGCAGTTAAACCCATTATCTTTCCTAGTTCTTTTGATGATATCCTCAGAATATCTTTTTCTATTAGTTCTCCTAAATATCTATGATATTTTGGTAATCTTCTTACTACTGCCATAGATACCTTTACTGAATTTCTCTGCATTAAAATACTCCTTCCAAAAACAAATCTATAAGAAATTTTTATTATTATTATAGCAACACTAATACCTATTGTCAAATTAAACGTTTATCTTTCTTAAAATTTCTGTTAAAATAAAGTATTATGAAACTGGAGGTGTACAATTGCTTACTTGTAATAGTATAACAAAAAGCTTTGGAATTACTTTAATATTAGAAAATATTACTTTTAAAATAGATAGAAACGATCGTATTGGTATTGTAGGTAGAAATGGCTCTGGTAAATCAACTCTTTTTAAAATTCTAACCAATAATTTAGAATTTGATTCTGGAGAAATTAACATAAATAAAAATATATCAATTGGTTACTTATCACAAAATTTAGATCTCAATGAAGATAATAATATTTATCACGAAATGTTACATGTGTTTCAAGATTTACTTGCTGTAGAAAAGGAGATGCACAAGTACCAAGAACTTATGAGTATAAGTAAAGACCTAGATCCTATTATGAATAAATACTCTATATTAGTGGAAACCTTTGAAAATCAAGGTGGATAT
Source organism: Alkalibaculum sporogenes (assembly GCF_009362815.1). Taxonomy (GTDB): domain Bacteria; phylum Bacillota; class Clostridia; order Eubacteriales; family Alkalibacteraceae; genus Alkalibaculum_A; species Alkalibaculum_A sporogenes. The sequence continues at coordinate 138,080 of NZ_WHNX01000004.1, read as the reverse complement.
GAGGTGCAAAGCCGCATACGTGGTGTACTTAATGGTCTTGGTTTTAATGACGAAGATCAGCAAAAAAAAATCAAAGAACTGAGTGGAGGTCAGAAAACTCGCGTCGCTTTAGGAAAACTACTATTATTACGGCCTGAACTTTTTTTATTAGATGAACCGACTAACTACTTGGATATGAATGCAATTCATTGGTTAGAAAATTATCTTGATTCATATAATGGAGCTCTTGTTATCATATCACATGATAGATATTTTTTGGATGCACTAGTTAATAAAACATTTGAAATAGAAAACAATAAATTAACGCAGTATTCTGGAAATTACACACAATACCTACAAAGAAAAAAAGAAAATCTAGAAACTTCATTACATCATTATGATATACAACAAAAGGAAATCCAAAGACAACAGGAAATAATAAAAAGATTTAAACAATATAATAGAGAAAAAAGTATTAAGAGAGCAGAAAGTCGAGAAAAAATGCTAGAGAAGATTGATATATTAGAAAAACCTATGGATTTTCACAAAAAAGCACAGATTCGATTTGAACCACAAGTAACAAGCGGTAAAGTTGTCTTAGATGCAATTCACTTAAAAAAATCATTTGATAAAAACATGCTATTTCAAAATGTAAATTTTAATATTTTACGTGGAGAAAAAGTAGGGATTATCGGTGCAAATGGAACTGGTAAAACTACATTATTAAATATTATAAAAGGTGATATTGTACAAGATGAAGGAGAAGTAATATATGGTCATAATGTAAATATAGGTTTTTTCCATCAAGAACATGAAGATTTAATTAGAGACAATGACATTTTAACAGAAGTGTGGCAGGCAAGTTCTTCAGCTAAAGAGGGAGAAATTCGCAGTTTCTTAGCTGCATTTATGTTTACAGGTGAAGATGTTTATAAGAAAATCCATTCTTTATCTGGAGGCGAAATTAGTAGAGTCTCCTTAGCAAAATTAATGTTGTCTAAATCTAATCTCTTGTTAATGGATGAGCCTACAAATCATTTAGATATGGAAACAAAGGATATATTAGAAAATGCACTTGAAAATTATACTGGTACTGTTCTACTAATTTCTCATGATCGATATTTTTTAAATAGGGTAGTAGACAAGCTCTTAGTACTAGACAATAACGGCATCACAATATTTCAAGGTAACTATGACTATTATCTTAATAAGATAGATGAAGCTCGTATGATAGAAGAAGAAAGTACCATAGATACTAAGATGACAAAAACCCAATTAACTAATTTAAGAAAAAAAGAAAATATAGAAAAACAAAAACTTAAAGAACTTAAAAAAGAGATTTCAGATTTAGAATCACTAATCTCCACACTTGAAACCCAAATAAAAGAAATAGAAGAACTTATGTGTAAAGAAAACTTCTACGAAGACTTTGACAATTCTACAAACATTACAAATCAATACGACAAAATAAAAGAAGATTTAGATAATATAATAAATTTATGGGCAGAAAAACAAAGCACCTTAGAAATCCTTGAAAATTGATAATTAACACGTCTTTTCCCAAAGTTCACAACCATAGAAAAATACTATGAAATTTATCTATGGTTGCACGGGTTTAAAACTACTCTACTGGCGGCACAAATGCTCTTGCAGCTAATTCTCTGTCTAATCTATACACTACATCTGAACCAGTACCCATAAACTTTAATTGAGCAATAATATTACTAAAACTCTCTTCTTCTTCGACTTGCTCATCTATAAACCAATTTAGCATACTGATTGATGCGTATTCTTTCTCTTCTTGAGATATATCCATTAGATGATACATCCTTGAAGTTACAAATTTCTCGTGCTCTAATCCAAACTTAAAGCAATCCATTAAATCTTCAAAATCCACTTTAGGATCATCAAATCCTGTGATTATTGCTTTAGCACCTCTGCTGTTTAAGTAATTATAAAACTTCATAGCATGGAAACGCTCTTCTTCTGCTTGCATTATAAACCAATTTTCAAACCCAGGCAAGTCATTATCTGCGCAATATGACGCCATAGATAGATATAACTGTGCCGAAAAAAACTCATACTTAATTTGTAAATTTATTTCTTCTGTTAATCGTTGACTTAACATAATATCTCCCCTTCATCAATATAATATTCATACTATAGATTACCCTTGTAATCATTATTAGAAACATGAATAGTGAAAATATATTGAGTAGTCTAACTTTTTACTCTAATCTTCAACTAATAATGTCCACTTTTCCACAGCCTTATCCACAAATTTTGCAGGACAATTTTCTTATATATTCTTGTTTCTGTGTTTTATCCACAAATTCTTTTATTTTATCATTGATTTCGACAAATTAATTCAAATATTATCCACAGGCTCTTTAACTTTTAAGTTTGCTATAGCATTTAAGTCAAAGTGTGAATACTCCTCTTTAATAAACTTAAAATACCCTGCACTAGCAATCATCGCCGCATTATCACTACACAAATCCGGCTCTGGAAAATGAAGCTTCAACCCTAGGTCAGAAGTCATAGTGCCAAGAGTACTACGTAACAAACTATTACGAGCTACCCCACCAGATAAACAAATAGTAGATATTTGAGTATCCAATGCAGCTTTAATAACCTTACTTGCCAAAACGTCAATAACTGCTGCTTGAAAACTTGCCGCAATATTGTTAGTCTCTATTGGTATCTCTTTCATCTTGCACGTATTCAAATAATTTAAAACAGCAGATTTCAATCCACTAAAACTAAAGTCAAAACAGTCTTCTTCCAGATAAGATCTTGGGAAATTAATAAAACTAGAATCTCCTTTACTAGCTGCTTTGTCTATAGCAGGTCCGCCTGGGTACCCTAAATCTAGAGACCTAGATATTTTATCAAAAGCCTCTCCTGCTGCATCATCTCTTGTTTGACCCAAAACCTCATATACACCATAATCTTTAACAACTACAATATTTGTATGACCTCCTGATGCTACAAGAGTAATAAATGGCGGCATTACATGATAGTTATTTATATAATTTGCACATATATGTCCTTCTATATGATTAATCCCTAATAACGGTATGTCAACACTATAGGATAATGCTTTAGCAAATGATAACCCTACCAATAAGCTACCTATTAAACCTGGTCCATAAGTCACAGCTACAGCGTCCATATCATTTAATGTAAGCCCACTTTCCTCTAGAGCTTTATCTACAATAATATCAATCTTTTTAATATGATTCCTAGATGCTACCTCTGGAACTACACCACCATAAGGCTGATGTATTTCAATTTGTGAGTAAATGATATTTGATAGGCTTTCTCGTCCATTTTTTACTATTGAAGCTGCTGTCTCATCACATGAAGACTCTATTCCTAATATATATACATCTTTATCTTTCATAAGAGTTTCCTTTCTTATGAAGAATTATTTTACCGAAAATACCAATTAAAATCACAATAAGCAAACTGCTACCTAGTATTAATGCAGCAATATTCATAAAGAAGTTTATATTAACCATATTAATTAACACACTATTACTCGGGTCTAACATCCAAAAGTCATTTCTAAAAAAGATTTCGTGAAATATTACAAAGTATTTATTAAAATTACTTAATAATAGTATCCCTAAAATAACTCCTAGAGTAAAGTAGCCAATAGCACTATAGATCATTGATCTATATAGAGCTTTCTTGTCTTTATTCCATAAATAAATGGATGAAATTAATATTAATAAAAAAGATATATTCCTAATCATAATACCACCATTAAAAAGATCCTTTACATCTTCCATATGTATGATTTCTCTCTCATTAAAAACTAATTGTGATTGGCCATCTATTACACCAGTAATTAAAAAATCTTCTCTATCCCCTAATAAGTAGTCTTGAATTTCATCAGTAACTTTCATAAGATCGTCTATTTCCATTGTAGTAGCTTCTTCTACACTATTTGCATTATATTGTTTATAAAAAAAATCATCCCACTTTACTATTAACTCTGTACAAGTCAAAAGCACAAAAATAGGTATAGTAATCGCTAATATTAATACGACTATTTTTTTCACTATAAATCCCTCCACATGATTATTGCATCTTCTCTAGTATCTTCGTAATAATTTTTGCGTATTCCACAATTGACAAAGTTAAACCTATTATATAAGTAAAGTGCTGAAATATTACTCCTTCTCACTTCTAATGTCATACTTGTAATTCCTTGTATCTTAGCCTTATCTATAATATATGATAATAGTCTTCCTCCAAATCCTTTACCTTGATAATCCGTATGAACCGCTATATTAGTAATATGTGCTTCATCTAAAACAAACCACATTCCTACGTATCCAGCTATAATTCCGTGATCCTTGATGATTGTATAATCCGCTAAAGGATTATCTAGTTCCTCTAGGAACATATTCCTACTCCAAGGAACCTTAAAGCAATGGTTTTCTATCTGAAGGATTCTATCTAGATCTTTTTCTTGTAAGCTTAAAAACTCTATCATAATTTAATTCCCACTTATATCTCTATATAACTTCATTTTGCCCATAGTATTTTTATAGGATTCTTCTAATTTTGATTTTATTTCATTACTGAGATTGTAATTTAAAGCATCTTTCACCGGTAGAATTTCATATTTATAATTATTACTACTTCCAGTCCTATTTACCCATGTAGGTATATAATTTACACTGTGTATTTTTGATTTATCAGATAAGAAGTCTTTCTCAAGAGTAATGTTTACTATAACCCCATCTTCAGTATAATTTTTATTAGCAATGGAGCCTAATGTTTCTCTTCTCTGATTTGATATAAAGTTTCCCATTGAATGAATAATATACTTCATCTCTCCATCAACTTCTACTATCTCAGATTTTTGTATAACATGAGGATGACTTCCAAGAATAATGTCTGCACCCCAGGAGAACATATCATTTGCCAGCTCAACTTGGTAACTCGATGGTGTTAACTGATATTCGTTTCCCCAGTGCATAAATGCTATAGTGAAATCTGCTCCCAATTCCTTTGATCTTTCGATATCTTTTTTAATTTTATCTTCTCTAATCAGATTGACCATATAATCTCTCTCTTCATTAGTCAACAAACTATCCATACCATTTAGACCATAAGTGTACGCCAATATAGAGATTTTTATACCATTTATTTCTGTGATATAGATGTGTTCTCCAGGTTCTGTATATGTCCCCACATTGACCATATTATTTTCATTTATCTTTTCAATAGTTCTAATTATACCGTTTTTCCCTTTATCTAATGCATGATTATTTGCAGTAGCTAATACATCATAACCTACATCGGATAAAGTTTTAAGGGTCTCATCTGGTGCATTGAACACAGGATAACCAGTAGGTTGTCCTCCGGCAGTAGTAGTTTCAAAATTTCCTAAAGCTAAATCAGCGTTTTGGATGTATTTTTTTACATGTTTAAAGTTATCATCAAAATTGTAACTACCATTCTCATAGGCACTACTTATTTGAACTCCATGAAACATAATATCGCCATTAGCGCTAATAGTGACTCTTTCAGTATCGCCTTTATACGTACCAGATGGATCTGAAAAAACTTGTTTTATTAATTCCTTTTGTGGAGGATTACTAGATAGTTCAATAATTCTTTCAGAACTCTCACTAGAAAATAGCTGAGGTATTGAAACTAGACCTACTCCAATAATTATGCAAATAATAACGATTTTTAGTATTCTTTTACTCATTTTACTTCCTCCATAAAACGTATTTATCGATTCTTTTTGTTTAGCCCAACGATAAATTCACTACCTTTTCCTAATTTGCTTTTAATTTCAATTGTTCCTTTATGATCTGCAATAATCCATTTAGCAATATTTAAACCTAATCCAACCCCACCCTGTTCTCTTGATCTAACTTTATCTACTCGGTAAAAACGTTCAAAAATCTTTTCCCTGTCTTCATTACTTATCCCAACGCCATTATCTTTAACACTTAGATATGCTTTTTCTGGCGTAGTCATTAGACTTACAAGAATTTCTCCTCCTGTAGTTGTGTACTTAATAGCATTGTCTATAAGTATTACAATGAGCTGCTCTAATCTATTTACATCACCTTTTACCATAACATTATCAGCAATAATACTCTTAAATGAAATATCTTTTTCACTTGCCATCAGCACTAATTTATCACATGTTTTTTGAGTCAATACTGATAAATCTACAATTTCAGATCGTGTGTTCACCTGATTATTATCGACTTGCGCTAGTGTAAGTAAATTGTGAACCAGTTTTGCCATTGTTTCTGTCTCACTATAAATATTGTCGAACCATTTTTTATTTTCAATTATAGTTTCATTTTCTTTCATGGACAACAAATCTAAATTTGTCCTCATTATCGTTAAAGGAGTACGTAATTCATGTGATGCATCTGCAATAAACTCTTTTTGCCTTTCATAAGATAACCTTACCGGTTCTAGAGATTTTTTAGCTAAATAGGAGCTTATAAAAATCAATATTCCTATGCTTACTGAGCCTATAATCATAATTACAACAAATAATTGATTGAGTATATAATTATCTACTTCTCTTGATTGAAATATTTGAATTACACCACCTCTTCCGCTAGGCAATTCATAATACTGAGAATACATTCTATAGCTTAGGCCATTTGCTTTAATAATCTTAAATTGTTCATCCTTATTTTTAAAAGTATTTAAAGCTTTATCGAACAATACATTGATTAATTCACCGTCTACTATATTTAAAGTTGATAACTTTTTATTATTATTCCAAATTACATGGTGTATGTCCATAACATTTCCAAGTATGTTTCCATCGACACGAGAATTCCTATCATCTATAACTACAAGTTCGAAGCTATCTAATGATTTACTCAAACTTATTAATTGAAGTGATCTTTGTCTTAAAGAATTTTCAGAGGTCCTATCAAGTGCCATAGAAGAAATACCTACTATAGAATAGGAAAACATAAATAAGAAACATATGAGAATCAATGCATTTGTGAAAGTTAATTTTAAATGTAATTTTTTAAACATTTATGATACCCTCAAGGTGTATCCAACACTCCGAACAGTATCAATTCTAAGATTAGTGTTTTTAAGTTTTTTTCTCAGATTATGAACATAAATCTCGATGTTATTTTCATTAACCTCACTATCAAAACCCCATACTCTATCTAAAATTTGCTCTCTAGTAAAAACTTGTTCTGGTCGTTTAATTAGCATCTCAAGAAGAAGAGCCTCTTTGTAAGTAACCTTTATGGGTTCTCCATCTATTCTTATATTATAATTGATCAAATCAAATTCAACATTCCCTATTGTTATTAAACCCTCTACATATTCCTTTTCTAGCCTTCTACCTAATGCTCTTAGACGTGCAAATAATTCTTTTGAAGCAAAAGGTTTTACTAAATAATCATCCGCACCTGCATCTAAGCCCTTAACGATATCGTCTAAAGAATCTTTGGCCGTTAAAAGTAATACTGAGGTGTTATTTCCTTCAGATCTTATTTCCTTTAATATTTCGATACCACTTTTAAATGGCAACATAATATCTAAAACTATAACGTCGTATATACTTGACTGAGCGTATATCAACCCTTCTTGTCCATCATTTGCTATATCACATTCAATATTTTGAATTTTGCATAATTCTTGTAAAGCATCCGTAACTTTTTTTTCATCTTCAACAAAAAGTACTTTCATTTTTCTCTCCTTAATATATCTAATGGCATTCCAATAAGATATCATTAAAAACTTAATTTAGTATTAAAATAAAGTAAACTTTATTTAATTACTTGATCAATTGTTGCGCCTCCTAGGCACTCTTTTCCATTGAAGAGTACTACTTCTTGACCTGGGGTAATGGCTTTTTGTTTTTCGTTGAAATTTACACTTATTTTATTTTCTTCCATAACTTCTACTTTAACCTTTTGATCAGATTGTCTATATCTAAATTTAGCTGTACAATCAAATGTCATCGATGGTGCACTGCCTTTAATCCAGTTCATATTAGTAGCAACTAATCCATTAGAAAATAACTCTGGATGTTCTGCTCCTTGTACTACATATAATATATTTGATTTAAGATCTTTTTTTACAACGAACCACGGTTCTCCACTTCCTTGGCCACCAATTCCTAAACCTTTCCTTTGACCTAATGTATAATGCATTAACCCTGAATGTTTACCCCTAATATTGCCCTCTAAATCCATAATTCGCCCTTCTTTAGCAGGCAGATAATTGTTTAAAAACTGATTAAAATTCCTCTCACCTATAAAACATATTCCTGTAGAATCTTTTTTAGTTGCAGTGATAAGTCCTTCTCTTTCAGCAATCATCCTAACATCACTCTTTTCCATATTACCAATAGGAAACATAGTTTTTGCTAATTGTCCTTGACCTAGTTGACATAAAAAATATGTTTGGTCTTTATTACTATCTATTCCGCGAAGAAGTTTATAATAACCATCTTCATACGCTACTTGAGCATAGTGACCAGTGGCAAGGTACTCTGCCTTAGCAACTTTTAAAGCATATTCCATAAAAGCTTTAAATTTAATTTCTTTATTGCATAGAACATCTGGATTCGGAGTTCTACCTTTTTTATATTCTTCTAGAAAATAAGAAAAAACCTTGTCCCAATATTCTTGCACAAAATTTACTGTATAATATGGGATACCTATTTTGTTACATACTTTAACTACATCTTCATAATCTTGGGTAGCTGTACATACTCCTTCTTCATCTTCTTCATCCCAGTTTTTCATAAATATGCCAATAACATCATAGCCTTGTTCTTTTAACAATAAAGCAGCCACGGAAGAATCTACTCCACCTGACATGCCTACTACCACTCTAGTTTTTTTGCTCAATTGAATCAACCTCTTATATTTAACTTTTTTCTTCGTTCTATTTTATTATTAATATGTTAATGCGTCAATTAGTTCTTAAAGTCAATGATTACTATAGCATCATATCTCAAAGTGCATCTTAAATACTTTGACTTTCTCTAATTTCCTTCTCAAATAATTCTGCAGCTCTTATCATTACCAACCCGCAGCCTGTTACTTCATCTCTATGGGTTTTTTTTATATCTTTACACTCAGTACTTCCGAATTCATCTTCAAATACCTTCACCCATCTCCTAGTTATCTCTTTTAATTTATCATTAGAAGTAGGTTTATCTTCTGAGAACATTATCCCTAAAGCTGCTATAGCTCCTGTTAATGCACCACACGCTTTTTCAGAGTAAAACCCTCCACCAAAAGGCACAATAGCCTTAAAGACTTTATTATCTAAACCTAAATTATAAGTATCGTTACAAGCACATAACAATGTTTCTGCACAGTTAAAGTGATATAGTTTCCTTTCTTCACCGTATTTGAGTTCACTTTCTATATAACTAATAGCCATATCTTTTAACATGGATTATCCTCCTTTAATATATTAATCTTTTTCAATTATACCATCTTAGTACTATTCAAATAGATATTAATAGAAGATTATATCAAGATTAGTTAAATAAATCATAGTAAAATTATTTTAATAAAATTATTTTGATAAAATTTATTTTTCTACACATACTAATATTGATTTTCTAATAAAGGAGATGAAATATATGGATAAATTTGCATTATTATTAGTTATTATCGGTGCTATAAACTGGGGCCTGATTGGATTTTTTCAATTTGATTTAGTCGCAGCAGTATTTGGAGGTCAATCAGCTATGTTAAGTAGAATCATTTATGCTATTATCGGAATAGCTGGTTTATATTCCATAAAAATGCTTGTAGGAGAAGAAAAAGTATAATATTGTGTGATTTGATAGAAAAGTTAATTAGGGTCACTTAAAGAGGGACCCTAATTATATTAGTGTAGTTTAATAAGATTATATTGTAGAGTATATTTCTCAGTAATTCTGACTTCTCTATCTTGTGATGTAAATATTAATATTTGTCTTTTTTTATTATTATCAGTTAAATATTTTAGAGTATTTGCTAAACGATTATCATCGTACTGAATAAAAGACTCATCTAGCAAAATTGGAAACTCTGACTTGTTTAGGAATTGATTTAGTCCCATTCTAAATGCAAAATACACTTGATCTAATGTTCCAGAACTCAATTTATTTAAATCTATTAATTGATTATCTATAGGATGTTCAACTTTTATATCTAAATCCTTTGCGACTTTTAGTACTTGGTATTTCCCTGTTATTTTACTTATAATTTCACCTAATAATTTATTTAATTCAGGTGCAAGTTCATTATGTATTTCTTCAGAAATATTTTGTATAGTGCTTATAGCCAACTGTAATGATTTCTCTTTGCTACGTAATTTCAATATCTCATTTTCTATAAATATAATTTCATTCTCTACATCTGGCAAACTAGCGTTTTGAGATATTAAAGTTTCTATTTGTCCTTCTAATTTTGATTTTTCTATTTCCATAGATTTTATTTTTTCATTGGCAGAGGTCTCATATTTCATTAAATTATCTAAATCATCGTAAACTGTACGTTCTTCTGTTGATGTATGAATCTCTACATTGCTAATAACTTTCTGCAATTCTTCTATGGGTATGATATTTTTTAATACTATTTTATTATTCTCTGATTTTAATTTTAACTGATCTCGTCTTAAAATATTATTTATATTTTCTTCAAATTCTTCTAAAGTATTAACATTGTTTTTTTCAAGTAAACTGTAGTTTTCATCCTTGAGTTTTCTTATCTCTTCTTCAAGAAACTCTATACTATCGTCAATATTTTTATTTCTTTCTCTAAGAATAATGAGTTCTTCTTTCACCTTGTCTAGAGCACTTGTGTCCTTTGCATTCTGATAATATTCTCCTATGAATTCCTCATAAGATTTGCAATCATATTTTTTTATTATATTATTAATATTAATTTCAACAGTTTCTAATCGGAGTTTTAATTCCTCATATGTATTTTGCATTTCGAGCAGTTGTTTCTTAACAATACTTATTTCTTTCTTTCTATGATTGAACTTTTTATAATTTAAATAGGCTATTGGCAAAAATAACAGGAATACATATAATAAAGGATCATGTATTAAGCCAAGTATTATACTACTTATGCTAGATAATAAACTTAAAACAAAAATAATACAATACTTCTGAAAATCTTCTCTATCTTTTTTTAACTTGTCCTCTAAAAGAACCTGATTACTATTTTGTCTTTTATACACTAGAATATTTTTTTCATTATTAAGATTTTGCATTTCATTGTAATCCAATTTAAAATCTCTATTTTTATAAAGCGAATGGCCTCTTGGTAAAGTACGTTCTATTTTACTAATTTCATTTTTACACTTTTCTTTTTTCTCAATTCCACTTACAACCTGTTTTTGTAACATGTTTATTTCATCCATATTCTTTTTCAAATGCTTATAATCTTTTTCAGATACGTTAAAACATTTTATTTCACGCATTTCTTTCAACAAATTATTATTCTCATCTAATTTTCTATTGTATTCTTCTAACCTTATACGTTCTTTTTGATACTTCAAAGCTTTGATATCGTTAGAATACTTCTCTTTTATCATTGTATTTTTTTCTATATTCGAATCTAGAATATTAATTTCACTCACCATAGTCGAAACTTTATCCATGTTTTCAATGATCATGTTTCGATCCTTTTGGAGTTTTTCTAGTGACGTCTGCATTTCATACATTGGTGAATTATTCTTCCTTTTCTCTGTTCCCAAAGCATATAAGCTATCTGATAAGGATGAAATTGCAGTACGTACAGATAAATCACTCTTACTATCATTTAGATTTATCAACTTATCTTTTAATTCTTCTATCAAGTCACTACTAGTACCACATCCAAGTTGAGATATGCTAATAGTGTTCTTATATATTCTACGATTCATTACACTGTCATCAAAGGGAGCGTAAAGCTTGGTTGACACGTCATAATAATACTTATTACTTATGTCTTCTCCAGTATTATTATCATATATTATTACTTTGTCCTTACCCTTAAGTAAGTTTCTCTCAATTCTTATCTCTTTCCCTTGATCATTAAATATTAATATCCCGCCGTATTTATTTGTGTGTAAAGGCAAATATTTATTGTAATCGTCACTGTATGCTCTTCTAGCTTTCTGATCTTTAAAAAAGCCAAATAACATTGCCTCAATAAATTTATGGATTGTAGACTTACCCGATTCATTTTCTCCGTATACAATATTGATTCCTTCTTTAAATTCTATCTGTTCATTTTCGTACTTTCCAAATGATGATATAATTAACTTTTTTATATACATTTACACCTTCTCCTTTAACAACGCTTGAAGGCCTAAATAAAGCGCATTTTTAACTTCTATATCTTCTAAATCCTTTTTTCTCATTTCTTTAATAAACAGACCAATTATATTATCAGAGTTTTGATTCATAATTTTATCCAAATCGTAATCTGGTTCAACTTGGTTGTTTATCTCTATATAATAAAATTCTTTATTCACATCATTAATGACTTGGTCCATATCGATATCTGAATCTACAAGTCCTAGTAGACTTAATCGGTATAAGTTTCTTTCTCTTCCATGATAAGATTGAATAATATTAATTATTTCTTGATAAGTCATTTCAGGATGCAAATAAAGCTCTTCATTTAGGAACTGTCTCTTTGACATTGTAATAAACTTTGTTTGAACTCTACTATCTTGCAATTGTCCAAGTATTACTCCATGTGATCCGATTTCTCCAAAATCCAGAGGTTCTGGGCTCCCAGGATAAACTATACCATTTTCTTGAATATCAGGTTTGTGTACATGTCCTAGTGCTACGTAGTCGAAGCTAAGCTTTTTTAAGTAGTTCTTATCAATTGGGAAATAATTAGATTTTTTATTATATATATCACCATGGAGCATTAGAATATTATTTTTATCCTTATCCAAAGGATCCATATTATATCTAAATTCATTAGATATGTATTTTTCACTCCAAGCAAATCCATAAATATTAGTATTAAGGTCTGTAAATTCTATTAAAGATAATTCTTGCGCCTTAAATATATTGACATTTTCAGACCAGCTTATGAGTTTATATGGACTCTTTTCGCCATATGTATCGTGATTTCCTGGTGTTATCAATATCTGAGTATCTTGAATAGACTTAAATGCTTCATTAATTCTTTTAAGATCACCTAAAGTAATTAGTTCGCTTTCAAATAGATCTCCACTTATAAATAAAAAATCTACCTTTTCTTTATGTGCTAAACTTACTATATCGTGGAAAGTACTCCACATTTCTTGTCTTCTAATTTTTGCTATATCCCCAGGAAAACTTGCATTATTAAATCTACTTCCCAGGTGAATATCGGCAGTATGAATAAATTTTATTTTCAATTGCATTAATCCCCCATATTAATTATGTCCTTAATCTTTACTAGAAGATTCTTATCTAAACTTTCTTTTTGTTTTTTAGAGCTAGTTGTTCTTCAGCTTGGGATTTACGCATATAATTTGGTTCTATTTGTGTGTGGTCTACTTGATATCCTTTTTTTACTAATTCCAAAGATAAATTACCAAGTGACGATGCTTTTGGCATTCTATCTCCAATTGGTGCTATAAGAATTTTATCTTTGTACTCTTCTAATACTTCTGGGGAAAACTTATTTAGACTATCACCAAGCAAAATAACTCTTTCATCTTGTTTTTTAATAACATTAAGTAGCTCTGCTACTGTGAAAACCGACTGTTCTGTAATCGCTACTAATTGTCCCTGATTCCATTTATATAAGCAAGTATATACCTCGTCTTTTTGCGCATCCATAACAGGACATATTATACCTTGAGCATATGGCAAATTATAGGCTAGACTTTCTAAGGTTGAAGCGCCTATAACAGGTTTTTTTAAACTCTGAGCTAAGCCTTTAATCGTTGCAATAGCTATTCTAAGTCCAGTAAATGAGCCAGGTCCAATATTGCAAGAAAATACATCTACATCTTTAATGTTTAAGTCAGAGTTATTTAATACTTCGTCAATTAATAAAATCAATCTTTCAGAATGATTTTTATTTTTACAGTTAATAGTAATCTCACTGTACAGTTTTTTATCATCTATTAAAGCTACTGACGATACAATTGTAGAAGTATCTATAGCTAATATCTTCATATTTTCTCCCACTTTCTTAACTCTTCTCGTAATGGTTTTTTTAATTTTTCTATTCCTTTAATAGAGATCTCTCTTAGATTCTCATGGTCTACTCTTTCAATATTAATCCATATACTGTTATCAGGCAAATTCTCACGTATCATATCTGCCCACTCAATAACAACTATACTTCCCTCATTAAAATATTCTTCAAATCCAATGGCAGACAACTCATCATAATCTCCTACTCGGTATACATCAAAATGATAAATTGATAAATCGCGTACTTTATATTCATTAACTAAAGTATACGTAGGGCTAGTAATATATTTTTCTACTACCCCTAGCCCTCTAATAATCCCCTGTGATAGTGCTGTTTTTCCTGCACCCATTTCGCCTTCAATACATACTATTAGACCCCATTCTATATAGCTACCTAGAGTGAACCCCAAGTCATAAGTTTCATTTGGTGAATTAGATCTTAATTTCATAGTGTTCTCCTTGTAAAATTATTAGCAGTAATCTTCTGTAGCATTAGGTATTAATATCGCAATTCTTCTAGCTTTTTAATAGTCTCTATAGCATCTTTTGCATATAGATCTGCTCCTATATGCTTAGCAAACTCTTCGTTAACTGATGCTCCACCCACCATTATTTTTATAGATCGATCATGTTTTCTTATATAAGCAACTGTATCTTCTAAACTTTCTAATGAGGTTGGAGCAAATGCACTTAATCCTATTAAGTCTACTTTTTCTTCTGTAGCTTTATGTAGAATTTCGTCTTTTTCTACATTTAAACCTAAATCCTGTACCTGATAACCAACTTGTTGCAATTCTTCTTTTAATACATCTTTTCCATTATTAACAGTATCTCCTTTTACAGATGCTAGTAATATTTTTAGTTGATTGTTAGCTAATTGAATGTGATCCGCTATATTATCTTCTGGAGAGTATTTAGTTCTATAATTAATTGCACTTTTATCTATATTGCTGATAACATTAAAAGCGTCGATTGTCTCTATCATTTCTTTATCATAGACACTCATCATCACTATATCTAATCCTCTAGATAATGCCATAGCCAAATAAGTTCTATCTAATATACTTCTCTCTGGCAAACCATAAGATATATTTGAAACACCTAACATAGTTTGTACACCTATTTCACACTTTACTCGACTAACTAATTCTAATGTATCTAATAACCTGTCTTGATAAGCTTTAGCACTTAAAGATAAGCAGTCGATTATTATATCTTTCTTAGATATTTCATACTTTGCTGCACGTTCTATTATATTTTTGGCAATATCTAATCTGCTCTCTACACTTTGAAATAGACCGCTTTCATCAAATGTCATAGCTATTACACATGCTCCATATTTCTTTGCTATAGGAAATATTTTATTCATACTCTCCTCAGTACCATTTACTGAATTTATAATTGCTTTTCCTGGGTAATAACGTAAAGCTTGCTCAATAATATGAGGATGTATACTATCAATTTGTAGGGGAATATCCACACTACTAGATATCCTTTTTACACCCTTGATCATAGCTGCGTTTTCGTCTATGCCAGGAGTACTAACATTTATGTTTATTATTTGTGCACCTAGTTTTTTCTGCTGTTTTGCAGATGAATAAAAAAACATATCTTTACCTTTTTCAAGAGCCTGAGTATATTTTTTTCTCCCTGTTGGAACTAAAGCCTCACCTATCACAGTAATATTTTCAAATACTACTCCACTTCTTGCTGAAGTGACTATTGTTAAATCTTTAGATTCTTGCTTTTTCAATTCCATACCTTTTAGAATCTTCACACACTGGGCAATATGTTCTGGAGAAGTTCCACAACATCCTCCAACAATTGAAACTCCTAATTCAACCATCTGTCTTATATATAATGCAAATGTTTCTTTATCGATATCGTAAGTTACTTTATTATCTTTCATAATAGGAAGCCCAGCATTAGGTTGTACGACGATGGGTATAGATGCATACTCTATAATTTTTTCTACGATTGGCATCAACTTATCTGGACCGAAAGAGCAATTAACTCCCAATGCATCTACTCCTAAGCCTTCTAAAACAGCAACCATGGCAATAGGGTCTACCCCTGTAAAGGTTTTACCATTTTCATTAAAAGTCATAGTACATATAACTGGCAAATCGCAATTTTCTTTGGCTGCTAGTATAGCTATTTTTGCTTCTAATATGTCCGACATGGTTTCTATTAAAATTAAATCACATCCTGCTTTCGCTCCGGCGACAACTTGTTTTTTAAACTGTTCATAAGCTTCATTAAAAGTCACTTTACCCAGGGGTTCTATCATTTTACCTAAAGGTCCAATATCTAATGCTACATAAGCACTCTTTGCTACTTCCCTAGCATTTTGAACACCACTTGTAATGATATCTTCTACTGTATATTTACTCTCTATTAACTTGTAATCATTAGCACCAAAAGTATTAGTCGTAATTACATTGGCACCTGCGCCTAAATACATTGCATGTAGTTTTTTCAACAATTCAGGTCGTTCTATATTTAATTCATCTGGAACTATTATATCAGGAGCTTCTAATTGAATCATAGTACCTAACGCACCGTCAATATATACTATTTCTTTTCCTAATTTATCTAAAATGGACATAACTTAATCTCGACCTTTCTTTATTTCACTTTTACATGTTATACATTATCAGTATTTACTATTTCTTTATTATAACATTTTAGCAACTAAAAAAAACCCGTATCAATATTTAGTATATTAATACGGGTATTTTTTTATTATCGCGAAGTTATAAGCAAAGTAGCTGCTTGCAGACATTTGGCGTCTACCACATAACCGCGATAAACTCGCAAAGCATGTTTCTTGAGATTATACTTAATAAAGTTTCACTTTATTCTTGCCTTAATGCTTCTAACACACTTATCTTTGCAGCCCGATTAGCTGGGTATAAACCAGCTAATACTCCTACAATAATTGAAAATGTTATTGCAAATATAGCAAGCCATGGTGGTATATACGCTATGTTTATAGACACTGCTGTTTCTGCTTGAGCATTAATAATCATTCCAGCAATAAAGTTGATAAGAAGTGTAATAACATAACTTATTGTAAGTCCTGCAACTCCACCCATAAGTCCAATAAATGAAGCTTCATATAAAAATTGATTTCTTATATCTTTTACTGAAGCGCCAATTACTTTATTGACACCTATTTCCCGTGTCCTTTCATAAATAGACATTATCATAGTATTTGTAATACCTATTGCCGCTACTAATAAAGCAATGCTACCTATTCCACCTAAAAAGATCTGTAAATACTTTGATATTGAACCGATACCCGCTAATAAATCTTGAGTAGAGTATGACATATATCCTATTTCATTAATTTCTTTAGTTAATTGATCTACTATCTCAGTATTTTCAGCTACAACTCTAATAGATTCATAGCCATCTGTCTGAACGATATTAGACCTATTTTCTGTTTCCTCCACCATGTCAATTAAAATATCTATATCCATAACAGCAGAATAGTCTTCATTTCCACCCGTTGATTTTAATGTACCAACTACTCGAGATCGATATTCGTTTTCTATTGATTCTTCACCCATACTCATTGTAATAATAGTTACTGCTTTTCTAATAACACTGTTGTTTCCAGTAATTTCTTCTACATCTTCTAAAAGCTTGCTTCCTATAATTATTTCATTGTTTCTAGGGAATCTACCATCTTCTAATTCGTATCCTAAATCTTCTGCATCGCTCATATCTACTCCAACTAATTGTCCTGAAATACGCTCACGACCAATATCTAATTCTCCCCAGTAGTTATAAATTGGTGTGACCGCTTTTACGCCATCGAGTTTTCTTAAATCTAAGACATCATCTTTAGTTAGATTTTTTATATCATTAGTATCGGTCTCTCCCATAATATTATAAGGAGCATACACTTCTATACTAGTCATATTCATTTCTTCAAATTCTCCAGTAATGGTTCTTTCAAGACCAGCTCCTAATGATATCATAATTACGATCCCTGCTGTTCCAATCATAATCCCAACCATTGTAAGTATTGTTCTAAGTTTTCTTCTCCATAAACTCATCCAAGCTAACTTAATTATATCTATATCAAACATATCTTATCACCTAGGATAATCCAAATATCCCCTTTATGAAATTTGTAAACCAGTTGCCACTAGAATCTTTGTCTTGTGAGTTACTAGAATCTCCATTAGCAATTACGTTATAAGTGATGTCTTTTTCAACAGTTGATTCTTCATTTAAGCTATTTTTATACTTTACTGAAACTTTAATAGATTTTTCACCTGGTTCTTCTCCAATGATTGTAAACCCATAATTGTCGTAGTCTCCACTACTAAAATTTCCTAAGTATTCTATTTGAGCATTTGTACCTTCTCCTACTACAGCAGCACTTATGCCTTTTACATCTGATACTCCATTATTTACAATCTGTACTTCTGTTTCTAGTGGCTTTCCAATTATTATATCTCCAAGATTATCATCAGCTAATAATTGAATACTTTCACTTTCTCTTACTAAAAGTCCAATGGTCTGAATTTCATCATATTGGGTACCATTATAATCGTTATATGAGATATTTACTATTATATTGTAATTGCCCGGCTCTATTTTAGGAGAAACATACATATTATATGAAATTTTCTTTGTTTTACTTGCCTCTACTAAAGATATGTACTGAACATTACTTTGATTTAAAGGAGAAAAACTGCCTAAGTCTTCCTGACCTTGTTCATTATTTAAGGATATTTTTACTTTTCTGGCATGGTACTCACCATAATTTTTAAGATTCAACTCTACTTTGAATGTGCTTCCAGGTGTGATTTCTTTTTGCTCCACATTATACTTTGAAATGACAATATTAGGACTTTTAGGAGCAGCGCTTACACTATTAAAAGAGAGTATAATTAGAGTTACAAATAAAACTACTATAATTTTTTTCTTCATTATTAATTCCTCTCATCATTAAATATTTTCCCATCTTGAAGTGATATTTTTCTTTGACATTGATTTGCTACATTAATATCATGTGTAACTATTATAAATGTAATTTGATTGACTCGATTCATTTCTTTAATAAGTTCTAATATTTCTTTTCCGGTTTTTGTATCTAGATTGCCTGTAGGTTCATCACATAATATTATCTTCGGTTTATTTACTATGGCTCTAGCAACACTTACTCTTTGTTGTTGCCCACCAGACAGTTCTCCTGGTTTGTGGTCTTTCCTGTCACTTAAGCCTACCAAATCCAATGCATCGTTAGCCATTTTTTCTCTGTCCTTACTATCTACTCTAGCGAAAATAAGGGGCATAGTGACATTTTCTAAAGCTGTTAAAGTAGGATTTAAGTTAAAAGACTGAAATATAAATCCTATATGTTCTCTTCTAAATAAACACATTTGGTTTTCAGAATAATCTTTCACATTGGTATCGTAGATAAATACATCTCCCATAGTAGGTTTCGTAAGTCCTCCTACAACATTTAGTAAAGTCGATTTGCCCGAACCTGAAGGTCCCACCAGAGCAGTCAATTCCCCTGAATAGATATCTAAATCTACTTCAGATAGTGCATAAACTACTGAATCACCCATCTTATAATGCTGTGATACCTTTTTAAGCTTAATTATTTCTTCCAAATCCTCACCTGCTATTTTAATATTGAATACCTGCTAATGCATTGTTTGCATAATATGATCCTAATACAAAAAGAAATCCAATTATAAACAATACTATATAAATAATAGCACTTTTCTTTTTAGACATATTGAATACTACACTAGTACCTATAATCATCAAAAATAGTTGCCATAAATTTGGAATATTAAAAGTTCCTGTTATAGTTTTCATTAAATTTACTTCCAGATTAGTTGTAAAGAAACTACTTATTAAACCTACTAATCGAACAGGATATGAAGCTAATAATACGACAGTCATCATATGTTTAAATTTTCCCTCACCTTTAAATATAAGACCAACTATTACGTAATAAAAGAGAGATACTAAGTAATAAGCAATTATTGTAATGAAAATAGTCCCGAAAAATATAGTGATAGGTGAAGTCATAAAACCTAAAATACCACTAAACAACTCTGCTTCTGCACCACTAGTACCTGATAAAGATTCGTTAAGTAGATCATCAACTACCTGTTGGTCTACATAATTACTAATTAATGCTGAGACAGTAGCAATAATAGTGAGTAAAAGCAAATGTAATAAATACTTTGGATTTTCTTTGTGCTTTTCAAAAAATACAGATGGTTTCACAACATACAGTTTGATTCTTTCTAAAATGCCTTGTTTTTCTTCCATTGATACAACACTCCTTAAATTTTTTAATTATTTTATGTTATTTTATTTAAAGAAAACTACTCTAAATCTAATTTATCATTTAACAACCAATTACTTAGAAAGAAATAGATTGAAGCGCTTATTAAGGATATACATATTAATAATAATAAAGATGAAACTAAGTAACTTGGATGCATTATAAAATTGGGATCAAAAATATCACCAAAGTATCCAATACCTACTAGTAGAAAAGAGAAAATAGTTTGTTCCACAATTTCAAAACCTATGTATGTTCCTAGTCCTAACAATATTTTATGTTTACTTGATAGATTTCCTATAATTATAGCAGTATAAATTTTAAAGAGATTGCTCAAGATGCCAACTATAGCAAGTATAATAAACTGTATACTTACCACAAAAACTGGTGTGCCCGTTTGGCTAATCATTTCTTGAAAAACTGACAAACCTTCTTTGAGCATACTAATGGTATCTGAATTCAATGTTATAATCGCAATTGCTATTATTGCAAATATGAAATTCAATAAAATCCACATCAGTGAAGTAAGAGCCTTTGATATAACATGATGATGAGCCTTTACCGGTAGAGTAAAAGACAAGTAACCCTCATCTGATAATAAATTCTTATAAAATCTTTGTATAACAACTATCCATGTCATAACAAAAATTGCAATAATGGTAAATCCCCATATGCCCAAAGCAATTGATCTTGGAATGTCAATTGCGCTTGTATTCATAGAAATAAATATCCTATTTATTATGGAGAATACAATTAAGAACAAATAAAATGGCACAAAAATTCTCGCAGTTGCTTTTATTTCGTATTTTAATAGATTTTTTAACATTTAAACACCTCCCTAAACAATGCATCTACACTTTTATTTTCTTTTTCTCGTATGTCATCTACTGTAGATACTAATTCTATTTTTCCTTTGTTAATAAAAATAACATCATCTAATATTTTCTCAACATCAGAGATTAGATGAGTTGCAATTATAACTGTTGCATTTTCATTGTAATTTCCAATGATTGTATCTAAAATATAGTCTCTAGTTGCAGGGTCAACCCCTCCAATAGGTTCATCTAAAAGATAAAGAGAAGCATCCCTGCTCATTACTAATATTAATTGAACCTTTTCCTTAGTACCTTTTGACATTGTTTTTAATCTGTCATTTTCATTTATACTTAATTTATTCATCATATCTTTAGCTCTTATCAAATCAAAATCATTGTAGAAATCCTTAAAATAAGTAAGTATATCTTTTACTTTCATCCAATCATTTAAATAAGTTCGCTCTGGTAAATACGATATAATTCTTTTTGTTTCTATTCCTGGTTCCATATTGTCAATTAATACATCCCCACCTGTTGGCGTCATCAATCCATTAATTAGTTTTATAAGCGTACTTTTTCCACTTCCATTAGGTCCTAAAAGACCTACAACTTTTCCTTTATTAATGGATAGATCTATAGAGTCTAATGCAACACAGTCAGGAAAGGCTTTCCTTAAGGCTTTACATTCTAAAATATTTTCCATATTACTGTTCCTCCTTCATTGCAGCATCAATCAGATTTTCTATTTGATTTTTATCACAACCTAATTCCTTCATTTTTTTTATATAATTTTTAGTATCGCTAATAGCAAGTTCATTCTTTATCTTCATTATTTTCTCCTTATCCTTAGTAACAAATCTTCCTTTAGTTCGATCTGAATAAAGTAAGCCCTCTGCCTCTAATTGTGCAAAAGCTCGTTGCATAGTATTAGGATTTACAGAGGCTTCAGATGCCATATCTCTTACTGAAGGTAGTTTAGACTCTAGGGGATAAAACCCTGTGATTATCATCATTTGAATTTGTTCAACTAATTGAATATAAATAGGTCTATTGTCATCAAGTATCCAACTCATTTTTTCACCTCTTATTTGTATTATTGTATTAATCTATTAATACAATAATACAATGCTTCCATTTTGTCAATATATACTAAAAAATATTTTTCTAATGTTGAGACTTAACTGTAAATAATTTACAATGGATACTTATCATACTCTTTATAAACTATACTTAATTAATAAAAGATTCAAGATACATGTGACGAATGATGCTTTTTTAATGGTGAATTAACTCTAATATTAAAATAACGTACATTAAAAATATATGGCTTTATAAAATATACCATATATTTGTAATTGTCTATTAAGTTTTCATACTAATTCTGTTAATAATTTTACTAGTCCATTTCTTATGTCCATAAATTGGTTTCCATTAGAAGTAATTTTATCTATTGTATAAGAAACTAGTCCTAAGACTGTAGCACCCCCTAGCACTATAGATATAATAGGAATCATTATAACTACGGCAAAACCCATTAGTATAGCCGCTATAAATTTTGTTGTTGTACCGTATTTATATTCTATAGCTTGGATAAGTGCTATGGGAATTATTATCCCCGAAGTAACAACTGCAAGACATATATTCCATAATTGAACCTTTTCATTAAAGAATGATTTATCTCTTCCAAAATAGTTTTGTGCAAACCACATAGTTCCTATAGCGACTGCTCCTCTTATATCTACTGGTAGTTCCATTAATATATTGTTATATTTTTTTAGTACACTAGCAAAAAATGTGCGATCTTCTTTATAATCATTAAATGATATTTTAGGATTACCTCTTTTATCATAATCAACATAGACCATTCTATCTATCTCATGATCAAGCTTTAATGAGTTTCCTTTTAGATAATATATCTGATTTTCATTAACAACTTCATATCCGAAAATGCTAACTTGATCATTTTCTGTTCTATATTGATATATTTTATTTTTTTGAACTTCATATATTTCCTTATTTAACTGTAATTCAGTAATTGTTTCTTTAGAAAAGTTTGGTCCATTAAAACCATAGCATATATCGACTAAAGGAGACTTAAGAGTAACTAATTTTGCATTACAGTCACCTTGGGAATGTCCTGTTACAGTTATATTATACAATTCGTTCCAATTGTATTTTATAGCATTATAATTAAAATAATTTACTGCATATGCCTGCACTGTTGAGAGATGCTCTTTAACAATATATTTGCCTGCTATATACACTCTCCCTTTATTATCTTTCTTATAAGTATAATAAATATTATTTTGAGATGACCCAAATGCAACTCCATTCTGAATCCATCCACCCCTCGCAGTACCTCTATACACTATTGTAAAAGTGTTGCTGTATGGGTCTTTGAATGTATACGCATTAAATCCTTTGGTATCGTATCTAACATAAGCATTAGAATTATATATGTCTCTACTTTGTTCTACTAAAATAAGTTTTTTAACCTTAGGATTGTTGATCAAATATACATCTAATAAATCACATATTGCTGTACTTCCTGATGCTTTTCTAACTATATCTCCTAATGTTTCATTTCTAGTTGATTTAAAGTCCAAATATGATAGTAGGTTTAGCCCTACTGCCTGTATTGCCCCTACTTCATTTGACTCACTTGGTTTATTCACTATACTGATCACCCCATCGTTTATAAGTAAATTCATATTTATTATTTAACATAAATGCACCATCAAATAAGCTATAAGGCTTTACTTTATAGTCATGGTAATTATTTTTATTTATGTTATTAAATACACTTTTCTTTACATAATGTATTGAGAAAAAATACAGGTCACATAGATTATCTTCTAAAACTTTTCTAAACCTCTCAACATCATCATCTTTGTTTCTAAAACTATTATAAGTAAAAATAATAAATTCCAATTCAGATTCGATACTTGACACGTAATTAGATAATGATATTGATCCGCTTATTTTGGGGGATAATGGCGAGGTTGATGGTATATTAAACACTTTACATGTACCGTATACTTGGCTTGCCAGATCTAATACTAGTTTTTCTACTTTGTCCTCTAACAAATAGGCTACATAATTATCTGTTATAGTCCCATCTTCACGATTTTTATGCACTACTATGTTATCATTAGGAATCTTCTTAGAAAATAACACCATTTTTATATAATCAGCATTCCACTGTTGTGTATTAACGTCATAAAATTCAAAGTTTTCCCCATATTTCTTTTTCATATATGCTAGTACTTCGTCCTTGTTAGACTTACGCTTTTTCATCTTTTACACACACTCCCTCTTATAGTAATATAAATATTTAATATGATAATTTTAAGCCAAAGCTTGCATCTTATTTCATGCTACTAATTTATGATAGGATATACAGGATAAGTCCTAATATATGAATAAAATGAAACTTTATCTTTTTATTTTGTAAACCAAATGAAACTATTTCAATATCATATATTAATAATATAAAGTGTGGTGTTGAAATGAATTTAGAAAATTTAAGTTATCTAGACAATTTGCGTTTAAAAGGAAGCGTTCACGATTTTAAGTTAGATTTTATTTTATTAGTACAAGAGAATGAGAAGAAAACGATAGCCTATCTTAATGACGACAATCTTAGATTTCCAACATTATTTGATTTAATTCCAGAAATCGATGCATACGAAATAACAAGAAAATTAAATTTGAGAAACAAACTCGCCATTAAAATTTGTCATATAACTCATACTTATAGACAAGTTGAAAAAATAGATAAACTTTCATCAGATAAAAACACTATTCAAATTTTACGTTGGATGTTTAAAACTGGTGTTGCTGAAGATAGTACTAGAGATGAACTTGATCAGATATTAGATGATGTTATTTCTTTACTTATTGTACATTATCATGATTATGATATCTTACCTGATGTAGCAGATCTGATATTCAAGCGTAATAGAAATGAAAAATTAGTACATGATTTAGTTTGGAGTTTTTTTAAATCAAATGATCCTATAACCTTAAAGCTAGTGTCAGATTTTCTGCAATCTAAAGAAGTAGATGATGTTCAACTTGCCTGTAAACTCTTACATTTTGACCCTAATAATTTCAAGAATATTCACCCTCAGAGATATTTTCATACTTATAAAAAATGGCTTGAGGAGAATGATCCATATTTGTATTTTACTGGTGAGAGCTTGCAACTCACTAGCGATCCTAATCCCTGTAAATTAAATATGGAGGCTAAATATTTAAATAAAAGTGTCTCTTATGACAGCGGTAAACTTACTAAGCTTTTAACACCAATTGAAAAAAAGCATTTACAAGATTTTCAGAAAATTAGTAGCTCCGATAAGGAATTACTATCTAATTATTCCAACAAAATATACAAAGATGATATTAGAACCTGGAAAAAGTGGATGGAAAATGACATAGTTGACCAATTGCAAACTGCAAAAAATAGTATGGAGGGATATAGATGATATTGATAAACCAGAGTCATATTGAAATTGAAAATCTATTAAATCAGTTCCCTTCTGATGATGTTGCAAGAACAACAATAACTTTAATGTCTAATAGTACTGAAAAATACAGATATGATACCTTAGACCAATTACAGTTTGAGTTATTGTTTAGAAAAGCCATTGTAGATTCTGCTAGAAAACTCAGTCGTAGTGGTTTGAAATTCAGAGTATTTAGACAATCTGTATGCAATACAAAATATTGGATTCGTACTACTGATGGAGGCTTTGACGTTAGAAAAGATGTAAGTCCTAGTGAAGCAATTAACGATATATTCTCCCACGGTTCTAAATATGGAACTGAATGTGCAACAGCTATATTAATTGTTTATTTTGGAGCTCTCGTGGATACTTTTTCGAAGGAGTATTTTGATAAACACTTTTCAAATATTACATTAATGAATTGGCGTAGTATACATGGAAAACTCAAAGAGATTGGTTCTGTTAAAAAATCAAAAGATTTTTTTCCCGGAGATCGAAGGTATTTTAATAATCCAGATGTAGATCCATTAACTCCTGAATTTCAAGGAGAAAACGTTATTGAAATGGGTGATTCTCTATATTATGGCCACCCTTTAGGGGTTTCAAATGCTAATCAGTTTATTAAAGGGCTAAATAGAAAGAGAAAAAAGGGAGCCGAAAAATCAGCATATTTAATGGATTCAGTGGGAAGGCCAAATTTTAAAAGTTTAAGCAAATCATATGCAGAAGATATTAAATCTTAAAAGTAGAGGACGCACTGTATGCGTCCTCTTGTACATTAAAATCTTTGATACTGATTTTTAGTAAAACTTATTTATGTAATATAGGTGATATTTTTTTATAAATAGCCAAGGTAATAAGAGAGACTGTTATTGTTTTAAAAATATTAAATGGTGTTATTCCATATAATATTAATGTTGGAAAATCTACTATTTTTGCATTTACAGCTGAACCTAAAGCTACAATTGCTTCTACTGGCATAATCTTTGCATAGAACGGTAGTAATATAAAATAATTTGCAAATGCAGCTACAATTATCATGGATATTGCACCTGCGACTAAACCAAAGATAGCCGTCTTTCTAGTTTTAACTTTACTATAGAACAATCCTACTGGTATTACCCAAGCTGATCCAGTAATAAAGTTTGCCAGTTGACCAACACCACCAGTTTCTGATCCCTTTACAATAGCGTGCAATATATTTTTTAGTAATTGTATAACTACACCTGCTACAGGACCCATAGAAAAAGTCCCTAGTAATGCCGGCACATCACTAACATCAAATTTCAAAAATCCTGGAAATATTGGTATTGGAAAGTCAATATACATTAGAATAAATGCAATAGTACTTAGTACAGATATTCTTACTAGATATTTTGTTTTGTTATTTGTCATTTAAAATCCTCCTTTTTTAGCTACATGGCAATAAGTGGTAGGGAGTAGAATCTCGAACCTAACAAAGCTCTTGAAAATATCTCAAGAGCAAATAAGCGGAAATTTATACAATCCTCTTCCATCCAGACTTTACTGTCGGTCTTGGAATTACACCAA
This sequence comes from Alkalibaculum sporogenes, assembly GCF_009362815.1. GTDB lineage: Bacteria > Bacillota > Clostridia > Eubacteriales > Alkalibacteraceae > Alkalibaculum_A > Alkalibaculum_A sporogenes. The sequence goes on along the minus strand of NZ_WHNX01000004.1, from coordinate 110,723 downwards.
GTCAGCTTTTACGCTCGCGGACTATAACCGCCGGTCGGGAATTTCACCCTGCCCTGAAGATAATAATATTTAATTTATGTTGAAATTATAACATTTTATCTATGATAATGCAATAATTTTCATACACTTATGTGGTGTACACAACTTTAATTTTGTGCCACATTTCTATACTCTTATCCAAAGAGTGACATTAATTTTATAAACTAATATTCGAACCAGCAGATTGGCTCTCAGAATTCAAGTCATTTTCTGTGCTTGCACGAGAGGAAATGAATTCTATGAGCAAGTGCAAACGACCGAAACCCCAAGGGGTTGAGGATAATCTGCGTAGGATAAAGTAGATACTACGTACGACTACTCAAATTTATGATATAATATGCGCACCAGCAGATTGTTCGCAGAAGTAATATGGTTTTCCGTGCTTGCACGAGAAAAACAAATGACTTCTATGAACGAGTGCCAACGACCGAAACCCCAAGGGGTTGAGGATAATCTGCGTAGGATAAAGTAGATACTACGTACGACTACTCAAATTTATGATATAATATTTTCAATTGAATCTAGTATGAAATACCTAAAATTCTTAGACTTGCAATTTTTAAGTGATTGTTCATAACTTTCTTTAGCCTTCTTTTTATTTCCCATAGACTTATACGCTTCACCTTGATAAAAAGGCAAAGATACTAGCATCGTTCTATAAATCGCATTATATGCAGGTTTTCTTATTTTTTTAACTTTTTTTAATTCTTCTAAGGCTTTGTTTACAATACTCAGAACTTTATTATAATCCCCGATTATGATACACGTTTTAATACAGTCCGATAGTAGATTTACATTTACTTCACTCTTAACGTTTCTATCTAAATAATCTAGATATTCTCCTGGTATTTTACTTTTATCTTTAAACTTATTTGCATATAAACATATGATAATATTATTTGCAAATTTTTTAATCTCTGGTTTTTGTGTTATCAATTCTTGTATATCATTTATTGCATCATCGTTAGAAATTTTGTTAAGCTCAGCGGCGAAAGCAATTTTTTGTAGTATAACAGCTTCATCTGGTTTTTTTCTACTTGACGCTGATTCATATTCTTTATATTTTTTTTCTAATATCCTTTCAAAGTCATCTTCAGACATGCTAGTTTCGTTATTAAAACGATATATACCAAACCCGATTAATGACACTATAACTCCAATAAACAGTAATAACAGTGGTATATTATCTCTATAAAACATTGCTACAGCGAATAAAAAAATATTCGGGTACAAAATTTTATTTTTGTATTTATTGTGTTTTAATGCAGCTAGTTGATATTTTAAAAATCTTCTATCAAATATTTTCATATGAGTATCTCCTTCATGTTGCTATGAGGTTTACAGTAAATCATTATCCATAGGATTTAATTGATTATTCGTTGTTACCTAGTTCTTTATTTGATGATTATAGGTCTTTCATACTTAGCGATATTCTATTCCTTTGAATATCTACACTTAGTACTTTGACCTTTACTATATCTCCTACAGAAACAACTTCCATTGGGTTTTTTATGAATTTATCACTTAAATGTGAAATATGCACAAGTCCATCCTGGTGTACTCCTATATCTATAAACGCACCAAAGTCTATAACATTTCTTACTGTACCACTAAGTATCATACCTTCTTTTAAATCCTTAATTTCCATAACTTCTGTTTTGAAAATAGGTTTATCAAATTCATCTCTAGGATCTCTACCGGGTTTTTGCACTTCTTTTATTATATCTTTTAAAGTATGATTTCCTATGGAAAGTTCATTAGAGAGTGCTTCAATATTTACATTGCTTAGTTCTTTCCCAATTTCATTACTTTTTCCTTTTATATCTTTAACTTCGTAATTAAAATGATTTAATAGCTTTTTAGTTACATCGTATGATTCAGGATGTACTGCTGTGTTATCTAGTGGATTATCTCCATTTGATATTCTTAAAAATCCGGCAGCTTGTTCGTAGGCCTTGTCTCCTATTTTCTTTACTTTTTTTATTGTATCTCTTTTTTTAAATGGGCCATTTGTTCTCCTAAACTCGATAATATTTTGAGCTGTAGTCTTATTTAAACCAGAGATATTTTTTAATAGTGATACTGACGCTGTATTCACATCTACCCCTACGCTATTTACTACATCCTCAATAACACCATCTAAAGAGCTTTGTAATTCTTTTTGATTTACATCGTGTTGATATTGTCCTACGCCTATATGTTTAGGATCTATCTTTACAAGCTCAGCAAGTGGATCTTGTAATCTTCTTGCTATAGAAACTGCTCCTCTAAGAGAAACATTTATATCTGGAAACTCTTCATTAGCAATCTTAGATGCTGAGTATACAGATGCACCTGCCTCATTTACTACTAAGTATTCAATTCTTAATTGTTCTTTTTTAATAAACTCTGCAATAATTACTTCAGATTCTCTCGATGCAGTTCCATTACCTATAGCAATCAGTGTAATATTATGCTTTTTAATTAAATCTAATAGGATTTTTACAGACTGTTCTACCTTATTCTCAGGTGCAGTTGGATATATTGTCTTAGTATCTAAAAGATCTCCAAACTCATCAACTACCGCTATTTTACAGCCTGTTCTAAAGGCTGGATCAAAACCCATGACTACTCTATTTTTTACTGGAGCTTGTAATAGATAGTTCTTTAAATTTGTAGCAAATACTTTAATTGCTTCTTTTTCGGCTTTTTCAGATAGAAATGTTCTTACTTCTCTTTCTATAGAAGGGTAAATGAGTCTTTTATAAGCGTCTTTAACAGCATCAATCATGAATTTATTAGTGTTTTTACGTAAAATCATATTACTTAAATAACCCAATGATTTTTCTTCATCTATTTCAATTTTAACTGTTAAAACATTCTTTTTTTCACCTCTATTTATAGCTAATACTCTATGATTTGCAATCTTATTTACTCTCTCAGTAAAATCATAATACATTTCAAACTCTGTAATCTCAGTAGTATCTAATTTCTTAGACGCATTAGAACAAAGCATACCGTATTCTAAAACAATTTCTCTTATTCTTTTTCGATAAATTGCTTGTTCCGAAATATCTTCTGCTATAATATCCATAGCTTTACCAATTGCATCTTCTGGTGTTTCGATTTCTTTTTCTGAATTGACGAACTTCTTAGCTTCTTCTAATATTTCTATATCTCTCAGCTCTTGATCAAATATAATGACTGCTAGTGGTTCAAGTCCCTTTTCTCGAGCAATAACTCCTCTAGTTTTTCTTTTGGTTTTATACGGAAGGTAAAGATCCTCTACTTCTTGTAGTATAGCCGCTGACATAATATCTTTCTTAAGCTCTTCACTCAATTTTCCTTGTGTCTCAATAATCCGTAGAACTTCGTCCTTTCTTTTTTCAAGATTTCTTAAATATGATAATCTCTCATCTAATTCTCTAAGTGTTACATCATCTAAATTGCCAGTTACTTCTTTTCTATACCTAGCAATAAAGGGGATAGTATTACCCTCATCTATGAGCTTAATGGTACTCTCTACTTGATTTTTTCTTAAATTAAATTCGCGGGTAAGTTGTTCTATAATTTTATTCAATATCACAAGCTCCTAACTACTCATTAATGTTGTAAAATATTTAAAGATGTTTAATGACTGTACTTCCTCTAGTAACTCTGGATGCCACTGAATCGCAATTATATTGCTATTCTCTTTGTGTATCATAGCTTCCACTAATCCATCTGTACTCCATGCAATAGCTTGAAAATTTGGAGATATTTTTTTAATTGCTTGATGATGAAATGAATTGACAAACCCTTTATCACCGTATATATCTCTTAAAAAGTTGTTTTCTTCTATTTTTATATAATGGTTTCCAACTCGATCATAAGTTTTTTGTGTATGTTGTACACTATCCGGCAATTCAGAATTAATATCTTGATATAGGCTACCACCTTCAACAACATTTAATAGTTGCATACCTCTACAAATCCCTAGTATCGGAATTTTTTTATTGATACAATGTTTTGCTAATGAAATCTCGAATTTATCTCTGATCTGATCGACATAACCTAACTTGATTTTAGGTTCCTCGTTATAGAAAGAGGGATGTACATCCACTCCTCCAGATAATATAATTCCATCTAATCTATTCATAATATTTGGAATATCTTCTTCAAAAGAAGGCCTGACGGGTATTAAAAAAGGAATTGCTCCAGCCTGCTTCACTTTTATTATATAATCTTCATCATTATAATTAAAATTACCGTCATTGCCTTTAAATAGGCTACCACTATAAGAGCATATAATTCCAACTATGGGCTTCAATGCCTAGACCCCTCCTCTTTAGTATCCAATGCGATCTTTTTCAGATAATCATTAATGAATATATCGATACTACCATCCATTACTCCTTGTACATTTCCTGTTTCTGTATTTGTTCTATGATCCTTAACCATACTATAAGGATGAAAAACGTATGAACGTATTTGATTACCCCAAGCTATTTGCCCATACTTACCTTGTATGTCCTCTACTTTATCTTTATGTTCCATCTCTTTAATTTCAACTAATTTGCTTATTAACATTTTCATTGCAGTTTCCTTGTTTTTGTGTTGAGATCTTTCATTTTGACACTGAACTACTAACCCAGTTGGTATATGAGTTATTCTAATTGCAGAATCTGTGGTGTTTACATGTTGACCTCCTGCACCACTTGACCTAAATGTATCTATTCTTAGATCCTCTGTATTCAACTCTATACTACTATCTGCTTCCAGCTCAGGTGTTACATCTACAGATGCAAATGAAGTATGTCTCCTACCTGATGAGTCAAATGGAGATATTCTCACTAATCTATGAACACCTTTTTCGCATTTTAAATAACCATATACATTAATCCCTTCAACAGAAAAAGTTACACTTTTTATACCTGCTTCGTCTCCTGGCTGATAATCTAAAGTTTTCACCTTAAATCCTCTATTGTCTGCCCATCTCATATACAGCCTAAGTAGCATTTCTGCCCAATCTTGTGATTCGGTTCCACCAGCACCTGGATGCAATGAAACGATAGCATTATTTGCATCGTATTCTCCACTTAATAGAGTCTCTAAATAAAAATCGTCTATTTCTTTTTGTATTTCATCTAAAGCTATTTGTAGATCTTGTATTAATGCTTCATCATCTTCTTCTTCTAATAATTCAAATAACACTTCTACATCAGCTAGTTTTTCTTGTATAGCAGAGTACCTGCTTTGCTTATTTTTCATTAAATTTGAATGTTTTAGTATTTTTTGAGCTAAATCTTGATCATTCCAAAATTCAGGATCATTTATCTTTTGATCTAGTTCATCAATTTGATTGTGTAATCTTGACAAGTCAAAGTGAATCCCTCAATTCAATTAGAACTCCTGTTAAATCTTTATAGTGTTTTTTGTATTCTTGTAATTCTATCATTAAATCACCTCTTAATTTTTAATTCCACAGCACTTCTTATATTTTTTACCGCTTCCACATGGACACGGATCATTTCTTCCTGTTTTTTCTTTATTAACTACTGGTTTATTATTTACTTTATCTTTATTTGTAGATAAATTTGATAAATCAGTTTCTTTTTTCTCAACTTTATCTTTCTTTACATCTAAATGAAACAAATATTTTACTGTGTCTTCTTGAATACTCTGATTCATCTGTTCAAATAATTCAAAACCTTCTTTTGTATACGCCATAACAGGATCTATTTGACCGTATGCTCTTAGTCCAATACCTTGTTTTAATTGTTCCATATTATCAATATGATCCATCCATTTACTATCTACTACTCGTAAGAGCACTACTCTTTCAAGTTCTTTCACTTCTTCTTGACCTATTTCTTCAACCTTTGAATTATAGTATCTTTGAGATTTTTCTACTAGTATATTCTTTAATTCATCTCGTGTTACATCTTTATCATCAAACTTCAAGCTATCCTTTTCTAAAAACAAAGTCTCACAGTGTTCAATTAACCCTTCATAATCCCATTCTTCTGGATGTTCGCTAAAACCTGTGTAAATACTTATACTCTCGTCTATTAGACCTTCTACCATCATTGTAACTTGTTGGTGAATATCTTGTCCTTCTAAAACCGATCTTCTCTGAGAGTAAATAATCTCCCTTTGTTTATTCATAACATTATCATATTGCAAAACATGTTTTCTTACATCGAAATTTCTACCTTCTACCTTTTTTTGTGCATTTTCAATGCCTTTAGTAAGTATTTTATTTTCGATTGGAACATCTTCTTCTAATCCAAGTGAGTCTACAAGTCCCATTATTCTTTCAGCACCAAATAATCGCATAAGATCATCTTCTAATGATATAAAGAATTGTGATGATCCATGATCCCCTTGTCTACCAGATCGTCCACGAAGTTGATTGTCTATTCTTCTACTTTCATGTCTTTCTGTACCTATAATATGCAAACCACCAAGTTCCTTCACTTCTGGAGCTAAGACAATATCAGTACCTCTACCAGCCATATTAGTAGAGATTGTAACCGCATTCTTTTGTCCAGCTTTACTTACAATCTCAGCTTCTTTTTCATGGTATTTTGCATTTAACACTTCATGCTTAACACCATGTTTTTTTAACATATTGCTTAATGTCTCTGATCTTTCAATAGATATGGTACCTACTAAAATAGGCTGCCCTTGCTCATGTCTTTTTGCTATTTCTTTTACAACTGCATTAAATTTTCCATTTTCAGTCTTGTAAATAGTATCATCAAGATCTTTTCTTGCCATTTCCTTGTTGGTTGGAATAGTTAATACATCCATATTGTATATAGCCTTAAACTCTTCTTCTTCAGTTTTAGCTGTACCTGTCATTCCACTAAGTTTTTTGTACATCCTAAAATAATTTTGAAAAGTTATTGTTGCAAGTGTTTTAGACTCTCTCTCAACTTTCACCTTTTCTTTTGCTTCTATTGCTTGATGCAGTCCATTACTATACCTTCGACCTTCCATAAGTCTCCCAGTAAACTCGTCTACAATCACAACTTGTCCATCTTGAACTACATAATCTTTATCCTTCTTCATTAAAAATATTGCTCTAAGAGCCTGATTAATATGATGTGATAGTTCCATATTTGCCATATCAGCTAAGTTTTCTATTCCAAAATGTTTTTCAGCCTTTTCTATGCCTTCATCAGTTAAAATAACTGTTGAAGCTTTTTCATCAATAGTGAAATGTGTTTCGTTTTTTAGGCTTTTTGTAAAATTGTCTACTAGATTATATAATTTTGTACTTTTATCTCCGCTCCCAGAAATGATAAGAGGTGTTCTAGCTTCATCAATCAATATGCTATCCACTTCATCTATTACCGCATAGTTTAAATTTCTTTGTACCATTTGATCTAAATGAACAACCATATTATCTCTTAAATAGTCAAAACCATATTCATTATTTGTGCCATATGTGATATCTGCATTATATGCCTTCTTCTTTTCTGAAAAATCCATACCATGTACTACAAGTCCTACACTAAGCCCTAAAAATTCATGAACTTTCCCCATCCACTGGCTATCTCTTGTAGCAAGATAGTCATTAACTGTAACTATGTGTACACCTTTACCAGATAATGCATTAAGATACGCAGGAAGTGTTGAGACTAAAGTTTTACCCTCACCAGTCTTCATTTCTGCTATCCTGCCTTGATGAAGTACAATACCACCAAGTAATTGTACTGGAAAATGCTTCATGCCTAAAGTTCTATGGGCAGCCTCTCTCGTAACAGCAAATGCTTCTTCTAAGATGTCATCTTCTGTTTCTCCACTCTGTAATCGAGTTTTAAATTCGTCAGTTTTTAGTTTCAATTCTTCATCGGAAAGATTACTTATTTTTACTTCTAGATCTTCAATTTTCTCTACGATTTTCATTAGCTTCTTTACTTCTTTTAGATCCATATCTCCGAACACTTTTTTTAACAATGACATATTAACACCTCTTTAATTATTTATAGCTTTTTATAACTCTAAATACAGAGTGTAATTACTGTACCTAGTTTTAGTCAATATAATATTAAATTATACCACAAAAAAGCGTCTACGACGCATTTCAAGTTAGATATGAAAATTTGAATCTTAGGAAACTAGACAAACTTTGCAATCCATTAGCAGCTGATTTTACTATATGTCCCTATGGTTCTCTCGAAGTATATCAATAATTTTACTGTATTTCTATTAAAAAGACTTGTTTATTCTACAAGTCTTTTTTCCAAAAATTAATTTTTTTATTGCCTACTTCTACTTCGACTAATGTGTATCCACCTTGTTTTCGTGATTTCATTTTCTTCATTAGTTCTATTCTTTCATTATCAGTAATCTTTTGTAACAAATGTTGATCATTATTCTTTTCTCGTTCTTTACTATTTATTCTATCTAATTCAACCTGTTTCATTTCTAATTCTTCAACTTGTTCCTCTAATGTATTCATTTTAGTTTCAATTTCATTAGAATCTTGTTGTATATTGTCAGTAGTTAGAATTTCTCTATTATAGTTTGGATTTTCTTTTATCTTACCATCAACAATAATAAATTGGTGTACAGTATCAATCATATCTTGATTATTATATGACTCATCCATAACAAACTGATCTGTATTAATTGCTCCAATTGTAGTTTGTTCTTGTATACCATTAGAGTTATCAAACTGTTCAGTACCTATATTTTCATTTTCTTTAATGTATTCAACGTTTGTTTGGTCAATTGTATTTTCATTTATTTCTTCTTCTTGTACCTTTATTTCTTCTTGTAACTCTACTTCCTCTTGTATCTTTGCTTCCTCTTGTACCTTTGCTTCCTCTTGTACCTTTGTTTCCTCTTGTATCTTTGCTTCCTCTGGTATCTTTGTTTCCTCTTGTACCTTTGCTTCCTCTTGTACCTTTGCTTCCTCTTGTACCTTTGCTTCCTCTTGTACCTTTGTTTCCTCTTGTATCTTTGCTTCCTCTGGTATCTTTGTTTCCTCTTGTACCTTGATTTCCTCATACTCTTTAATTAATTGGTTCACTTCTTTGTCTAATTCCTGTTTTACATGATATTTTTCAGATATATTCTTTTTATCAAAATTATGCTCATTTTCTTCTACATCTTTTTCGTTTATCTTAGATAAATTTAGTACTATAGTCTCTTCTTGTGTATCGTGGTGATCTAGTGATGAATTAGATTTTAAATACGCTTCGTCCATATAATCTACACTTTTAAAGGATTCAGATATATTTTGTGTATGGTAATTTTCTAACTCCACATTATCTATCTCTTCTATTTCTTCTTCATGTTTTATCATAGCAGATTGAACTAGACCCATCATTCCTAAGTACATTATAAAATCGCCAACACTGTATATACTACTAAAAAAATTTAGAGCTTGTGGAAATTTTACTGGTAATATATCTGCTAGAAACCACAGTAATGCACCTGATTGCAATACTTGATGAGTACCTGTTCTAGAGTTTAGTAGATTATCTATTGCATCAACATCCATACCTACTACAGTTGCGGCATCCAATGATATAGGCATTTTCCCACCATTTAAGAAAATCACCATAAAATTTAAGATAACACCAAATGTAATAAATATAAACCATTTTCTATCAAAATTTCCCATCAATCCTGCGAATAATATAATATAGCTCACAAAGTGTAACAGGATATCATAGATTTTTATAAACTCAATATCAAATCTATATCCTAAATAAATACCTATCTGAATTATAAAAGCAAATACTAATAGTGGAAATAATTTAATTTCTAAATTAGCAAGGTTTTTGAGTCTACCTTTTCTAATGTAACCAATGATAATGGCGAGAATTAATAAACCAATCGTCATAATGCAAACCTACCTTTTTCATATAATTCTAAAAATATGCCCACCAGTTTGGGATCTAATTTTTTACCTGACTCACTTTTTATTATATCAATGGCTTCTTCATTTGTCATTGCTTTTCTATAAGGTCGGTCTGTAGTGATTGCATCAAAGATATCTACGACTGTAATAATTTTAGATTCTAATAGTATTTCCTCATTCGTTAATCCCTTAGGATATCCTGTACCGTCATAATATTCATGATGGGCTTCTATTATTTTAGTCGCTTTAGTTAAAAAACTTACGTTTCCTAGAATATGTACACCTTTGCTTGGATGTTCTTTAATCTGATTAAACTCATCTACTGACAATTTACCCGGTTTATTTAAGATTTGATCATCTATTCCGATTTTTCCTATATCATGAAAAATAGCAGCATACTGTAACTGCTGCAAATCTACTTTAGATATTCCTATAGCATCGGCTAAAATAAGAGCATATTTTTCTACTCTTTCAGAATGACCCTTTGTATAGGAATCTTTTTCATCGAGAGCTGAAGATAGAGCTTTAATAGTAGATAAATAGTTTTCTTTCATATCATAAACTAATTTGAACGAATATCTAATAAGCATGTATGGGAAAAAAAGAACTACAACCATCTCAATTCCAACACTAATATACGATATCACTATTATAATACTTAAAGTGACTATACCTAAATAATTTGGTATTATATCTTTATAACTTTCTTTTAATATCTCTACTAAATCATAATTTGTAGTTAACCTTATAAAATAACAAATAATTAAAATATCTATTACTAAGTACAGTAAGGCTGCAATAAACATATATAATATTGATTGACTAGTAAATTTCAATCCTCCATTAAAATAAACAAAAAATAAAGAAGATATACCACTACTAATCACATATCCATTTAAATTACCTAATGTCTTATACCATTCAATATTAAACACATGCTTTTTCTTACCATCTATTACGTAGACTGATAATAAGATGCATATAATAGAACATAATACACCAGCGCTAGGACCAAATAGTATAGCTACAGGCAGGAGTATTCCAAATGTTAAAGTTACACCGCTGCTATTTGGAGTAACAATTACAAATGATTCTGTAATACTAGATAATATAATTAATATAAATAAGTCAAGGTTAAATTGTACAGAATAGGATTTGAAAATGAAAAAAGATAATATTATAGAAATAAATGTAAAAAGTAATAATGTCGATTTAGCTTTTACACTAATCTTATTCATAATCAGTCTCCTTATATATTAAGGTCGGTATACCTTATGTTTCTTTGCTATTTATTACTTGTTTATTAAATCCACTTTGCGCCAGCGCCGCCAGCTACAACTAAAGTCATAATAACCAATAATACTTGGATTAATTTAGCTTTCATTTGTAAATGCCCCCTTATTTATATAAATAATGGGACTGTTTCTCGCTATAAAACAATCAATTCCGCTTCGCTTAAAAAATATGTACTGTATACCGACCTTAATGGCATGTTAATTTACTTCTAATACTCTATTCACTGCATCTAGTACAGCTTTTGTTATGGCGCTATTTGTGTCATTTTCTACAACACATTTGCCAATTAATAATTTCTCTGTATTTTTATCTACTAGGTATATACCTGAAATGACTACCTGTTTATTAACAAAATCTAAAATCCTGATTTCTTCTACAATAAATCTCATAGCATTATTCAAAAAGAACTCGACAGCTTTTATAGTAGCTTGTCCAACTAATCTATTTGCTTGGGTTGATGAATGTACTCCTTCACTTTCACCAATGTAAAGATTGCCATCGTATTCTAATAATACTTTTGCTTTTCCCGACATATGGTAGCTAGTGTACTCTACAGATTTAATAACTAGCCTAGGGGCATTAAAATTTTCTTCTTCTTCATATACTTGTGCAATACTGATAATTTTATGATCTATTCGCAAATTAAATTTTGCTATTAAGGCAGATTGAATATCTCTTATAATCTGTTTTGCAGACCTGCGATTATTTGCTAAAATATGAACCTCGATAATTTGGTTTTCATTATTGATTACTACTCGAGAATTTAGAACACTTATAATCTTATTTAAAAATCCTTCTATCTCTTCGACTTGAAATGTTTCCATTTACACAACTCCTAATTGAATGTAATTATATATTCATTCCTTTAAGTTATTGCGAATTATACTAGCATATTCACAATGTATATTATAATAATAACATTAAAATCCAACATTTTGGTATAAAAAAGAATATTTTTAAACAAAAATTTAATAAACCAGACAAATTAAGGTAAAGCTTTATTGGCTTTACCTTAATTTGTCTGGTTTATTAATAAAATTTTCGATTCATTAATTTTTTAAAACATTGGTTCAATTAACCCAAAATTCCCATCTTTTCTTTTATAAACTACATTTACTTCATCACTTTCACTGTTTAGAAAAACGAAGAAAGTGTGTCCTATTAGATCCATCTGCAAAGTAGCTTCTTCTGATGACATAGGTTTTATAGCGAATTTTTTAGTTTTAACTATTTTAGTTTCTGATGAACCATTTTTTTCTTTATCAAATGACTCAAATCTTATTGTTGAATCTTTTTGCCTTTTTTCTATTTTTGATTTGTATTTTCGAAGTTGACCTTCTAATTTATCTACTACCTTATCTATAGATGCATACATATCATCAGTAGCTTCTTCTGCTCTTAACAAATTACCATTAAATTGAATCTGTACTTCTAAAATATGTTTGTTTTTTTGAGTACTTAGAGTTGCAGTTGCCTCAACATCGGATTTAAAGTATTTATCAAATTTATTAAGTTTCTTTTCTAACATACCTTTTAATCCTTCTGTTACCTCGATGTTCTTTCCATATATTATTATTCGCATAATAACAACTCCTTCTACCATTTTATTGTTATCTCTTTGATGTTGTATATGTATATTATTATACCCATAAGATATACGTCAAAACAATAGAAATACATAAAAATCAATGAACTACCTGTTTCTCTGTAGTCACCAAACATATGGTATATATTGACTATAAATGAAAATGACTAACTGATAATTAAATTATTATATTTTAAGTAGCCTTAGCTGACCTGGTCTTTGCCCCCACACTCGCCAGCTGGAAGTTTAGCTAGGGTTCGCCTTCACAACTCCTTCTCTCAATTTAAAATTGGCTGGACTTACATCTAAGCCGCACCATGCTCAGTATGCGCTTTTGCCTACCTTACGTGGATCGTTTTGCCTGCGACTAGCATCGACTTTCAACCACAGACCTAAGGCTCTTATAATTATATAGTTAAGCCTATAAACTGTCAACTTGTAATAAAATGAAACTTTATTCAGTTAGTCAAAAAAGCTAATTCAATGGGGTTTCAAGTATATTAGAAAAATTTGAACACTTAACTTTTAGAATTTAAATGATAGCTAAGCAAGAAAGTTCAGTAACTACTTACGTTACTGAACTTTCTTGTAAACGTGCACATTTTGTATTTTTATCATTTTATTGGATATTTTTATTTAATTATTGTATACTACTTTTGTAAAGTTAATAAAGTAAGGATAGCAATAGAAAATAGGAGGGGTTTTTTATGGCATTAGTAAACTCTAATGAGATGTTTAAAAAAGCATATGAGGGAGGTTACGCAGTAGGAGCTTTCAATGTAAATAATATGGAAATTATTCAGGGTATTGTAGCCGCTGCACGACAAGAAAATGCACCTGTAATTTTACAAGTATCTGCTGGGGCAAGAAAGTACGCTAGTCCTATTTATTTGAAGAAATTAGTAGAAGCCGCTATAGAAGAAACTGGACTTGATATCGTTCTTCACTTGGATCATGGTGAGGATTTTGAAATCTGTAAAGCATGTATAGATGATGGTTTTAGTTCTGTAATGATTGATGGTTCAAGATTTTCACTTGATGAAAACATTGCACTCACTAAAAGAGTTGTTGATTACGCCCGAGATAGAGGTGTTAGCGTTGAAGCCGAATTAGGCAAACTTGCAGGAATTGAAGATGCTGTTAACGTATCAGCAAAAGATGCTACCTACACTGATCCAGATGAAGCAGTTGAATTTGTAGAAAGAACTGGTGTAGATTCTTTAGCTATTGCTATTGGTACTAGCCATGGAGCATACAAATTTAGTGGTGATCCATCATTAGACTTTGCAAGATTAGAAACTATTTCATCAAAGCTAAAAGGTTTCCCATTAGTTCTACACGGTTCCTCTTCTGTACCACAAGAATTTATTGATTTAAATAATAAATACGGTGGTAAAATTCCAGGTGCACAAGGTGTTCCAGAGCATATGTTGAATAGAGCTTCTAAAATGGGAGTCTGTAAAATAAATATAGACACAGATTTGAGATTAGCTATGACTGCGTCTATTAGAAGAACATTTACAGAAAATCCAGGTGAGTTTGATCCTAGAAAATATTTATCACCAGCAAGAGATGCTATAAGAGACATGGTAGCTCACAAAATGAAAAATGTATTAGGATGTAGTGGTAAAAAATAAGAAAAAGCCTTCGGGCTTTTTTATCTTATTACCTAGTTACTTTTTTTATATTTTAGTGATGTTGTTTAATACTCTGCGCTTAAGTAACAGGAGGTATTTATGAACTTATATTTAATTAGACATGGCAATACCTATTGGAATACTCTCGGAAAGATTCAAGGGAGTAGGGATATTGTTCTTGATGACAAAGGAATAGAAGAAGCAATGATCTTGAGAAATTATATAAAGAATCTTTCTATAGACATCTTTGTATCAAGTCCACTACAAAGAGCTATTTGCACTACTAAGATATTGAATGTAGATAATCTTCCTTTAATTATAGAAAATAGTTTATCAGAATTAAATTTTGGTGCTTGGGAAGGTATGATATGGAATGATGTTAAAGTGAAATACGAGACTTATATCTCACAAAACACATCTCACGGTTATACAAACCCTCCAAATGGCGATACTTATGACGATGCTTATACTAGGATATCTAATGCAACTAAAAAAATAATTGATATGCCTCATCATAATGTCGCAATCATCACTCATCGGGCAGTAATTCGTTTCATGCTCGGTCACTTGCTTAACGAGAATCTAGAAAATATAAATACATTTGAACTACCAAATACATGTATAGTTAAATTAACAAATAACGATAATCCACAACACTGGTCATTTGAAAGCTTAATACTTTGATTTATGAATTTTGCATTGTCTCTATTGCCTTTCCTCCTAAATAATTAAATTTTCTACCTTGATATGTTTGCCTTATTTCCATTTCTTCTTCTATCATATCTTTTATTTTCCACCAGCTAGTACTCCAATTAACGAATAGAGTGTTCTCCTTTGGTGCTCTACCTATTAATCTCTGAATTGATATATCAGGATTTAAATATTCTAAAAAAATAATTACTCGATTAATATACTCTTCTAACGAGATCATTTCTATTTCATTTTTTATATATAAATCTGCCATTTTAGTATGTTTTTCAATATATAAAGCATGAGATTTTATAGAACTAACTCTAAGAGCTGAAAGAATTTTTGCACTTTCAACTACATCTAAATCATTATCCCATGGTAAATTTAAAATTACGTGTGCACATATATCAAAATTGTATTTCTTAGCCATAAGTACTCCATCTATAAACTCTGCAAGGGTATGACCTCTGTTTATTTTATTCAGTGTGTGATAATTTGGAGTTTGAAGTCCTAATTCTAAAGTTATATCTAATTTAAACTCTTTTGATATATCATTTAAAAAGACTAGATATTCTTCTCTTAAACAATCTGGTCTCGTAGATATAGCTATTCCGACTACATTTTCCTGACAAACTTGCTCAATATAATCTTTAAAGTCTCGTAATGGCAAATATGTATTAGTGAAATTTTGAAAATACGGAATAAACTTTTTAGCCTTGTATTTTCGCGAAATATATTCGACATTTCTAGAAAATTGTTCTTTTGGCGAAATACTTGTAGGTAGATTTTCATAACCTACGGCATTCTCACCACAAAAAATACATCCTCCAGTAGAAATATTACCATCTCTATTAGGACACGAACAAGGTATACTAATTGGAATTTTATAAACCTTTTGCCCATAAATTCCTTTTAATTGAGTTGAATACTTATTATATAATTGCATGACATCAGTCCTTTTTGGGTAATAAATTATTTAAGCATTATAACAAATAATAAAACATTTCAAAGTTACTATGGTTCTTTATTTGTTACTACTAAGTTGATTCTCTTGACTACAGTCAAGATGCCTTTAGGCGTAGCCTAAAAGCATCTTGAACTGTACTATATAATTTTTACTGTTAATGATATATATATATCTACTCAGCATAAGCATTTTGAAGTTCTACCATTTCCTCTTTTTCACTAGTAACACTTAAGACAAATTTGGTATTATACTTATTTTCTATGTTATTGAGGCCACTAAGGAATTCATTAATTTCATCTACATTATCTACTCTACAGATCCTAAGTAGATTATCTATATAAATAGTATCAATATCATAATTTTCAGCTATTAGACCATTTAAAAATCCAAATAATATATCCGATGACGAAATCCTAAACTCATCTGCATTAACATATCTGATAGCTCTGTTTAATTTTTCTCGATATTTTTCCCTATCATTAATAAAGACTACTTCTCCCATGGTTTCATTAATTTTACTATTAGCAATATTAATGATTTTCTTTGTTTTTCCACTGCCCTTTGGACCTGAAATAATTTTAACCATTTTAGCACCTCTTTCGCCTTTTCTTTTATTATATTATGTATTCGTCCACATTACAAACTATGATGAGAGAAATTAATGGAATAAAATAAATTTATCTATTCTCCTAGTAAATAAGAAATTATTATTGCATTTACTTTATGTGGTTCTTCATAAAATATAAAATGACTTGTATTCGGTATTATTTCTAAACTAGAATTTGAAATAGAATTAGCAATCAACTCAGTGTGCTCTTCTTTTATCATATCGTCTTCTCCCGCTAATACTAAAGTTGGTGTTTTAATCCCCTTAAGATTTTCAATTTTGAATTTAGGATTATTTACCATCAAGTTCAATATTTGCAGTTGCTCTTTTGCTCTGTTACTAAATAAAGAGATTGACATATAAAAATAGAATTTTAAAACCGTTGGTATTTGAGCTATTGTTTTTATTCCTCTTGGATATAGGTTTGCACCTGCTATAACAAGTTTTTCTATACGTTGTGGATACTTTAGTGCCAATTGAATGGCAATATTACCACCATCACTAAACCCAATCACATCTGCCCTAGTTATATTTAATTCATTCATAACCTCTATCACATCATTAGCCATAATTGTGATAGATAATTGTTCACTCCCAAATGTTGACTTACCATGCCCTCTACTATCGATAGTTACTACTTTAAAATGTTTTGAACAAGGTTTGATCTGATTATAAAATACGTTCCAATCCTCACCATTACCATGAAGAAAAATAATAGTACGTTGATTCTCACCAAATACTTGATAAAAAATTTTTGCAGTGTTAACTGAAACACATCCTGTATATTTTGGCTTTATCACACTATGCCTCCATTTTCATAATTCCTTTAATTACACAATTAATAACTTATATTATGCTCTCCATCTTTTACCTTATGCAATGATTATACTCTATTTATACATACTATAAACATCAAATAAATACTTTTTAATATTATCAAATATATTAAGATACAAGCAATCGGACTTTTACAGGCACTTAATCCCCCACTTATCTTTTTCTATCGTCTTGAAATATTGAAGTGGGAGTCTTAGTGCCTGTTAATGCGGGATAATTAAAATACATGAAATACCGCCTTAAACCGGATATTTGATAAAAGTTTGTAGAATTGCGCAATAAAATACTATATAATTATAAAATGACAGGAGGGGAGTAAATGTGAGTGAAACTTATTTAAAACATTTTAAAGATGCTATTGCTTATCAGTTAAATGAATTAAATCAACAAATTCCACTTTCGATTAAGGATATTAGCTACCCTATTAGAGCTGACCTTGGTCAGAATATAGATTTAGTATATATGCGTGTTTTTAGGATTGCTCTTCGAGATGCATACGGGTCTAAATTATCCAATTCACTCCTATACGAGGCTGGAAAATCTATGGCTATCAATCACTTTAAAGTTGATAGCGTCCAACAATTAGTGGACTACTTAGATAATTTACTTATTGGCAAAATTAAAATCGTATATCAAGATGAGAGTAAAATTATTCTAGAGGAAGATGAATGCGCCGTGTGCTCAGGATTTCCAAATATTGGCGAGTCACTATGTTCATTCGAGTCTGGTTTTATAGCTGGAGGTTTATCCTCTATTTTAAAAAAAGATGTTAAGGTTACTGAAACTAAGTGTTGGGGCCTAGGTGATGAAATTTGTAGGTTTGAAGCTGAAATCAGAACTGTAGATTCAAAACAGGACGAATCTGTAGATACATTCGATTTAATTGCAAGTTTGGCCTCCAAAGCATCTACGGTCATAGAAGTTAATAAAGAGCTAAACTATAAAAATGAAATATTTAATAAACAATTAGAGTTTGCTCAAAATATCCAGAAGAAAATTATTCCACATAAAGATACTTTTGACTCAAATTATTACAAATTTTATTCATACCTCAAACCATTTAGAAAAGTTGGTGGAGATTTCTATGATTTTTTCAAACTTGAGCATGAAAAAATGGGGATTGCCATAGCTGATATGGCTGGTCACGGCATCGATGCAGCTATGATTACGAGTATGGTTAAATTAATACTAAAACATTGTAGTAAAAGAAAAGGCTTACTTCAAAATCCTAGTAAAGTTATGGAGTACGTCGAAAATGATATACTAGAAGTAATTCCAGATAATTTTTTTAGTATGATTTACATGGTGTTAGATCCCATTCATAATTCTATCTCATACTCTAACGCTGGACATCCTTCTGCTATTTTGTACCGTAAAAACAAAAATATTATTCAATTACTTCACCCTAATTTGCCACTAGTAGGTTTAAGTAAATTTGTGGAAGATTATTCTTTTATTCAACAATCAGTATTATACGAAAATGGAGATCAACTGTTTTTATATACTGATGGAGTACCAGAAACAAGAAATACTAAAGGTCAATTTTATAATACTAATACAATGTTAGATATTATAAGAGACTCACGAGATTTTACTGTAGATGAAGTATGTATTAGAATAATTAATAGCCTAAACGAACATAGAAGTGATAAAGATGAAGATGATGATGTCTGTTTAATTGGAATCCAACTTTAGAAATAATATACTTTATAGATATATGTTAATACCATATCAGTTCTTAATTTAATATGTTTTATATAGTCCCTAGTTCCTCTAGGGCCTATTTTATTTTTATAGCTTCTTAATCATTTCAATATGCAAAATACCTTCTTCTAAAAATTCATCTGAAATTTGTTTGTATCCTAGTCTTTGATAAAAATCTATTGCGTGAACTTGAGCACCTAGTTTTGATTTGCAAATTCCTTTTGCCTTAACTATATTTTCTAGGGATTCTACTACGACCTTCCCTAATCCACTCTTTCGATATTCTTTTAGCACACATACTCTTTGTATTTTTGCTACATCCTTATCTATTCGTACTCTTCCGGCTGCAACTGGTTGCTCTTGATTATATATGACTATATGATCTGATACGTCTTCAAATTGGTCAAGTTCTTTTTCTGGTGATACACCTTGTTCCTCAACAAAAACCTTAGTTCTAATATAAAATGCATCCTTTAAATCTTCCTTATTCACTATGTGCTTAATTTTCATACATCAACCTATAGCCCTTTCTACTCAATAAAAAACCTGTAAACTATGTTTACAGGTTTTTTCAAATGGTTGCGGGGACAGGACTCGAACCTGCGACCTCCGGGTTATGAGCCCGACGAGCTGCCAACTGCTCCACCCCGCGTCGTTTTACAATGTGTTCTTTAGCGTAATATCAATTATAACACATCTAATAATTATGTCAATATAAAATTTATCTTTTTTTAATTAAATATTTATTATATAATAGAATAACGCAAATCTTACTACTGAGTATGAGGTGAAAATGTTGATTCGTTATATAGAAAAAAAGATTTTAAGTAAAAAATTAAATTTAATTAATGAACGAAAAGAATTTGGTTATTTTAGTAGTATTGTTGGTATTGTTGTAAATGTACTTTTGTTTGGAGTTAAGATAATAGTAGGACTTTCATCTAATAGTATTGCTTTAATAGCAGATAGTATTAACAACCTTTCTGATACTGCTACATCTATTATTGGTCTAGTTGGCTTTAAGTTATCTGTAAAACCAGCAGACAAAGAGCATCCCTTTGGACATGGTAGGACTGAATATATATCATCACTAATCGTATCCTTTGTAATAATCTTAATTGGATATGAATTGATTAAAGACTCATACGCTAGGATTGTAACTCCAACAACTCTTAGGTTTGATTGGTTTATACTTCTTATCCTAATTGCAACTATTGTCATTAAACTTTGGTTATCGACATTTTACTTAAAAATGTCTAAAAAGATAGATTCTAAGGTATTAAAAACCGCGTCAATCGACTCTTTAACAGATGTATGGGCTACAAGTTCTGTTTTAATTTCATTTGTAATATTTAATTTTAGTGGTTTAGTTATAGATGGGTATGTGGGAATATTAGTTGCAATATTCATTATTTATAATGGATTAAAATTCATAAAAGAATCTGTAGATATTATTATAGGTTATAAGCCCGATTTTGAACTTATAAAACTACTTGAAGAAAATGTTGAAAGCTATGAAGGCATCATAAATGCACATGATATAATAGTACACGACTATGGTCCTATGTCGAAAATGGCAACAGCTCATGTAGAGATATCTTCAAATCTCTCATTATTAGTTGCTCATGAAATTATAGATCATATTGAGCGAGGAATAAAACAAAAATTTGGTATCACATTATTATTACACTTAGATCCAATAGAAGATACTTGTGAAGTAACCCTTGATATAAAGGAGAGAGTATATACCATTCTTAAAGGAATACATGGGCTAAAATCAATACATGATTTTCGTGTAATTGAAGAGGCTCAAAATTATACTGTGTTTTTCGAGTTAATTGCAGCTGAGGAATTAACTCAAGGATTAAAAGAATGTAAAAAAGAAGTCCATAAAATTTTAGAAAAAGAATTACCATATACTTTTATAATAAATATGAGAAAAGAAAATCGATACATCAACTAGGTATATCTGAGAGCTCAGAGTAAGTACCTACTTGCTATATAATTCCAGTATACAAGAAAAAGAACAAACAGCTATTCTTCTGTTTGTTCTTTTTCTTGTTGTTTCAGTTTTTGAGCTTCTTCATAAGTATAATTATTATATAGGTATGCGTCAATAATATCTCTCGCTATAGGCACGGAATTTCCACTAGTTTGTCCTTGTATTATCATAGATACAACTACAATTTCCGGTTTATCATAAGGTGCAAATCCCATATACCAAGCTGTATTATCAACATTTTTTGATCCATATTGAGCAGTTCCAGTTTTTCCTCCAGTACCTACTCCACTATGATTAAATCCCGTAAATGCAGTACGACCCGTACTATACATAGCAACATCTTTCATACCTTTTTTTATTTCTTCAATGTACTCATCATTTACATCAATCTGATTATATATTTTCTCTTCATGCTGGTAAGTTATTTCACCATTTTGATCTACAGCTTTTTCCACTAAATAATTTTGTCTTCTATATCCACCATTTACTAGAGTAGCTAGGTAGTTGGCTATCTGTATAGGTGTGAAAGAGTTACCTCCTTGACCTATAGAAGCATTAATCGTATCGGATGACACCCATCTTCCAGATAGTACATATTGACTAATTCTATGGAGATATGCAGATTCTTTAATATTATATTTTGCCATAATATTACTTACTTCTCTATAAACATCTCCGTAAGATGGAAATTCTTTGGGAGTTATATTGCCAGTTAATTCTTTGGCTATTGCATAAGACTTATATACTTCTTGTTCATTACCTTCATCGTTTATAATTACAGATGTGCCTTCTATCCCTACTGTGTTTCTTATATAATCCGAAGTACTATATGTCCATATTTTGATTTTATCGTCCTTTGTTGCTAGGTAACCTGCCGATTCTGCAATCTCTACTCCAGTTCTTGAACCTAATCCAAAATCCTTCGCATACTTTTCAATATTATCAACACCTAAACGATATCCTGTTTCGTAGAAAAACACATTACAGGAATCTTTAATAGCCTCTCTAACAGTTTCTGAACCATGTCTTGCTAAACAGGTAAACTGTGTAAATACAGGATGTACTCCGCTACAGTATATTGTAGAAGTCTTAGTGATTACTTTTTCTTGTAACCCAGCTGCCGACATAAGCGGTTTAAAAACAGAACCAGGTTGTATAGCAGTTAGTGTAGCGTTATTGTACAATGGTTTTGGAAAAAGTGGGTCATCTACTAATATATTGAGTTTATTCCAATCCTCAGTTTTAATTCCATTGACAAATAAGTTTGGATTATAATCTGGGTAGCTTGCCATAGCTAGGACCGCTCCAGTATTAACATCAATTACAACTACTGCCCCAGACTCGGCTTTTTTCGCCTTACCTTTTTGTATATTTTTTATTTGATTTACTAATGATTCTTCTGCAACTCTTTGCAGATCATAATCTATTGTTAGATGCACATTGTCACCTGATACTGGATTAATTACTTCACTAGTTGGGTCATTTTGTGGTCTACCTCTATAATCTGCTATCGCAAATCTCTGACCATCCTCACCTTTAAGAAATTCTTCGTATGCTGCCTCAATACCACTTATTCCTTTTAAATCATTCATTCTATA
The DNA here is from genome assembly GCF_009362815.1 of Alkalibaculum sporogenes. Lineage (GTDB taxonomy): Bacteria > Bacillota > Clostridia > Eubacteriales > Alkalibacteraceae > Alkalibaculum_A > Alkalibaculum_A sporogenes. Next base: position 87,920 of record NZ_WHNX01000004.1, on the reverse strand, counting down.
CTCGTCTTCCTCAACGTCCCGTTCACTCACTCTACCAATGTAACCAAGAACATGTGAACCTAACTCATTATAAGGATACGTTCTAACAGGATTGGCTGTAATTGTTACTCCTGGCAGTTCATGTATATTAGAATCAATTTCAAATACTGTATCGTGTTTTACATTTTTGGCTAATACGATTGGTTCCCAGGCTCTAAATCCTTGCGCCCTAACTAATTGTTGAAGCACTAAAATCTTTCTACTCTCTACATCGTCAAAATCAGGATCTATATTGTACCTATCTTTCATTTTGTCAAATGATTCTTTTGCAGTTAAGTCGTATTCTTCTTTCTTAAATCCATTGTCTTTTTTCCATTGCAACTCAGAGTTTTCATAGTCAAAAGTTACTTCTCCTTCTACGATTCTAATTGGCAAATTTGTATTCATATGAACACTTTGGATCGCTTGTAGCGCGACCTCATTACTAACTTCTTCCTTAACATTGTAAACTTGTCGTAGGTATTCTAACGAATCAGAAGCAGTTGCATCAGTAGAAATATTATGTTCTTTTTTCCACTTTTTTTCCTCTTGTTCATACACAAATGAAATTTTACCATTATTAATTACTATAGGAAAATTATCATCAAAACTCTCATCATTTTTCTCTAAGATATTGTATAATCTTAACAATACTTTATTTCTCTCTATATTATCTAAGTTACTATGTGTTAACTCAACAGAATATCCTATTTTATTCTTTGCAATTTCATACCCATCACTTGTAAAAATAGAGCCTCTTGGAGCAGTTTCAGTAATTTTTTGAACCATTTTATTTTCTGCTAATTCATTATAGTGATCTCCCTGTGCGATTTGCAATTGTGCAAGCCTAAATATAAACAGGATTATTATCAATGCTAAACAAATAAATAAAAAAGTAAATCTATATTTTTTTTTATTAATTATCATTTATATAAATTAACTCCTTGTATGAGACTTTAATATATATCTTTTTATAAACTTCAATATCAAAGGGTATGCAATTAACATTGTAATTATATTGACAACCCAGTAAATAATATTAAATTGCGTAATATATTCAATAAGAGAGATATTAATCCTTAGTAGATATGTAATCAGATAAATAACTGAGTGGTTTATTATAACCCCTATGGGAAATACACTAATAGGAGCCAATAAACTCTCTTTGAACATGTTTGAACTTATCACACTTATAAGATATGCAGTAACTAAAAAACTCAAAGCATAAATACCAATAATATTTCCAAACATAATATCAAACAACAAACCTATGATAACACCTAATTTATATGAATATTGCTTGCCTAGTATAATTGAGTAACAAATTAACGTAATTAGCACTAGATCAGGATATATTCCATGAAAATTTAAAAACTGAAATACTGTACTTTGAAGAACGAGCTCAATTAATAAAATTAAGCTTAATTTAAGGATACTCAAGCTATCACCTACTATTTAATGATCAAAACTTTATTTACTTTAGATAAATCTACAGAGGGCTCAATTATAATTAATTTTTCTAACTTACCCTCTTGAGTTAATACTTCTTTGACTATTCCTACTACAATATTCTTACGAAATATACCTGTCATTCCTGATGTAACCACAATATCTCCTGGATTAATAAGTGCTTCAAAATCTGCGTAACCCTTTAATCTATTGTTTTCATCACCAGTTACCCGGATATAATCTTTACTCTTTACACTAACACCATTAAACATACTACTAGTATCAATAATAGACAATACCTTGCTTGTACCAGTCGAGACTTCTAGTACTCTTCCAACCAAACCTTCACTAAGTACAACAGTCATATTCTTCTTGACTCCATCACTGCTCCCTTTATCTATTACAAACACACTAAAACCTTTATAAGGATCAATACTAATTACAGAAGAAGGGATATATTCATAATCATTGTTATCAGTTGTGAAGTCTAGTATTTCATGCAATTCGTTATTCTCTACAACTTTCATATCGTAATCTGCTAATTTAACTTGGTTTTCCTTTAATTCTTTCTCTAATTGTTCGTTACGAGCCTTTAATGATGGTAAGCTTACAATAAAATCGTATAAGTTTCTAATATATTGTGATGTCGAGTATAGCACGCGTTCTACTGGAGATGTAACTACTCTGATAGCACCTTCAGGCATTGTTGTATTATCTCGTCCCCCAGAAGTGGCTCCAATACAAAACAACAAAAACAAAACCATAGAGATAATAGTTATGGTTAGTCTATGTTTATTAAACCATTGCAATTGTAAAATACCTCCATTAAACTTATTTTTTAGAGCTAAATATTACGCTATCGTAACCTTTTTCTAGTACTTTTTGAGTACCTTTTGCAACACAGTCTAAAGGATCTTCAGCAATAACGCATGATATCCCAGTTTCTTGTTCTATTAGCATATTAAATCCTTGTAACAATGCTCCACCACCTGTCATTACAATACCACGATTCATAATATCAGAAGATAACTCTGGAGGGGTTTTTTCTAACACATTTTTCACAGATTCTACTATAGTTTGTATAGGGTGTTCTAAAGCCTCATAAATATCATCTGTTGTAATTACTACTTTTTTTGGCAAACCCGATACTAAATCTCTACCCTTTATATCCATTTGTTTATCTTCATAATTTTTTAAAGCGCAAGCTATATTCATCTTTAACGCTTCTGCTGTTCTCTCACCAATTGCTAAGCTATATTTATTTCTTATATACTGGATTATAGCGTTATCGAAGTCATCTCCACCAACTCTCTTAGACATGCTGACGACTAGTCCACCAAGTGATATTACTGCAATATCGGTAGTTCCTCCTCCAATATCTATTACCATGCTACCTGTAGCTTCTTCCACAGGTAAGTCGGCACCTATAGCTGTAGCTAAGGCTTCTTCGATAATTCCAATTTGACTTGCTCCAGCCATTTGAGCTGCTTCTATTACAGCCTTTCTTTCTACTTCTGTTATATCAGATGGAACTCCGACTAACACTCTGGGTTTCCTGACTTTTGCAATTTTAACTGCTTTATCTATAAAATACTTTAGCATTATTTGTGTAGATCTGAAATCAGCAATTACTCCATCCCTTAAAGGCCTTAATGCTACTATATTTCCAGGTGTTCTACCTATCATTTCTTTCGCTTCATTTCCTACTGCAATTGCTTCTTTAGTCTCTAAGTTAATCGCTACAACAGATGGTTCTCTAATAATAATACCTTTTCCTTTTACAGTGACAATTGTATTTGCTGTTCCTAAATCTATGCCTATATATCCGTTATTAAATATACCCAATTAAATCCACCTCTCTAGTTCATTTTTTGATAATTGGGGCTTTCTACTTTTATAATAAACCTAATTCCTTAAAACTAACATAATTATCATAACCAATGATGAGATGATCTAATAATTTAATTCCTATAATTTCTCCTGCATCTAATAACCTATTAGTAATTCGCTTATCTTCTTCGCTAGGACATGGATCACCACTTGGATGATTATGTACTATAATAATTGAAGAACTACTTTTATTTATTGCGATTCTAAATACTTCTCTTGGATGTACTAAGGAGGCATTTAATGTACCAATAGTAACAGTTTCAATGCTAGTAATCTGATTTTTAGTATCTAATAATATAATTTTAAAATATTCTTGATTCAGATATTTCATATCTTGCATTAACAAGTCTGCTATATCTTTTGGACTGCGTACTTTAGTATAAGTCTTGATTTGCTTATTTAGTCGTCTGCCTATCTCAAAAGCCGCCTTAATTTTGCATGCTTTTACGGCTCCAATTCCTTTAAGCTCTCTACTATTACTAAGCTGTTCAATACTAGCATTTACAAAGTATGACAAATCATTATCACAACATTTCAAGATACGTTGAGAAAGCTGCACTGCAGTCTCTTCTTTATTTCCTGTCCCAATCAATATCGCGAAGAGTTCAGCATTACTAAGCACCTCACACCCTAGGTTGGTCATTTTATACCTAGGTTGCTCATCTATTGGTAGTTCAGGAATTGGAATATGTTTATAAATATTGTTCATCATAACACCCTCTCTATAGGATATTGATGTCAAACTCTACTAACATTTCTCGCAATAATGTAGTTGGCAATCCAACTATATTTGTGTAACATCCTTCAATTGATTCTACTAATATCGATCCTAAGCCTTGTATTGCATATGCTCCAGCTTTATCCCACATCTCACCAGTCTTTATATATCTCCAAATCATCTCATCATCTAATTGTGCAAATTTTACTTTTGTCTTTCTGTGGCTTATTATTCCCCTATTCTCTTCTGTGCTAAATACACATACTCCTGTAATTACTTGATGTACTTTCCCAGAAAGATTTCTGAGTATACAAAATGCTTCTTGCTCGCTAGACGGTTTACCTATGAGGGCTTCATTGACTACCATTGTGTCTGCAGCAATAATCACCACATTATCTTTTGTCCTCCCAGCAACATCTAGTGCTTTATCTAAAGCAATTCTTTCTACATTTTCTTCATAAGATAAAAATTTATCGATTTTTTCGCATACATCACTTTTTACTATGTCAAATTTTAAATTCAAATTTTCCAATATTTCTTTTCGTCTTGTAGATGCTGATGCTAGAATTATCTTTTTCATTTACCTTATCCCCTTTTTTGTATTGCCATTAATTTCTATAGAAGATAATTAGACCAAGTATTAGAAAGATTATACTTCCTAAGTTCAAGTTGATAACTAGACCAAAAGCAAATCTTAAGAAACTTAAGTCTATTATCCAAGGAGCGCCATCACTTAATATGCTAATATTAATAGTTCTTCCAAAAATACTTAAATACTCGGAAATTAGTTCCCCAACAAAATTTCCAATAACTAAACTAAAAATTACTATTAACACTAACATTACGTTGCCTTTTTTAAGCTTCAAACTTTTGCCCCTCTCTTTATTAACAGTTTTCACATATATATTATTATACAGTATATAAAAAATAATTGCAGAAGTAAATAGAACTCTTTAATTCATTTAATTCTAAAAACTGACAAAACACAAAAATCCTAGACAAAGTCTAGAATTTTTGTGTTTTTGTATTCATAATTTTACAATTTATTTATAAGTTGTTAATTATTAATTTTCAACTTAGTAGAATCTCCGCTTATTGCTTTTGTTGGGCATTTTTCTACACATATCATACATTGAGTACATTTATCATAGTTGATCTTAGCAAGGTTGTTTTCAAAGGAGAATGCATCTTCTGGACAGTTCTTGACACATATCTTACAGCCTATACAACCAACTGAGCAATTCGCTTTAACTTCTTTACCTTTGTCTTTAGAATTACAATCAACATGTACTCCCTTTGAAGCTGGTACTAAGGCAATAACTATTTTTGGACAAGCGTCTATACACTTACCACATGCTGTACACTTTTCTTCATCTACGTATGCAATATTGTCTTTAGTTACATGGATTGCATCAAATGGACAAACTCTTTCACAGGTTCCTAACCCTAAGCAACCATATTGACAGCTCTTGTTTCCTCCCATTGCGATAACAGCTTCTTTACAGTCAGAAACACCATAATAATCAAATTTATTAGTACAATTTTCATCTGTACCATTACATATAACTCTAGCAATCATCCTCTGTGAACCATCAGAAGTGATTCCCATAATTTCACCTATTTTTTCTGCAACTGCAGATCCACCAACTGGACAATCATCTATATTTGCTTTACCTGCTGCTGTTGCAACTGCAAAGGCTTCACAACCAGGATACCCACAACCGCCACAATTAGCCCCAGGAAGTACATCCATTATCAGTGGTACATTCGGATCTTTTTCTACAGCAAATACTTTTGAAGCATAACCTAGTATGCACCCAAATATTAACGCCATCCCTCCTAACCAGAGAACTGGACTTAATAATTCACTAAACAATTTTATCACCTCCTATAGTAATCCTTGGAAACCTAAAAATGCAATCGACATCAAACAAGCTGTTATTAAAGCAATAGGAAATCCTTGCAATGACTTTGCTATTGGTGCCGTTTCTAATCTCTCTCTTATTCCAGCAAATAATACTATAGCCAATGTAAAGCCTAAAGCTGCACCTACACCATGTACTACTGTTTGTAAAAAATTATACTGAGCATCAATATTTAATATAGCTACTCCTAGTACCGCACAATTAGTTGTTATTAGTGGTAAATACACTCCCAAAGAATCATATAGAGTAGGACTCACTTTTTGTATTACCATTTCTACAAATTGTACTAATGCTGCAATAACTAATATAAACGCTATGGTCTGTAGATAAGCTAATCCAAAAGGCTCTAGTATTGTATATTGGATTATATATGTTACTGCAGAGGCAAGTGCCATAACAAAAGTTACTGCTGCGCCCATACCAACTGCTGTTTCAACTTGTTTAGAAACTCCTAGGAAAGGACATATACCTAAGAATCTAACTAATATAAAGTTATTAACCAATATGGCACTTAACAATATAATAAATAAACTATTCATTTATTCTTATCTCCTTTACTATTTTGCTTGGGATACTTTATTTAAAAGTCCCATTAATAAACCTAATGATAAGAAAGCACCAGGTGGTAAAATCATAATCAAAGCAGGTTCAAAACTTGCTCCTAGTATTGAAAGTCCAAAAATACTTCCAGTTCCAAATAATTCTCTAACAATTCCTAAAACTGTAAGTCCTAAAGTAAAACCAAGTCCCATACCTAATGCATCGCTTAAAGAGTTCATAACACTATTCTTCGATGCAAAAGATTCAGCTCTTGCTAATATGATACAGTTTACTACGATAAGCGGTATAAACAAACCTAATGCTTTATCTAGAAACGGAACGAAAGCTTTTAGTAACATACCTACTATGGTTACAAATGATGCAATTATAATTACATATGCAGGAATTCTAACCTTATCAGGTATAAAATTTCTTAGTAATGAAATAGCTACATTTGAACCAATGAGTACTACCATAGTAGTAAGTCCCATACCTAAACCATTAACTGCTGCAGTTGTTACCGCTAATGTAGGGCACATACCTAATGCCAGTCTAAAGATAGGATTTTCTGGAATAATACCATTCCATAGATTCTTAATAAAATTCATCTCTTTCCTCCGTCCCTTATTTATTCATTTCCTTAAATATTTCAATGGCAAAATTTGCACCGTCCGTAATAGCTTTCGATGTTATCGTTGCCCCTGTTATAGCTTCTATTTCACTATCCCCTGGTGAACCTCCACTTATTACACTTAGAGGTTGTTCAGTTGATTTATCATTGAATTGGTTTTGGAATGAATCATTTGTAGCGTTTGCACCTAGGCCAGGAGTCTCTGCATGACTAACTACTTTCATACCAGTTACTATCCCATCTACTGAAATACCAACTAATACAGAAATTTCTCCTCCATAACCTCTTGGTAGTACTTTATATGTATAACCTACCTCATCATTACCTTTTAAACCCTTAAAAACTTCTGCTACTATTTCGGGATTTTCAAAATTCAAACTTTCAGCAGCTGAAATTATACTGTTTTGATCTATTTGCTCATAAGTATCTGCTTCCGACAACACTTCTTGTCTAGCTAATTCGTTTTCTAATGCAATTTGCTCCACAATCTTATCTTTAGTTATTGAATTAGTAAAAGCTAAACAAACTGCAGCAACTGCAGTAATAATAAATAATTTAATAGCTAAACCTGCTATTTCACGCATCGGTTTTCACCTCCCCATAAACTCTAGGTACAGTTACCCTCTCAATCAATGGAGTACATATATTCATGAGTAGTATAGAGTATGATACCCCTTCTGGATAACCACCCCATAGACGAATCACACTAGTCAAAATACCACAGCCTAATGCAAAAATAATTTGTGCACGTGGAGTTACAGGTGAAGATGCATAATCAGTAGCCATAAAGAATGCACCTAGCAACAATCCACCACTTAAGAGATGATAAATTGGATCTTGACCGAAAACTACAGTAAAAATCATTACTGTACCAATAAATACAACTGGAATTCTCCAACTAATAACTTTTCTTATTATTAAATATAATCCTCCGATTAGTAGTGCTAAAGCTGATACTTCACCCATACTACCTGCTACATTTCCTAAAAATAGATCCATATAACTTGGTAAACCTTCAGTCACACCACTTTTAATTAATGCAAGAGGTGTAGCTGATGTTGTTGCATCTGCAAAGGCTGCAGAAGTCATCCTAACTGGCCATGATGCTACAAGAAGAGCCCTTCCTGCTAATGCTGGATTGATAAAATTTTGTCCTATTCCCCCAAAACATTGCTTGACAATTCCTATAGCAAATACTGAACCAATAACTGCTAACCACCATGGAGCACTTGCAGGTAGATTAAGGCCTAATAGTACCCCTGTAACAGCAGCACTCCAGTCATTTATAGTAACTTCTTTTTTCATTAATCTCTGAATAATAGCTTCTGTCGCCACACTGGTTAAAACACAAATAATCGTTAGAACTGCTGCATTTATTCCGAAAAATATAATCCCGGCGATTAATGCAGGAACTAACGCAATAACCACATCCCGCATAATAGTATTAGTGCTATGGGCTGCTCTAATGTGTGGTGACGATGACACCGTTAAAAAATGATCGTTCATTAGTTCCCCTCCTTATTACTTCCCTTTTCTGCTACTGGCAATAATTTCTCTCTTCGCAACCCTTATATTAGATGCCAAAGTTCTCTTTGCTGGGCAAATGAATGAGCAACTACCACATTCGATACAGTCTAATGCATGATACTTTTTACATTTTTCGAAATCATTTTTTAGAGAATGTTCTGATAAATATAGTGGCAATAAATTGACTGGACATACTTCAACACATTTACCACATCTAATACATAGCTGCGGCTTAGCTACCTGTGCATCTGCTTTGGTAAGGCATAAAATTCCCGACGTTCCTTTTATAACTGGGATATCAATAGAAAATTGTGCCATCCCCATCATTGGTCCACCGTTTATAACCTTCATCGGTTCTTCTACAAAACCACCACATTGGTCAATTAACTCACGTACCATAGTACCTACTTTTACAACAAAAACGTTTGGGTCTTTTATGGCACTACCGGTAACTGTAACAATTCTCTCTATCAGGGGCATACCTGTTTGTATGGCATCACAAATAGCAGCAGCTGTACCTACATTAGATACTACTACACCAATATGAGCCGGCAAACCTCCAGATGGCACTTCTCGTCCAGTTATTGCTGTTATTAATTGTTTTTCAGAACCTTGTGGATATTTAGTATGTAATGAGAAAATTTCAATATTTTCGTCATTCCCAAGAGCCTTAACTAAAGCCTCTATGGCCTCTTTCTTATTGTCTTCTACGCCAATATAACCTTTGGTAATTCCTAGGGACTTAATTAATGCTTTCAAACCATAGATTATCTTGTCTGCTGACTCTGTCATTAGGTGATCGTCTGTTGTCAAGTACGGTTCACACTCAGCACCATTTAAGATACAGTAATCTATCTTATTCTCTGGTGGAGGTGAAAGTTTTACATGGGTTGGAAAAGTAGCTCCTCCCAAACCAACAATACCAGCATTTAAAATGATGCTCTTAATTTCTTCAGGAGATAAGTCTTTTAAATCTCCCTTGGGTTGTACATCCTCATGCACTGTATCCTGCATATCTGATTTGATTACAACGGACATAACCTTTTGCCCATTAGGATGGAGTCTTGGCTCCACCGCCATAACTTCTCCAGATACGCTAGAATGAATTGGTGCAGAAACAAAACCGTTAGGTTCACCAATACGCTGCCCTACTTTTACTGAATCACCCTTTTTGACAATAGGATTACAGGGTGCTCCTATGTGTAAGGACATAGGAATCACTACAGTCTCAGGTGCATTTGCAGTCAGTAATTTTTTACTATTGGTCAACTCTTTGCGGTAAGGAGGATGGATGCCACCTCTAAAGGTAGAATGTTTCATGTTCATTTATCAACACTCCTCATCATGAATATTGTATACACATTAGTATTATAACAGAAAAATAAAATCTATGTTCGTTAATAATTTAATACCATCTTGTATATACAACTTGTATTTATTTTAATACATTTTCGTCATTAAATAAAGCAAAACTTTATCAATCTTTTTTTTATGTACGACACTTATTACAAATTCGATAAAACTTCGAGTTTTTCAAGAGCTGAATTCAGCTAGTTTCACAGTATATGTTTAGGTATCTTAATTAAAAACATAGAAACCAATAAAACAAAATCGTGATAATAATACCAATGTTCTGTATTGTACTAAAAAAAATACAATACCTTTTTTGTCTTGATTCTCCTATTAATTACCTTTCTTTGGCTCTAAGATCCTTCGTCGTACCTCCTCTGGATGACAATAGAAGCGTCATTCGTCGCGGCTGCTATCATCCGCTTGGCTCATTGTCTTCGCGACTCCGCAAGTAACTCGCTTCGCGGGTTACTTACGCCTTACGCGGACAGTCGCCAATGGCCGCTATCGGCCGCTTGGCTCATTGTCTTCGCGACTCCGCAAGCAACTCGCTTCGCGGTTACTATGCGCTTTACGCGGACAGTCGCCAAATGGCCGCTATCATCCATTTGCTCCTCTACAAAGCTATAACAAACTTGCTGCGCCTGCTTGTTATAGCTTTAATCGTCGCCAATGGCCGCTATCGGCCGCTTGGCTCATTGTCTTCGCGATAAAAAGACTGGCAAATTGAATTGCCAGTCTTCTATAATTAATAATACTATTTTTTTACAATGGCATCAAATGGGCAGGCTTCTATACACGCTCCACATTTAATACATTTTTGTTGATCTATATTGTGAATTACTTTCTTTTCTCCTGTAATAGCATCTACTGGACATTTCTTTTTACATATGCCACAAGCTTTACACGCTTCTTCTACAACTACAAAGCTAAGTAATTCAGTACATACACCTGATGGACATCTTTTTTCATTTATATGTGCTTCATATTCATCTCTAAAATATCTAATAGTAGATAATACTGGATTTGGTGCAGTTTGACCTAATCCACAAAGTGAAGATGATTTTATACCAATAGCTAAACTTTCCAGTCTTTCTATATCACCTTTTTTACCTTTACCAGCACATATATCTTCCAATATCTCTAGCATTCTTTTTGTCCCAATTCTACATGGTGGACATTTGCCACATGATTCATCACAGGTAAAATCTAAGAAGAATCTAGCTATATCAACCATGCAATTATCTTCATCCATTACAATAAGACCACCTGATCCCATCATAGACCCGATTTGTATTAATGAATCATAGTCGATAGGTGTATCTAAATGCTCTGATGGAATACATCCTCCAGATGGGCCACCTGTCTGGGCCGCTTTAAATGCTTTTCCATTAGGAATTCCTCCACCAATTTCGTAGACAATCTCTCTAAGGGTAGTACCCATTGGTATTTCTAATAATCCAGTGTTATTTATTTTCCCACCAAGGGCAAATACTTTAGTTCCTTTTGACTTTTCAGTCCCTATATTTGAATACCAGTCAGAACCATTTCGAATTATACTAGGTATATTAGCAAAGGTTTCCACATTATTTAATACTGTGGGTTTACCAAACAAACCTTTATTTGCTGGAAATGGCGGTCTTGGTCTAGGCTCTCCTCTTTTTCCTTCAATCGAGTTTAATAGTGCTGTTTCTTCTCCACATACGAAAGCTCCAGAACCTAATCTTATATCTAATGTAAAGTTAAACCCACTATCTAAAATATTATCCCCAAGCAAACCGTAATCTCTAGCTTGATTAATTGCTATTGCTAACCTTTTAACAGCAATAGGATATTCTGCTCTAACATATACATAACCTTCATTAGCTCCAATTGCATAACCTGCTATTGTCATAGCTTCAATTAATGCATGTGGATCTCCCTCTAGTACAGACCTATCCATAAATGCACCTGGATCTCCTTCATCTGCATTACAGGCGACATACTTAGAATCTCCTTGGGCATTTTTTGTAAATTGCCATTTCATTCCGGTAGGGAAACCTGCACCTCCTCTACCTCGTAAGCCAGCTCCTTTAATTGTATCAATGACTTCTTGTGGTTCCATTTCAAGTAGAACTTTCTGTAAAGCTTTGTATCCATCATAAGCTAAGTACTCATCAATATTTTCTGGGTCTATAATACCACAATTCTTCAAAGCTATTCTTTCTTGGCTTTTGAAAAATCCAATATCGTTTATAGATATAGTTTTATTATCTCCAATTGTTTCATGGTAAACTAATCTAGTTAAAACTCTCCCTTTAACTAGATGTTCTTCCACTAGCTCAGCAATATCTTCACTAGTGACCCTACTATAAAAGGTTCCCTCTGGATACACGATTACAACTGGACCTAATTCACATAAACCAAAACATCCTGTTCTAATTACTTCTACCTCTTTACTAAGAGAGTGCTTTTTTAATTCTTTGTCTAAATCTTTTATTAAAGTAGCCGAACCTGATGAATTACACCCTGTCCCAGCACAGACTAAAATTTGCGAACGTATAAAAGACATTTCTTTCCCTCCTATTTATGTTTCTTATTGCATTTCCGGATCTACAACTTTACCATCTATAGTGGTTGCGGTATACTCATTTACAATTTTCCCATTAATAAGATGATCTGCAACTACTTTAATAGCCTTTTCCTCATCCATCTTTATGTAAGTAACTTTCGATCCATCTGGAGAATACACTTCAATAATAGGCTCTAGTCTGCATGCACCGATACAACCTGTTTGAGCTATTGTAACATCTACTAAACTATTTTTTTGTACTTCTTCCATCAATCTCATCATAACAGGTCTTGCTCCTGCTGCAATTCCACAAGTAGCCATACCTACTACGACTCTATAACCGCCTTTTCCACTTCTTAAATTAATGTGGTCAATAGTCTTATTCCTTATTGCTTCAAGTTCTTGAATTGATTTTTTCATTCTTACACCTCCATTAAATTAGAAAACCCTTCTTCAATATATTCCTTAATCCAATTCATTATTTCTATTTGATTTATTGACACTTGGTTTCCAATAATTGATTTAATTTCTCTAGTATCAAAAGTAAACATTTTATTATTATAATGATGTTCATATATGAGATCTGAATTTTCTTTTAAACTTAGAATAATTGATAATATAGTGTCAATCATATTCCCTAAAGGTGCCCTGTCAATATGATTATATCTAAACGTTGCGACTACCTCTGTTTTTACATTTCTTATTGATTTAATAATCAAACTGCCTTCACATCTTTGTGTAGCTGCTTCAAGGAGAGACAGTCCTAATCCTACTCGCCTGGTTGTCCTAGAAGTTTCAAAAGGATCTGTAATAACATCAAGTTTTTCTTTAGGAATTCCTTTGCCATTGTCTTCTACTTTAATGACCAAATTATCCTTCTCAATGTCTTCTTTTACAAAGATTTTAATAATTGTTGCATCTGCATCAATAGAATTTTGTACTATATCGTTAATATGTAGGGATAATTCTCTCATAGGCTCAATATTTTTCTATAATTTCCACAATCTCTTTAGGTTGTAGTCTACCATAAACATCATCATTTATCATCATTACAGGCGCTAATCCACATGCACCTACGCAACGAGTTGCTTCCAATGTAAATTTTCCATCTTCTGTAGTTTCTCCAACTTTGATTCCTAATTTATCGCTTATTTTATCAATGATAGCTTGTGCACCTTTTACATAACAGGCTGTACCCAAACAAACTCCAATATTGTACTCTCCTTTTGGTTCAAGCGTAAATAAAGAATAGAATGTAGCCACTCCGTAAATCTCTGTAAGTGGCATATTTAGCTCGTTAGCTATCATATCCTGTACTTCAATTGGAAGCGAACCGTATTTTTGTTGTGCTTCCTGCATAATTTGCATTAGACATCCTGGTGTTTCCCTGTGCTTGTCAATTATAATCTTTAAATCATCAAAATTTTCAATTTTAGCGTCTTTTAACAATATAAACCCTCCTTAACTCAACTTTTAGTATAATGGTATTGTATCATAAATTTAGTGTTCGTACGTAGAATTTACTTTATCCACGCAATTACACAGTTCTATTGATAGCGCTTACAATGTTATTTTATAAACATCTCAATAAAGATATAGTATCTAAATTCATTAATTCAAAGAACTGATTTCTCTCTAAAATCTGGTGCAGATAATGTGCATCAGAAGATTTCATAATTTTGTATTCATTTGTTATTACTTTTGAGTACAGTTCAAAATTTTCAACATTTGAAAACTCTAGGGTATTAAAATTCAAATTATTCGGAATAAAACCTAGGTTATTAATTATACTGTAGCTAGACCTATCCACGTGTGCTGGAACAACTTTTCCCTTATACTGTCTAGCTATTTCTACCATTTCATCTATTGATATATCAGTAGATGAAATTAATAACTTAGATATTTGGGCAATAACACAATCATTTTCATCTAACACAAGCTGAGAACCAAATATTTTCTCATCATTATTTATCATAGGTAGATGATTGTATATAATCTCTCCAAACTTCATGGCCATTAATAGATCTTCAAAATAACATAGTAGGTGAACTTCTTCCTTTGTATTTACTTCTATTCCAGGTAATAAGAGGATACCATGTTGTTTGCATAATCTGTGAATTGCAGGTAGATTTGCTGTGGAATTATGATCCGTAACAGCTATAATATCTAGTTTTTTTAATCTACACATATTAACAATATTATTCGGTGTCATCTCTAAATCAGCACAGGGTGATAATGTAGAATGAATATGTAAATCCACTGCATAATTATTTAGTAACATTCTTATTGCTTTCGTATATAATGGATGCTATTTCATATGTGCTTAGATTAGTAGACAAAATAGGCAAATTTTCTTCTGAAGCTTTTTTTAATGTACTTTCTTCAACTCCAATACCTTCTGGAATAATAATACAAGCCATATCAAGAAGGACTGCAACAGCTACAATATTAGTATGTGTTTGTACAGTTATCCAAGCACACTGGTTACCTGCATGAGACATTACCCAACTAAGTAAATCACAAATATATACGTCGTTAATTTGTATTTCAGTATCACTGTTCTTTGTTAATAATGTAAAGTTCTTATTTAATAATAGTTCTTTTACCTTCATTTCTTTCACCCCATAAATTATTCGTGATTGAAACTAGATTTTCACCTATTAATTATACTCTATTTCCCTAGCGTCTGCAATCTTGTAATTTGTTGAACTTTAACTAGTAATTAATCTTCATTGCATTCTATATAAAATATCATATCTATTTTTGTTCCTTCATTTTTTTTAGATTCCAATTTGAAAACGTTTGCACATTTTTGCATATTGTAAAATCCCATTCCTGCACCAAAACCCATTTCTATCATTTCATTTGTAGCAGTAGAGTAACCTGCTTTCATAGCTTGTTCTATATTTGCTATTCCAGGACCTCTATCTATAATTTGAATTGCTATTGTATAGTCGTCTACTATAAGTATAATCTCTCCACCATGTGAATGTATAGCTATATTCATTTCTGCTTCATATGTGGCTATACATACTTTTCTTACCAACTGACTGGCAAATCCCATCTGATTAAGAGTTTTTTTAATAGACTTTGAAGCATCTCCTGATCTAATAAAATCTCTGCTAGCTACTTCATAGGACGTCTTATGTATATTGATGATCACTCTTATCCACCTCCTAATCCCTGTATAATACAATTTTATATTAAGCACGCTAGTTTTTCAAGAATAGTTTAAATATAGTCAAACTTGTATATACAAGAACATCAATTAGCAAATTAGAGACTAATACATTAGATATTAATATGTGCTATGGAAATAAAAAAGTAACCAAATTATTCTTCTTTAATCTATAGAGTTTCATTTAGGATATTCATTGCCTCAAACGCATTATATGAACTTCTAACAAATGGCGATGATGCAACATATTTAAATCCTAGTTCTAAGGCTTCAGCTTTATACTCATCAAAAGCATTCGGGTGAATATAATCAATTACTGGATGATGTGTTTTAGATGGAGCAAGGTATTGACCAATTGTTAAGACATCACAATTAACATCTCTCAAATCCTGGAATATACGTATTACTTCATAATGTTCTTCACCTAAGCCTAACATAATACCTGATTTTGTAATAATGCTTTTATCGTGTTTCTTTACTCTATCTAATAATTCTAAAGATCTTTGGTAAATAGCCATAGGCCTTACTTCTGAATATAAACGTGGAACTGTTTCTACGTTGTGATTAATAATCTCTGGCTTCTGATTTATAACATTTAGTAAGGATTTTTCATCACCTTGAAAATCTGGAATTAATACTTCTACAGTAACACTGCTATTATACTTTCTTATTTCATCAATAACTTTCGCGAAATGACTTGATCCACCATCGTCTAAATCATCCCTTGTAACAGAGGTAATCACAACGTGTTTCATCGACATATCTTTAATAGCTAAAGCAATTTTTTTGGGTTCTTCTATATCTATAAGGCTAGGGGTAAGTTTTTCAACATTACAAAAGGTACAATTTCTAGTACAATTATTTCCAAGTATCATAAACGTTGCTGTCTTTTTTGTAAAACACTCTACTTTATTTGGGCAATTTGCTTGTTCGCATACAGTATTTAAACTTAAACTCCTAAGCATATCTGTCACTTCCTGAGATTTACTCACATTTACTTTTATCTTCAACCAATCAGGCCTTTTTTCATCCATGGTTATTTTCCTCCAAAATATTATTTAGCTCTTCTAGTGATAATGAAATTTGGTTTGCTTCAAATAGCTCAATAAAATAATTTATTGTTAACTGCTTTACTTCATCCATATTCATAGAATGTCCCAGTAACTTTTCTAGGGATGTAACTCCCTTATCTGTAAAACCACATGGATTAATCCATCTAAAATCTTCTAAATTTGTATTTACATTAAAAGCAAATCCATGCATGGAAACCATTCGACTTATAGCTATACCTATAGCAACAATTTTATCATTACCGAACCATACTCCTGTATATTCACCATCAAGACCAGATACATTAATTTTATACTGCTCTCTTAGCATTCTAATAAATATTTCTTTTAATTTCCAAACAAAATTTCTAACATCTCTATTGTAATTTTTTAGATTTATTATAGGATATCCTACTATCTGACCAGGACCATGATAAGTTACGTCACCACCACGATTTAAGTTAATTACATTAATACCCTTTTGTTTAAGAAATTCATCTGTTACTAGTATATTAGACTTCTTTCCTCTACAACCTAATGTAAGAACAGGTAAATGTTCAACAATAAGTAAAGTATCTTCAATTTTATTTTCAATTCGAAGTTTTCTTAATCTCTCTTGTATAATAAGAGTTTCCCCATAATCCATTATTCCAAGATCCACTATGTTTATATTCATATTATCACTCTCTTATATTATATAAATATTTAATCTAAATACATAACTATATTACTCATATTACATTATACTCTTTATTTTTTAATATGTAAGGATAGAAAGAGAACATCTTTGATGAAATCGTTTTTATTTATTAATTGATAATCAACTTCTCAATATTCCAATATTTTAACCTATATAATCTAATAGATTATTAAGTTTTTAAAAAGTCAAAATGATAATAATAGAAAATAGTTGAATTTTGTACCACTAAGGTTTATAATGAATATTCGTATCAGACTTTTTTTATCTGAACTGCGGAAGTCAAATGTTAGATCAAAAATTTAAGTGATATTTACACTTATATGCTATTTAAGAAAATGCGAGGGTGGCGAAACTGGCAGACGCGCATGCTTGAGGGGCATGTGGATAATTATCCATAGGGGTTCGAGTCCCCTCCTTCGCACCATAAAAATAAAAAGCTGTTTAGCTTTTTTTTATTTTTTGTGCAAAGGAGGGGGCGAAGAACCCCTTCAAGTAACTCATATAAAACTTCTAAATAAATATATTCTAATGAACTATTCTAAAACTATAATACGTGTCGGGCGCCGACTTCGAGTCCCCTCCTTCGCACCAAAAATCAATAAAGCTCTTTGAGCTTTTTTTATTTTTTTTATTAATTCTTATCAATTATTTCTTCCCACAAATGAATCACTGCATTTTTTAGTTCTGTATAGTTTCCATCGTTGTATATAATATAATTAGCAAAAGAACTTTTATCATCCATTTTCATTTGAGCCGATATTCTTTTTACAGCTTCTTCTCTACTAAGATTATTTCTATTCATTAACCTTTCAAGTTGAAGCTTCTCACTAGTAACCACTAATATAATTTGATCAACTTTATGAATTAATTTTTCTTCTATCAAGAGAGGACAATCGTATACGATAGCTCTATATCTTTTTTCTTTATACTTTTGAACTTGTTCTTCAAATAGTAATTCAACTTCAGGATGAACAATTCCATTTAACACTTTGATTAATTCTTGGTTTCCAAAAACAATATCTCCCAGTTTTTTACGATTTAAACTTTTATCAGGAAGTAATAGTTCTCGTCCAAATTCACCAACTATCTTTTCGAGACCAATGCTACCAGGTTCAACAGACTTACGAGCAAGTACATCAGCATCTATTACCTTTACATGAAGTTCAGAATTTAAAATTGTAGATACTGTACTCTTTCCTGTAGCAATACCACCTGTAAGCCCATAAATTTTCATAATATCCCCCGCAAACTATTGAACTATTACATATTTTCACTTTTATAAAAAGCTTTAAATCCTTTATATGACATATAAATATCAACTTTACTAGCAATCTCATAAGGAGCATGCATGCTTAATAAGGCTATCCCTACATCTATAACATCCATACCATATTGTGCTGGAATATAGGCTATTGTTCCGCCACCACCGGCATCTACTTTACCCAATTCACCCATTTGCCAACAGATATCATTTTCATTAAATATTCTTCTTACTTCTGCCATAAATTCTGCATTAGCGTCATTACTTCCAGCCTTACCTCTAGAACCAGTATATTTAGTTACTACTAATCCTTTTCCTACATATGCAGCATTAAGTTTGTCATGTGTGTTTGGATAATTTGGATCAACTGCAGCATTTACATCTGCTGATAAAAACTTAGAGTTCATAAGACATCTTCTAATGACAAGGTCTCGATCCTTTACTCCTGAAAGATGAATGATTTCCATGAGTACATTTTCAAAGTACTTAGAAGTCATACCAGTATTTCCTACACTTCCTATTTCCTCTTTATCTGCTAAGACTGCAACACAAGTTTTCTTAGGCTTATTTATATCGAATAATGCTTCTATTGAGCTATATGCACAAACTCTATCATCATGACCATAAGCACCAATTAGACCTTTATCAAATCCAACATCACGAGCTTTACCAGCTGGTACAATTTCTAATTCAGCAGAAGCTAAATCCTCTTCTGAAATTTCATATTTTTCGTGTAACCATTTTAAAATATTTAACTTTACACTATCCTTAATTTCTTCATCTAATAGCGGAATACTACCAACAATAACATTTAAGTTCTCTCCTGTAATAGCATCATCAAGTTTTTTTGCTAGTTGTTCTTTAGATAAATGGGGTAACAAATCAGTAATAAAGAATATTGGTTCATTTTCTAATTCTCCAATACATATATTTATCTTTGTGCCATCCTGCTTTACAACTACTCCATGTAATGCAAGGGGTATTGTAGTCCACTGGTATTTTTTAATACCTCCATAATAGTGAGTTTTAAAAAATGCTAGTTCTGTATCTTCATAGAGAGGCGCTTGTTTTAAGTCTAAACGTGGACAATCTACATGAGATCCGATAATATTCATCCCATTGTTAAAATCTTCTTCTCCTATTACAAATAATACGACTGTTTTATCTTTAAATATACCGTATATTTTATCTCCATGTTTAATTTTGATATCATTGTAAATATAATAATCTATAGATTTAAAACCCTTTTCTTCAGCTAATTTTACAGAATACAGTGCACATTCTCTTTCTGTCTTACATTTATCTAAGTAGGTCTTGTAAGATTCACCAAAATCGAATACTAAATCTTTCTCGTTATCTTGTAATCTTCTCCATGCATTGTCGTATCTTTTGACTAGTAAATTTTCTAAATCTTTATTTTGCGACATTTTTCAACCTCCTATAATTTCATTCACAGTATCAAAGGGACGACACAAAAATCATCCCTTATACTATTACTGGTTCTAAACTTCTGCATAGGCTAGCACTTAGTCTACTAATTCTATATCATCTAGTTGTTTTCTAAAAGACTTGCGAAAGTTTTTCAAGTATTCTTCTCTTAGTATTTTCTGTTCCTTTTGTTCTTCCTCAGTCAACCCTTGTTCTTTTTTCTTATTTGCTAGAAAATTAATTCTATCTAATTTTTCTTTACTTATCATTATTATTCTCCTTGTATTTAAAAATAACTATTATTAGTATTTATTATATCATATATTGAAGTAGCAATATTTATTGACTACTTTATCCTTCGCAGATTATCCTCAACCCCTTTGGGGTTTCGGTCGTTGGCACTTGCTCATAGAATTCATCTCATTTTCTCGTGCAAGCACGGGAAATGACTTGAATTCTGCGAGCCAATCTGCTGGTTCGAATATTATATCATATATTGAAGTAGCAATATTTATTGACTACTTTATCCTTCGCAGATTGCTTCGACCGCTTTGCGGTCTCAGTCGTTTGCACTTGCTCATAGAATTCATCTCATATTTTCATGCAAGCATGAAATATGTTATGATTTCTGCGAGCCAATCTGCTGGTTCGAATATTATATCATATTTGAGTAGCAGTATTTATTGACTACTTTATCCTTTGCAGATTGCTTCGACCGCTCTTGGTTATCTGCTTTTATAACAAATAAGATATTGCCACATCACATATTAACCCTGTCATCCAGAGGAGCTTCGCGACGAAGGATCTTATACTGCTTACTTGGAACAATTTTTACGACTCTTAACTCCTTTTAGGGTGGACCATCGTTTACACTTGTTCTTATAAAAAAAAGCCTTTAGGTTAACCTAAAAGCATAAACTTACAATATATTTTTAGAAATTATTCTTCATTGAATTTTTTTTCTACTATCTTAACCAATGCATCTAGGGCTTCTTCTTCATCTGAACCAATTGCTTCTATTATAATTTCAGTATCTTTGCGTACTCCTAAGGTCATTACACCCATTATACTCTTTGCATTCACTGTAGTATTTTCTTTCTTAATGAAAATTTCACTCTTAAATTTATTTGCTAACTCAACAAATAAAGAAGCAGGTCTTGCATGTAATCCAGATTTATTACCTATTATAATTTTTTTGTAAACCATTACATCACCCCACTTACTGTGTTTCTTTTTATTATACATTGAAATACTTTAATTTGAAAGAAAATATCAAAAAATATCTTAAAATATTACATAAATATCTAGAAATATTTCTTGTGTTGTAATATGATAAAGACGGAGGTGAACTTTATGAAAATTTCGAAAGACATGGATATAATGAGCGCAGTTACTCAATTTCCTGAAACTGTTGAAGTATTTGAAAAATTCGGTATGCACTGTTTTGGTTGTATGGCTGCAAGATTTGAAAACATTGAAGAAGGTGCTGGTGCACATGGTATAGATTCAGAGGTTTTATTAAAAGCACTTAACGAAGCTATATTAGACTAAGAGAAATACAAAACATATATACAGAAAAACTCCATTTTATACTCAAATGGAGTTTTTCTTATTTTTCTCTGATCATATTTATTATGGTTATAAATTATATGTTAATAAAGCTACTTTCTAAATGTCTTTTGGCAATAACTTATTTAATACTACACCGATAAAAGCGGATATTGCTAAACCTGAAATAGATAGGGTTCCCAACATTATGTTATCAATACTTATTCCAGTAACTAAAACTAGTGATGATATAATTAGATTTCGACTATGAGCAAAATCTAGCTTTGCATCTACCATTGTTCTTACGCCAACACTAGCTATCATACCAAATAATATAATACTAACTCCACCCATAACGGCTGAAGGTATTGAATTTATAAGTGCTCCAAATTTACCTATTAAGCTTAAACAAACTGCAAATACTGCTGCTATACGAAG
The DNA here is from genome assembly GCF_009362815.1 of Alkalibaculum sporogenes. Classification (GTDB taxonomy): domain Bacteria; phylum Bacillota; class Clostridia; order Eubacteriales; family Alkalibacteraceae; genus Alkalibaculum_A; species Alkalibaculum_A sporogenes. The sequence goes on along the minus strand of NZ_WHNX01000004.1, from coordinate 65,719 downwards.
TACAGAAGTATCATAAACTTTTGTTACCGCTAGAACACCTGTATTTTCACTATATGTAGTGTTTGCTGGTCCACCTAGTAAACCGGCAATAATCGTTGCGACACCATCTCCTAGCATTGTTTTATGTACACCTGGATCTTTAAAGAAATCTTTTCCTACAACTGCACCATTAGTAGTAATGTCACCAAAATGTTCTATAAATATGACCATAGCAATTGGAGCTATTGCTGTGAGTCCAGCTAAAGTAAACTGGGGTATAGTAGTAAGTTGCTCGAATGCAGAGGATGAAAAACCTAACCAACCAGCTCCAGATACTCCACTGAAATCAACCATGTTCATAGCATATGCTGCTATGTATCCTACAACTACAGATATTAAAATAGGAACAAGTTTGAAGAAACCTTTTGCAAATATTGAAACAATAATCATTGTAATTATAACAATTGAGGCAACAATTATTGAATTAGTGTCTACACTACCAGCTCCTGTCGCTGCATCATATGAATAGCCTGCCATACTAATCGCAACTGGACTTAATCTTAAACCTATCACCATTATTACAGGACCTGTTACAATAGGAGGGAAAAATGACCGTACTTTTTCAGGGCCAAATGCTTTAATTATTACTGACATAATTATATATACAATACCTGCACCTATAATACCACCTTTGACAACACCAATCCCATATTGTGATAATGTCATTGAAATTGCTCCTATAAATGCAAAACTTGATCCTAGAAAAACGGGAACTTTTCCACCTGTAATATAATGAAAAAGCAATGTACCTAAGCCAGCACACAGTAGTGCTATTGAAGTATCTAAACCTGTTAATAATGGTACTAATACTGTTGCTCCAAACATAGCTAATAAATGTTGAAAACCTAATAAAGCTTTTTTACTATTAGTTAATTGATTCATTTTCTTCCTCCTCTAGTTAATATCACTTGATCTCTTCCATCAGTTTCATCTAATAATACATGTATAATTTCATCCTTAGAAGTAGGCAAGTTTTTCCCAATAAAATCTGGACGAATAGGCAACTCTCTATGCCCCCTATCGACCATTACTGCTAATTGAACTTTTTGCGGTCTTCCATAATCCATAACAGCATTTATGGCAGCTCTACAAGTTCTACCTGTATAAATTACATCATCAATTAATACTACAATCTTATCCTTGACAAATACATTGATTAGGCTATTTACATGAGGTTGTTCAGTCTTTTTTTCTAAATCATCGCGATAATAAGTTATATCAAGCACATCTAATGCAGGTTTTTCTCCTTCAAATTTATAAATATTATCCGCAATCCTTTGAGCTAAAGGAACACCTCTTGTTTTTATACCAATTAATAATATATCTTTAACACCTTTGTTCTTTTCAATAATTTCGTGTGATACCCTAGAAATCGCTCTTTTCATTTCTTTCTCATCCATTAGTTCGATACTTTTTTCCATTTCTTCACCCCTTTTTAGTTAATTTCTTAAGCTGTTGTAAAAAATCCATAACTATAGCTTAGTGGCTGAACATAGCAATCTCGATTATTAACAAAAAAAAACTTCTCACCTAAGGTAAGAAGTATAAGAATACAGATTTAATATCTTATTATATAACCTTACCGGCCTCACAGGGCAAATTTAAAGGATACTTTTGCTTTTTATAGTTTACTATATTTTCTTATACAAGTAAAGTAAAAATACTCTTACTCTACTCATCTATAAGAGCGTAAATTACTTATTACTGTTTTATATTGTTAATTACTTGCATAATTTCATCTGTACTTTGTATTGTTTTTGCATTCATAGAATAAGCTCTTTGGGTAATAATCATTTCTGCCATAGATTTTACTATTTCTACATTTGAAGACTCTAAATAATTTTGTTGTATATTGCCAAATAAATTTGGTTGGTCTATTGAGTTGAACAGCTCTACATTAGGTGATGGTATATACCTACCTTCTCCTAATGGAGTTAATGAGTCTAGAATATCTGGGTTGTATAATATTACTCTACCAAGTAGTACTGTCTCCCCATTCATTTCTTGCGTTATTTCACCACTTGTAGAAATTGCAACTTTACTATTTCCCCATTGTTGATAAGGAACGTTTAAATCAACTTCTAATGGATATCCACTGTCATCGCTAATAGTATTATTCTCATTTAGATGAAATCCACCATTTCTAGTCAACATTAGGTTTCCAGCCGCATCACGAACACCAAAGAAGCCACTACCTTCTATTGCCATATGAAACTCTCCCGTAGATGTTATTAATCCACCTTGATTAAAGTTATTAGTTATTTCACTTCCTTTAGTTCCTGCATTTATAACTGCTACATTTACATTGTTTGATTTTAACACTTCGTTATCGTACATTTCATTGACAAGTAATTCTTGAAAATTCACTATCTTACTTTTGTAACCCATAGTATTTGCATTTGCTAAATCATCTGAAATAGAATTCATTTTGTTTTGTGTCGCATTCATTCCACTCTTACCAATACTTAGTATATTGTACATAGCGTATCTACACCCTTCCTATTTCGTTGACTGCTTTACTTAATGTCGAATCTGCAGTATGTAGTAATTTTTGATTTGATTCAAATTCTCTTGATATCTGAATCATTTTAACCATCTCATCAGCAACTTTTACATTAGACATTTCTAAATACCCTTGCCTTAATTCGCCTTGTATAATGTTTTGTCCTTGTTCGCTTATAAATAACGTGCTACCGATATTGTTTAAATTAGTATAGTCAGCAAAATCTGAAATTAGTATACTTAAATTTTGCCCTGCAATTCTTCCAGTATTATCGACATTTAAATTATCATTATTGACTGTAATATAACTTGTCTGTCCGTTGTCATTTACTCCCATAACACGATATCCTTCCATTGTTACAAGCTCATTTTGATCATTTATTCTGAAGTTTCCATTTCTCGTAAATGCTACTTGTCCATTGTTCATTTCAACAGTAAAAAAACCATTTCCTACTATAGCTAAATCTGTATCCCTATCACTCTGAGATAAATTCCCTTGTTCAAAATTTCTATAGACTTCATCAATTTGATTACCAAATACAAAGTCGCCTAGCTGTCTCCTTTGGTTCATCTCTCGACCACCAGCGTAATTGACCATTACACTAGGTTCAAGAGTACTTTGAACAATATCTTGAAATTTATACCCAGGTGTATTGACATTAGCGATATTAGCACTATTGTTCTCTTGTTTCTTTTGAAGTATATTCATATTGCGATTAACAGTGTATAAGCTTCTAATCATTGTATTCTCTCCTTATGGCTCGGTAGTTATCGCCTTTATTTCTGATGTATATACCATCCCTAATTTTCTTGCCTCTGTCTCTATATGTAGTTGTGATCTAGAAGAGTAACTCAGGTTCATTAGTATTGCAGAAATAAGTATTCCAGTTCCTAAAGCTACTAAGTAATTACATTTTATGGTTGATAATATTTGTATAAACTTTTTAATAGTAATACCTCCCCTTTATTCATATTTAAAAGTGTGCATATTTCTTCAATAGAATAGTCTTCCTTTTCATATTGAGATAATAAATTAAACTTTTCAATTCCAAGGGTAGAGGGAATTGCATCTTCATCTATTTCATTTGGTGTAAAATCCATTTTGCTTATGTTTTCATTAACTACTTTAGCGACGCTTTCATACGATATAGCACCATCGCTTATATCTATATTGTCTATTATTTGTTCCTCTTTTAATATTTCAGGAAAATCATAAGACAAAATATTTTCTATATTAGTCATCCTTATTTTCAATTCATTAAACTCTTGTGAATTGATGTCATTTTCAGCATCTTGTATAACAGAACCAGTTATTTTATTGTTCTCTTTATATATTCCTATCACTATTAATATTACACCTATTGCACATAATATATAAAACATAAATTATTCCTCCAACATAGGCTTAATTATTTGACGCAACTTTATTAAAACTTTACCATGAATCTGCGAAACTCTTGGTATAGAAATATCTAATATATAGGCAATATCTTTGAGCGGTAATTCTTCTACGTAGTATAAGTTAAGAATAATTCGTTCTCTATCTTTCAACTTACTTATTGCCATAGATAATACTTCTTTCTCTTCATTTTTAACATATTGCTCCTCTGGAGAAAAAGTATTATTATCTTCAACCATGTCAATTAACTGAATATCGTCACCATTCTTTGAGTAAACTGCAGATTCTAACGATATCTTAGATAAATAATGTACTGTTTCGTGAAGTTTATACAGCTCTTTATCTCCAATTCCTAATTCTTCACATATTTCTGATTCATCAGGAGTTCTCACTAATCTCTTTTCTAAATCTTCTTTTGCACTATAGTATTGATTTAATTTAGCAATTTTATCTCTAGATACTCGTCCAGATTTTCTTAATTCATCAATGACAGTACCTCTTATTCGTAAAGTTGCGTATGCTTCAAATGGGACTTGCTTTTTATTGTCATATTTCTTAATAGCATCCATCAAGCCCATAACTCCTACACTTAATAAATCTTCTTTCTCATATTCGCTATCCTTTACTTCGATCCTGCCTACCACTCTTTTCACTAGCGGCAAATATTTAATAATTAAACTATCTTGATCACTTTGTGGGTAAGACATGAGATACTCCTTTTACTTTAGTCTATTTTTTCTCATCAAAACAAAAATATGGTTAATAATCTGTTCTCTCTTTGATTCGCTTATATCTTGAAATTTAACACCATATATGTATGTAGTTTTATTTGTTGCTACGTTTAATTCCTTATAAACTATTGAACCTTTTACAATAATAGTTACGCTATCTAATTCGAACAACAACAGCATATTTTGTCCAACACTTGAATCCTCAACACATGAAAACCTTAATCCACCAGCACTTAAATCAGATACTACTCCTCTATCTACATACTTCCATATATTGTCTATATTTTTTTCTACATCACTTATACTATATAAAAATTCATTTTTAGTATAATAAACTGGAATGCTACAAGGAATTCTTACATCTTCTCTTCTTTGCAATGCAATAAAATTGGTTAGAGATGATAGTTCATATGTAGGAATATCTGCATTAATTCTGTCAGTTATAATAGCATCAAAAGCTATCAACTTTTGTTTCTCATAAACAAAACCTTTTAGCTGTTCTCCTAGATGTAGAATTATAAGTTCTTTATTATCTGAAGGTATAGTAACGTATATCTTATTATCTACTATATCTTGAATCAATCCTGCAGTCTTTTTTTCATCTTTTGTTATTAACTCTATTTTACTATTTAAATCGAACAAGCTCATATTTTATCACCCAAAAATTTTTATTATTCTATTAGTTAATTGTTTGAAGTTTGATATGTCACAGCTATAGTTTTTATCTTCAAGTATATTTTTACTTATTTGAGAAATATTTTTACTAGCCAAAGAATCTGGGTACCTTAAAACAACTGGTTTTTGCTCCATTATTGCTTTGCTTACTCTTATGTCATTAAATATAAATCCCAATTTTTCTAAATTTAAATCTAAAAATTGTTCTGAGGTTTTCAGCAGTTTACTAAAAGTTTGTTCTCCATAAGAAAGCTCATTTATCTCATTAATAATTACTTTCACTTTATCTTTAACTTTATAAGTGGAAATCGCTTTTAAAACTCTATATGCATCTGTTATAGCTGTTGGTTCGGGTGTTGTAATTAAAATTAACTCATGTGCAAAAATTGAAAATGTTAAAGAATGTTTGCTAATACCAGCTCCATTATCAATAAGCAATATGTCGTAAGCACCTAATTCACTCAATAATTCTATAATTTGTTGCTGTTTTGTATAATTTAAGTCTTCTAAGTTAAGCAAATCAGCACCACCTGAGATTAAGTCTACACCTTCAGGGCACTTTACTATAATATCTGTTAGTGTAGCATTATCTCGCAACAGATTAAACAAAGTTAGATGTGTCTCTACCCCAAACATTATGTTTACATTTGACATGCCTATATCTGCATCTAAAATTAATACTTTTTTACCCATTTGCTGAAACTTAATAGCTAAATTAATAGTTAAATTTGTCTTTCCTACTCCCCCTTTACCACTAACAACAGAATAAATCTTAATTTGATGTTTTTCTCTCTCTTCTCCAGTTTTGTTATGATCCTCGACCATTCTTCTAAGTTTCCCTGCTTGATCAATCATCCTAATACTCCACCTCATAATATCCTAATAAATTTTCTAAGGTAGCTTCTTGAATATCATCAGGGACATCTTGTCCATAGCAAATGTACTGAATTGGATAAGAATTATTCTCGATTATATTCCAAATATTTGAAAAGCTATCAACTTCATCAAACTTTGTTAATATTATAGCATCATAATTAAATTGTTTATATTTTTCTAATATAGATATTGTGGTTTCTCTATCAGTTGAAATACTAAGTACTAAATACACATTTAACTTTTCTCTAATATTATTTAAATATTGTTCGATATCGTCTAGCTTTTCTTTATTTTTTTGACTTGCACCTAAAGTATCTATTAATACTATATCACAATAACTCAATTTATTTATTTTGTTCTCCATTTCACCTGGTTCTGTGACTATTTCACATGGTAAGCCTAATATACTAGCATAGGTTTTTAACTGTTCTACAGCACCAATTCTATAGGTGTCCATGGTAATTAATCCCACTTTTTTCTTGTTAATTAAAAATTCTTTTGCAGCAATTTTAGCAATTGTAGTTGTCTTGCCAACACCAGTGGGACCAATTAACACATTTACTCTAGATAGATCAACTTTTTCGGCAAAGCAATTTGCTTTAAAACTAGACTCAATAAAAGCCTTCATTTCTTCGGGAGATAGATGATAATTATCTTTAGCTTTCATTTTACAATACTTGAGCAATTGCTCTTGTGTCTCTTTACTTACATTTTTATAAATCTCATCTTTTCCAATAGCTTGTTTTAAAGGATCAACCTCTTCAATACTTCCTATATTATTAAGTACTCTTTTGTTATAATAAGTATTTTCCTCAAGTGCAACGGTGACCTCTAATTTTTCCTTTTTAAAAGGTTTATACCACTTACCAACTTTTATTATGCGATGACTTATTATTACAGCTTCTTTACCAAGCTCATATTTCGCCCTAATAATAGCTTCTTTCATATTGTCTACTATGTATTTTTTTACTATCATATTTTATCTACCAGCCCCACTGCCTCTATTTCAATATCATTTGGTATTTCATTTAATGATAATACAGGTAAACTTGGAAATGTAAATGAGATTAAGTTTTTTAGAGCTACTCTTATCTTAGGTGGTGACAATATAACCGGTTCAATTCCCTTAGTAATCAAGCCATCATTTGCATTCTTTATACTGTCAAAAACTTTAGTAATCACATTAGGTTCTAAAACAGGTATCGATCCTGATAAGGATTTTTGAATATTACCACCAATAAGTTCTTCTAAGTCAGGATGAATAGTCATCACCATAAGAACACCTTCAGAGTTTAGATACTTCTTTACGATAGTCCTTTTCAATGCATGTCTTACATGTTCGGTCAAGATTTCAATATCTTTTGTTAACATTCCATTATCGGCCAACACTTCTAGTATAGTAACTAAATCATATATTGGCACATTTTCTTTAAGTAGGTTTTGAAGTACTTTTTGAACTTCTCCTAATGATAGAATGTCAGGTATTAATTCATCTACTACAACATTATACTTTTCTTTGGTACTTTCTAACAACTGTTTTACTTCTTGGCGTCCTAATAAATCACTACTATTATTCTTAATAATCTCTTTTAAGTGAGTTACTAGAACTGTTACTGGCTCTACTATAGTATAACCATTTAAATCAGCCTTTTCTTTATCTTTTTCTTCTATCCAGATTGCATCTAATCCAAACGAAGGCTCTTTAGTGGATATTCCATCTAAATCAAAGTCAGTGTTTCCAGGATCTATTACCAAATATCTATTAATATAAATTTTCCCACTAGCAATTGTATTTCCTTTAATTTTAATGAGATAATCATTAGGCCCAAGTTGTAAATTGTCGCGTATTCGAATAGGATTTACAACAATGCCAAGTTCCATAGCACATTGTCTACGTATAGCCGTAATATGGTTTATCAGATTCTCGTCATTACCTTCATCAACTAGAGGAATAAGTGCATAACCAATTTCTAAAGAAATAGGTTCCACTTGAAAAGTGGTAACAATATTTTCTTCTTTATCCTTATTATCTTCAATAACTTCTGATATATTACCTGCTAATTGAGTCTCTGCTTTTTCGTTTTCCATGAGTAGATAAGCACTACATCCCAAAATTAAAGATACTATTAAAAATGGTGTAGTTGGAAATGCAGGTACTAGTGCCATGATAAGTAATACTACTGCAGTAACCATAATAACTTTTGACACTCCAAGCAATTCTTTTGTAACAGACTTTCCAAAAGTTTGCCCATCATCAGATCTTGTGACAAGGATACCAGAGGCTATGGAAATCAATAATGCAGGTATCTGGCTAACTAGACCATCTCCAATAGTTAATTTTCCAAATACATCAAGTGCTTCCAATGCACCCATATCGTTTTGCATAGAAAATATTAATATTCCACCTAGTAAATTTATAATTGTGATAATAATCCCTGCAATAGCATCTCCCTTAACAAATTTGCTTGCACCATCCATTGCACCATAAAAACTTGCTTCTCTCTGTAGATCTACCCTTCGTTTTTTTGCTACTTGTTCATCTATCATTCCGGAATTTAGATCAGCATCTATTGCCATTTGTTTTCCAGGCATGGCATCTAATGTAAACCTTGCAGAAACCTCTGACACCCTACTTGCTCCACTTGTTACTACCACCATTTGCACAATGACAATAATAATGAATATTACTGCACCTACAATATAATTATTACCTGTTACAAAATTAGCAAAAGCGTCAATTACATCCCCAGCATTACCCCTGCTAAGAATTAACCTTGTAGAAGATATGTTTAAGCCTAATCGAAACATAGTAGCTATTAATAATAACGTAGGAAAAGTAGAAAACTCCAACACATTTTTCGTAGAAAGCGTTAATAGTAAAATAACTACCCCTAATGTGATATTTATAATCAGTAGAAAATCCAATAACCCACTAGGAATTGGAATGATAATAATAGTTATAATACCAATGACGCAAAAGGCCATGATTACTTCTACATATCTTGTTAGAGTGTCAATTGCTTTTTTAATTACCGGCATACAGTATCTCCTCAGCATTTTAGTTGTAAGTTCTTAGGTTGTAAATTCATGATAATATTAAGTGTCGATAGCTAAGATTAAATTAAATTTTGTGTTTATTTTTTTCCTTAATTTGATATACGATTGCTAAGATTTCGGCTATAGCTTTATATAGTTCTACTGGAACATAATCTCCTACTTCTACTTTGCTATACATATTTCTTGCTAGAGCCTTACTTTCCATTATAGGTATATTATTTTCTTTAGCAATATCTTTAATTTTTTCAGCTATATAGTCTGCACCTTTTGCTGTTAATAGAGGGGCTTTGTCACTTTCACTATTATATTGTAAAACTACTGCAATGTGAGTCGGGTTCGTTATTACTACTGTGGAAGTTGGAATACTAGCCATCATTCTACCCATAGCTATTTGCCTCTGTCTTTGTTGTCTAGCGGCTTTCATCTCGGGGTTCCCTTCCATCTCCTTAAACTCATCTTTAATATCTTGTTTTGACATTTTTAACTTTTTTTTATGATCTCTTCTTTGAAACACGTAATCTACTACTGCTAGCGCCAGCATTACTATAGCAATGTTTATACTCAGGTCTTTCACTAAATCCATAATAAATTGAAACAGCTTTGGTGTACCTATATCCCCCGCATTTATAATTCGTACAATAGAATCAGTTAGATTGCGGTAGGTCATATAAAATACTAAAGTTAATTTCAATACATTTTTCACTAAAGTAAACAATGATTTCCCAGAAAATATATTTTTAAAACCTTCAATAGGATTTAACTTTTTAATATCTGGCTTAAGAGGGTGAACTGTAAATAGAAAACCAACTTGCACTAAATTAATAGCTATACCCATTATCACTGCAATAATGGCAAATGGTAATATTATGTATCCAAAGGTAAGTATTCCGTTAAGTAACATGGCGCCAACATTTTCTCCACTTATATTTGTGGAGTAGTCTATAGAAAGAGAATTTCTTAAAAATATTATTCCATTATTTAGTATAAAGGGGCTAAGTACACCTGTAAGCAGTACAAATAAAAAAAATGATGCTGATGCATTTAAATCTGCACTTTTTGCTACCTGTCCTTTTTTCTTTGCATCTCTGAGTTTTTTGGGGGTTGGTTCTTCTGTTCTGCTTGCCTTATCAGCCATAACTATCCCCCTTTTTTGGTGTTGAATTACTAATTACTAGTTATTAATATATTGCGGTTTATGAATTGCCATTTGCTTTATTAGGAGCTTCTTCTTATTTAACTAAAAAGTGACATAATTCTTTCCATGTATCCTGGAGTCATCTCAAGAATGGTTCCGAAAGAATTAATTAACCAAGATAAAATAATCATTGTAGCAAAAAAACCTACCATTGCTTTTAACGGCATTCCTAGCATTAAAACGTTTATTTGAGGCACTGTTCTAGATATTATCCCTAGTACAATATCTGTTACTAATACGACTATAATCATGGGAGCAGCAACATTGAATGCTAATTCGAATACTCGCCCGAACAGTATTATTACGCTTTCTATTCCTATTCCGTTAAATTGAACAGTTGTTATAGGAATGTATGTAAAAGATTCTATTAATGTAATAATCAACCTCTGATGTATATTTAATATGAAAAATATGCTAATAGATAGCCAGTAATATAACCTTCCATAATTTGATGCATTAGTTCCCATACTAGGGTCAAAAACAGAAGCCATAGAAAACCCGACTTGAAAATCTACAAATTGACCTGCAATTTCCATAGTAGCAAATAATAATTTCGTAACATACCCTATTGCCAGACCAAAAAGTGCTTCTTTTATTACTAAAATAGCAAAATATAGTATTTGATCAATCACTTCTATTTCTGGTGTAACAAGGTATATCATCATAGCTACGCTAACAGATAATGCAATCTTAAACGTATTTGGTATACCCTTAAATGAAAAACCAGGGCAACTTACAAAGAAAGCAGTGATCCTAACAAGAATGAGAATAAATTTTTGCAAGTCAATAATCATAACTTCTCCTATCTTAGTGTAGGTATCAATTGATATAACTGGTTAGTAAATGTGATTAATGAGTTTATCATAAAACTCCCAAATATAATAAGTGCAAACATTACTGCTGCAACCTTTGGTACAAAACTTAAGGTTTGTTCCTGCACTTGTGTAGTAGCTTGCAATATACTAATAGTCAAACCTACTACTAAAGCTACTATAAGAATAGGACCTGATACTTTCATGATAGTCATTAGTGCATTTCTCATTATATCTAACATAATTACCTGTGTCATAAAATCACCTCTAACTAAAAGTTTGTAATAAAGACTCTATTACTAAGTACCAACCATCTACCAATATAAACAATAAAATCTTAAATGGCAAAGATATCATTACTGGTGGCAACATAAACATTCCCATAGACATTAAAATACTGGCAACAATCATGTCTATTACTAAAAATGGAATAAATAAGATAAAACCTATACTAAAAGCAGTTTTCAATTCACTTATCGCAAATGCAGGAACTATTGTGGTAATAGCAATATCCATAGGATCTTCTACATTTTCACTTCCAGAAGCTCTTAAGAAGAGTGCTAAATCCTTTTCTCTCGTTTCTTTAAGCATAAACTCCTTCATAGGTACTACTGCTCTATCTATAGCTTCCTCTTGACTAATATCATCATTCAAAAACGGAGTTACAGCTTCGTCCATTACCTGGGAATAAACAGGTTGCATTATGAAAAATGTCAAAAATAACGCCAAGCCGATTAGTAGTTGATTTGGTGGTGTTTGTTGAGTACCCATAGCATTTCGTAAAAACGACAGCACTATTATTATTCGTGTAAAACTCGTTGTCAAAATTAAAAATGATGGTGCTAACATTAGTACAGTCATAAGTATAAAAATTTTCACTGTGTCTACTGTAGCTTGAGGGTCTTCGTTATCTAGATTAAAGTTTATTCCTATATTCCCATCTTCTACTGCAAGGGCTGTTGCTGGCATCATCATCAAAAATAAGACTAAAAATACCATCACTATTATGAACTTTCTAGTCAACTTTTTTTCCTCATTTCAAAGAAATTATGTGTTTTTGCCTTTATCTCAGATAAATTCATGTAGTTAGGAATACTTTGTTCTTTCTGTATCTCTGCTAATATTTCTTGTACTTTTTCTTCATCGAGATCTTTTAATATTTTATTATCATTTCCTGAAAAGCTCATTAGATAATAAGAACCACATATATCTACAATACATAGTGATGAATTATTACTCACTGATACTCTTTCTACTATTTTTATAATCTTATTATGTTTTGTTATGTACTTATTACCCAGCTTTAAGGATATATTAGCAAGTGCAATTATCATTAAAAGTACAACAATTGTTTTTATCACAGATAAGAACATTTGACCACTCATTTATACACTCCTTTATTGAATTATCATATTAGTAAAATACACATCTTTCACTATTTCATCATCTAGAGCATTATTTATATCTTCGATAATTTCATTTTTAATTTTGCTAATATTATCTACATCCATTATTTGCTCAGCAGTCTTAACTCTTAGATCATCAATAATAATATCTCTAATTTTATTTACATTGTACTCGATAATAGCTCCTTGTTTTCCTTTTTTATACATTAATGCAACCTGAACTTTTAAATAATTTTTAGATCCGCTTATAGAATTTAAATTTACTACAAACTCATCTAATAGAGTAGTGTATTCCTCATCTTTCTCAAATAATTTCACTATATCTGATACTTGATTACCAGTTACTGCAAAATATCCAATAACTGAAATTAATAATATAATCACCGCTACTAATATAATAATAATTAACTTCTTCTTACTCTTTTTTTCAATTTCCTCTTGTGCCATTTGACACCTCACTTTCTTCATCAAATATGATTAAAATATTTACTCTTCTATTAATAGCTCTATTTCCCACACTATCATTTGGAGCTATGGGTCTGTACTCACTGTAACCAACGGCAGAAAGTCTTTTGGGGTCAACTTGCTCGACTTCACTTAAATACCTCACTACTGAAACTGCTCTAGCAGTAGATAGTTCCCAATTACTGGGATATAAGATTCTGTTTATTGGCACATCGTCTGTGTGACCTTCTATGACAATATCATTGTCAAAATCGTTTACTAAACCTTCTAGTCTTTTTAATACAGCCAATCCACTTACTTTGATTTCAGCGCTACCTGATTCAAATAGAATAGTGTCCTTTATGTCTACATAAACACCTCTTCTATTTACAGTTACTGATATATTTGCTTCTAAGCCTTCATTCATTATGTATTCCTTAACCTTTTCGTACATAACTAAAATTTCTTCCTTGATGGTAGTACTATCGATAATATCACTAATAGTTTTCTCATCATCTATAGGAATAGGTTGATCATTTTGTTGGCCTTCCATAACAGCTGGTTGCCCTACACCCATTAACACTGCTTGAATCGATTCGCTAATATTCTTAAATTTTACAGTATCTATAGTAGACATAGAATAAAGTAAAATAAAAAAAGTAAGTAGCAGTGACATTAAATCAGAGTAGGTCGTTATCCATCCTGAACCACTACTATTGCTTTCTTTTTTTACCAGCTTTCTTCTACTCATAATTTTCAGCCTCTTTAACATTTTCTTTTTCAGCTTTTAATAATTTTTGTTCTTCTGGTGATAGGTAAGTAGTAAGCTTATCTTCTAATAATCTAGGATTGCTGCCTGCTTGTATCTCTAGTATTCCTTCAACAATCATCTGCCCTGTGTACATTTCTTCATCAGTTTGAACTTTTAGATTAGACGCTATAGGCAATAAAATTAAATTAGCCAGTAATGAACCATATAATGTTGTAAGAAGCGCAGTTGCCATCCCAATCCCAATTGCACTAGGATCATCTAGTTTTGCAAGCATTATAATCAATCCTATTAAAGTACCAACCATACCAAAGGCAGGCGCATATTCTCCCCATTTAGAGAATATAGCTTGTCCTGTCGAATGTCTTCTCTCTGCAGTCTCTTGTTTTAGTTCTAATATCTCACGTATTGTATCAGGCTCTACACCATCTACTATCATCTGTAATCCAGATATTAAAAATTCGTCTTCAATAATAGTGATATCATCTTCAAGTGCTAACAGTCCATCTTTTCTTGCTTTTTTCGCTAAATCAGTAAATAAAAGCACCAATTTCTGCCTGTCATCCTGAGGAGAAGCTACCAGTAATTTCAACATACTTGGTATTTTGATAAGAGTTTTCATAGGAAAACTAATAAGTAATGCACAAAAGGATCCTCCTATTGTTATCAAAGCAGATGATGCACTAATAAAATTAATAATATCACCACTTATAGTAATAGACCATATAACTAGTGCAGCACCTGCAACTAAACCTACTATTGGCACCCAGTTCTTCTTCATTTAATTCCCTCCGGCAGATCATTATGAATTTGTCTTTTAAATTTAATAATTTTGGGCACAATATCTTCTATGGTATCTTCTACCCTTAAAATTTTACCATCTGTTAATGTGATGATGGTATCTGCTGCTTCTTCAATTTTATAGATTAATTCACTATTTAAGCAAAACTCTTTTCCATTTATAGAAGTAAGTAATATCATCTTATACCTCTTTCTGATAAAGTAACGGTAAGCGTGATAGCCTACCGCCTACTGCTTAATTTATCTTTTTAAATTAATTAATTCTTGTAACATTTCATCAGAAGTACTTATAGTCCTAGAATTTGCTTGATAGGCTCTACTTGTAACTATCATTTCAGTAAATTCATTTGCTAAATCAACATTTGACATTTCTAAAAATCCTTGTCGAACTACTCCATAACCTGAATTACCAGCTGTTCCTGCCTGTGGTTGCCCTGAATTGTTAGTATTAGCATAATTGTTGCTTCCTGTTTTTTGGAGTCCTTCTGGGTTACTAAACGATACCATACCAACTTGCCCTAAAAGGTATGCATTACCATCACTATAAACTCCTATAATTTTGCCAGTTCCGTCGATAGTATAACTTTCTAAATCTAGATCTAAACCTCCAACAGTTATTGGGTCAGGTATTGTTAACGGCTGTAGTAGGTCTAAATCTGTAGCTGCACCTGTAGGCACTTCCAAATTAGATGGTATTACATCTGTAGTTAAATAATCATCTCCCACAGGCTTTATATATCCTAAAACTCTTAAACCTCCTGCATTAACTAGATTGCCCTCATAATCAGTATAAAAAGCACCATCTCTTGTATAAGATTTAAGTACTCCTGCTGAATCTTGTGACACTGCAAAGAATCCTTCTCCTTCTATTGCAAAATCTAAACCTCTATTAGTAGGTTGAAGGGCTCCTCCTGTCATAATCGTATCAATAGCACCAACTTTTACTCCTAGACCTATTTGTTGAGCATTAACTCCACCTAAACCATTAGCAGTTGGAGCTTGAGCCGTAGCAACTGTTTGGCTAAGCATGTCTTGAAATCGTACCCTTCCAGATTTAAAAGCAGTAGTATTTACATTGGCAATATTATTTCCTATAGCATCCATTTTTGTTTGAAAGTTTCTCATTCCACTTACTCCAGCATATAACGATCTTATCATTTAAATTCCTCCTAAGAATATATCCCACTTCAGTCAGTCCGTGGGTGTATGGCTTCCCTAAGGTCCAGCCATTTT
This sequence comes from Alkalibaculum sporogenes, assembly GCF_009362815.1. Lineage (GTDB taxonomy): Bacteria > Bacillota > Clostridia > Eubacteriales > Alkalibacteraceae > Alkalibaculum_A > Alkalibaculum_A sporogenes. The sequence goes on along the minus strand of NZ_WHNX01000004.1, from coordinate 49,780 downwards.
ATTTTACAATAATCGCACTATCGATATTAGTTACCACGTCCATATCTTTTTCTCGTAGTGCAGTGATAATAGTTCTATTTCTTACATTTGCAATAAAAGTTACGTCTTTGTAAATCATTAAACTCTCTTTCGCACCTTTTTTCTCTAAACTATCCATAGCTTCTTTAATTAAATCCATATCTGTTTCATGTAATTTAATATCTCTCTCTGACATTCTTTGTTGAGCATGATTAGATATTCTAACAGTATCTTTTTTACTTATACTATCTTTTAGAATTTTATTAAAATCTTGATTACTAGATTCTATACTTTTACTTGTTCTACTTATGTTAGGTGATATTATCTGACCATTTTCAATCCTAAAACTCATTCTTCCACCTGTGAATTGGCCACTTCAATCACTGCACCTAAGTTGTAATTTTTGTTATTTACATGTAACATCGCGTATCCATCTTGAAATTTAATCTTTTCGACGACACCTGTTACAATACTATCCCCATCTGTAAGGGTCACTTCTTTTCCTATTAAAGTAAAAGCGTACTGTTGTTGATTCATTAATGTTAATAGAGTTAAACTGTCTGATATATCACTTATTTGTTCTAATGTAGTAAACTGTGCTAATTGGGAAACATAATCAGTGTTGCTACCACCGCCCTCACTTCCCATAGGGTTTTGGTTTCTAATCTCAGCTGCCATAATTTGAAGAAAATCATCTACCGATAAACTACTCTTCGTACTAGCACTTTGAGTGTTTTGTCCTGCTGCTAAAGTATTATTTACTTGCACTCACTTTACCTCCTAAGATATTTTTATTTCTCAGATAATTTATATAGTTTTACTTGCTTTTTTTTAAGCTAGAATACTAATTTCACTAATGTCAGTTCCATTATCTTTTGCTATTGATGTTTCTAATAATTCATCGTCTAAAATAAATTCTCTAAACAAGTCTTTATTATCTTGACCTGATTGTCCACTTGAGTCTCTATTTTGACTTCCATTGAAATCTATATCAATTTTTTCAATGTTTATATTTTGTTTTGCTAAGTTGTCTATTAATTCATTGATTTTATTGCCAAACATCTGCTTTATTTGGTCATTGTCAACTAAAATTCTAGCAATTAACTTACCCTCTTCAATCTTTAAAACTACATTAACACTTCCTAACTCTTCTGGATGTAGTTTCACTTTCATAACATTAGCATCGCCCTGAGCACTTGTCTCCATTAGCTTAATGATAGAGTCATTTACCTTATGTAAATTGTCGTGGGATAAAACTTCCTCTTTGATAATTATCTCTGAACTTGATTTAATGCTTTGAAATTCTTTTACATTGAGATTCATATCTGCTTTTTCTATAACAGTTGCACGATCACTAGTTTTTATTACTTCATTCTTATAATAATTTAATTTTTCACCCATACTCTTTACTGTCTGCAGTACTGTTTCATCTTCTTTGATATTATCATTTTGCAAAATAGGTATATTGAGTTTCTTTTCGCCAAGATTACTGTTAGGTTTGAACTCTAATATCTTTTTTTCATGGATTGATGTAGTCTCGACAATACTTTTATTTATTACTAAATCTTTTTCATTTTCTACTATGTTTTTATTGATGAAAAGGGAATTTTCCTCTTCTAACTCTGACATTGCCTCAGTAGTAAACTGTGATAGAACATCACTCCGTTGATAATTAAGTATACTCTCATCTAATAGACCATCATTAATTTCTACATTAGTATTATTAATTGTTTTATCATGATAAATTGGAATATGTAGAATCGCTGACATAATATTGATTTTTTTGTCCTCAGAATTGATATCACTTATTAACTCAGGTATTACTATCTTATCATCGGATTTCTCTTCTAAAATAGCTTCTTTGAGAATAATTTCTTCTGGAACTGCTTCAGTCGTCATATCTCCTTTGATAGATAATCTTATAATCGAGTTATCCGTCTTATGATTTTCTTTACCTCTGTTATTTAATTTATTTGCTAAAACTACAGAGAAGACATCTTGATGCTCATTTGACTTTGAGCTTTTATTATTCATTTTCCCCATTTTTGTAGAGACCTGTGCATTTTCGACCTTCATTTTCTCACCTCCCCTCAGTATTTCTGATTATATTAAAAACTCAAAATGTTTTTTTTTTGAATTTTAATACTGCAATCTCGTCTAATTCTCTTTGTTCTTCATCTTTCACTTCGTCATTATAAGTTGAAAAATCTTTTTCTTTTAGCTTTTCCATGATCTTTCTATCTTTTTGTGCTGCTATTAATTCAACTCGTACTTTCTCTAGATTAGCACTTGTACTATTTATCGCTTTATTTTGTAAAGAAATTTTCTCTTCTAACTTTTGTTTATACAATTGTTGTTGTAATAACTCTTGTATGGTCTTATATTTTAATGATCTCTCTTTTGTACTTTCATATCTGTTCGTTAATTCTAAAAGTACTAATTTATGATGTTGTAGTTCATTTTGGAGTACTGCAAACTTTTCCATAGTACTCTTTTCACTATGTGTTCTCCACTCCAACACCTTTTCCATTGGGAAACTGTAGGCTTTCATATTGCACTCCCCTCTACTAGGTCTTAATTTATTATTTATAACTCAACAACTATATTTAAAAGCTGAGCTTGTTTTTCACAATCATTATGTAGTATCTATTTAGCTCTATACTAGCGTCTCTTTGAGTAAATCTAATGTTTCTTCATATGTAAAGTGATCACACACATTTTGTTTAAGAAAATCATTAATAGGATTATTTAATTCAATCGCTTTATCTATGATAGGATTACTCGATTTTACGTATGCGCCTACATTTATTAAATCTTCTGATTCTGAATATACTGCTAGGTTTTCTTTTAGTTTCCCTGCTAAAATATCATGATCTTCATGGACAATTTCTTTCATAATTCTGCTTATGCTATTTTGTATATCAATTGCTGGAAAATGATTTTTAGCTGCTATCTTTCTAGACAATATAATATGACCGTCAAGTATACCTCTTACTGAATCGGCTATAGGTTCATTCATATCATCACCCTCTACTAATACAGTATAAAAAGCAGTAATTGAGCCATCTTTAGACATACCACTTCTTTCTAATAGTTTTGGTAGCATTGCAAATACTGATGGTGTATATCCTTTTGTAGTAGGAGGTTCGCCGATAGCAAGTCCTATTTCTCTCTGTGCCATGGCAAATCTAGTTACAGAGTCCATCATCAGCATAACTTTCTTACCCTTATCCCTAAAATACTCTGCAATAGCTGTGGCAACAAAAGCGCCTTTCAATCTTACTAATGGAGGCTGGTCAGATGTAGCACATATAACTATTGATTTTTTATAACCTTCTGGTCCTAAATCCTTTTCAATGAATTCTAAAACCTCTCTACCTCTTTCACCGATGAGAGCTATTACATTGACATCTGCTTCGCAGTACCTTGCAATCATACCTAGTAAAGTACTTTTACCTACTCCACTACCAGCAAATATTCCAATTCTTTGTCCCTCTCCACAGGTAAGTATTCCATCAATAGCTTTAACACCAGTATTCATGATTTTATCGATTTTCTTTCTATCAAAAGGATTTGGCGGGGTTCTAGTCACATTATACAAATGTCCGTCTGTCAATATTTCATTATCTATTGGTCTACCAAGTCCATCAACAGTATGTCCAAGTAGCTTGTCACTTATCTTTATCTTTAATGATTTTCCTGTAGGTTTAACTAAACATCCAGGTCCAATCCCTTGTAGTTCGTCTAATGGCATGAGGAGTACACCGTTGTTTTTAAATCCGACTACTTCTGAAAGCACCTTCTTATCTAATGCCTTAATTAAAACTTCACAAACTTCTCCAATAAAAACCTGTAAACCTTCCACTTTTATGATCAGTCCTATAACCTCAGTAACTTTGCCCATTTTCGTGTAGTGACTTGTTCTCTTTATCAATTTCCCATAATCTTCAAATGGTATATTTAACAAATGATTCACTCCAAGTTTTTAATTTCTTCTAAAATATCTTCTATCTGCTTTTTAACTTGTAAATCTATGATTTGATGTTCATTTTCTATAATGCATCCATTCTTTTCTAGATTAAAGTCTTCAATTAGTACAAATTTTGAATCTGGACATATACTTTCCATAGGATGTAAATTAGCTCTTATATAGTCAATATTATCTGGATGACAGGTTATAATAATATTTTCTTTCTTTCCATATTGCTGTAAGATTGGTTTTATAAGCATTACAATATTCTCTGATGAGGTATTGATAGTGTTATGAACAATACTTTCTGCCATATCTGCAGCTAGTTGAATTATTTTGACTCTATTATCTGTATAATAGTTTGCCACATATCTATTTGCTTGTTCGATCATTGATAGCGCATTATTTTTTATAGTTAATGCTTCTTCTTGAGCCTCTTTTACTGCTTGTTCATACCCTAATTTAAATCCTATTTGATATCCCTTTTCTTCTGATTTCCCTTGTAATTCTTGTGCCTCTTCTATTGCTTGATTAATTATATTTTCTTTTATCTCTTCTATTTCTGCATATATCTCTTTTCTTATTTCATTTTGAATATCATTAATATTTATTTCACAGCCATCATCTTCCTGTGGTAATGCATTAGTCGGCATTGTGACTTCTTGTTGAAAATAATCTAATTTAGTATCTATTAATGATGTATCTTCTTCAACACAAGATATATTGCAATTCTTAATGATTTTATACGATAACGGAATCTTGATCACCCCTTCCGATAACGATTTCGCCAGCTTCATCTAATCTGCGAATAATACCCACAATTCTGTGTTGTGCTTCTTCCACGGTAGAGAGTCGAACAGGTCCCATAAATTGAATATCCTCTTTCAACATTTCTGCAGCACGTTTAGACATATTGCCATATACAACACTTCCAACTTCTTCTGATGCACCTTTTAATGCAAGTACCAAGTCTTCATTACTAACTTCACGAAGTATCCTTTGTATTGAATTCTTATCAAGATTAACAACATCTTCAAATATGAACAGATTAGCTTTAATTATTTCTGCTAATTCTGGTTGTGTTTCCTCTAAGTCGCTAAGAATATTTCTCTCAGTACTTCTATCAACGGAGTTAAGAATTTCAACTAGTGCTTTAACTCCTCCCACTGTTTCAGTATCATTTTCAATAAGATTAGAAAATTTATTATCCATAATACTCTCAATTCTTTTTATTACAGCAGGTGAAGTTCTATTTATTGTACCTATTCTCTCAGCAATTTCTGCTTGCAATTCTACAGGAAATTGTGAGAGTACTAAAGCAGCTTTGTCTGGTTGCATATAGCACATTATTAGGGCTATTGTTTGGGGATGTTCACTTAATAGTAAATTAGTAAGCTGCAGTGGATCTGCTTTACGGGCAATAGCAAACGGTCTCTCTCTTTGCTGGATTTGTGTAAGCACGTCTATTACTTCTTTTGCTCTATGTGTTCCTAAAGCTTTGTTTAATAGATTTTTGGCATAGTCTAAACCACCATCCATAAGAAATTCCCTAGCTGAGGCCATATCTATAAAGTCCTCGATGACTCGATCTCTATCATAAGGTTCCACATAATCTATATTTGCAATTTCGTATGTAATCTTTTGTATTAAGTTATCAGGTAATAATTTTAATACTTGTGAAGATGTTTCAGGACCTAAGGCTATTAATAATATAGCCGCCTTCGACACACCCTTTAGCTTCGTTTGCATTCGCCTACTACTCCTTTACCCAAGCTTTTATTAAATCTGCTGCTAAATCTGGATGCTCCTTGGCGTAATTTTGTGCCTTCGCCTTATTATTATCAGTTTTAACTTCAATATTTAAATCTTCTTCAACAGCTACTTCTGGTGTGACAAGATCTATTGCTAACTCACCTTGCGCTTTATCATCTTGAGTTTTTTTCTTACCTAGTAGTATTCTAACGAGTGCTACTAGTATTACTATAACTAAAATAAGTAATAAACCAAAAACCATATATTCACCATATTTATCTAATAGACTACGGTTTCGTTCTTCTTCCAATCTTATAGCATCTAGTTGTGCCTGTAGTTCTTCTTCATATGTCGTATCGAACACTACACCTTCTACACTAATAAGATCACCTCTATTAATATCATAACCTGTGGCAGTAGCTACTATATTTCGAATTGTGGCGGCATTTTCATCATTTATATTTCCATCATATACTACAGAAGTGGTTAATCTATTTACTTTTCCAGGAGCTTTTATTGTTGTTGTAGTTTCTGTAGTAAGCTCATTGTTTACAGTTCTATCAAAGGTAGATCCTCCACCATTGTTATTATCTATTACATTCCCCACATTATCGTCTATATTACCACCAGTGACTTGTTCTACATTAATATCTCCACCTGTTGCAGTTACTTGTTCACTTCTAATTACAGGATTTTCATAAGTTATGATAGTACTTTCCTCAGAATCAAAATCTAAATCAGCAAATACTGAAACTTTTATTTTATCTCTTCCATATGCAGTACCTAATAGTTCGTTTAGGTTCGATTCAATTTTACTTTCGAATTCATCTATAACCTTATTGTACTCGTTCATTACATCTGTGGCGCTAAACCCATCATTTTTCTGTAAATCACGACTTAACAGATTACCTTTTGAGTCAATTACTTGAATATTTTTTTCTGGCAAATTTTCAACTGCTCCCGACACTAACGCTGCTACTCCTCTAATCATGTCATCTGTTACTTTATTAGATGGTTTTATATCTAGAACAACAGAAGCAGATGCTTGTTTTTGCTCTGTTTCAAAAATACTTTTTTCTGACATTACTAAATGTACTTTAGCTGAATTTATTGCGTCTAAAGACATAATAGACCTTTGTAATTCACCTGTTAAAGCTCTTTGATACATTATTTTCCGATCATCATCTGTAACCATTAAACCCATATCATCAAATATCTCAAAACCTAACGAGTTTTGAGGCATCATTCCACCCATGGCTAGTTCCAGTCTATATTTATCTATAAGTGCTTCATCAATTAGAATAGCTCTACCGTCATTTTCCAATTTATACGAAATCTTTTTTGCTTCTAAATCACTTACAATATTACCTGCGTCTTCAGGCTCTAAATTATTAAACAATGTAACATAATTTTTATTTTGAGTAGAATATGTAAAAATAGATACAAATAATAGGATACTACAAATTAACACTATCATAGTAATCCTTTTTTTCTTATCCATTTTATTCCATCCGTTCTTTACTCCATCTATTATGACAGTAACTCTATCCATGATTTGGGGTAGCTCCTTTATCAATCTTACTATATTTGCATACTGTTAATTTCTTTGTAGGCTTCAATACATTTATTGCGGACTTGAACAGCTAGTTCTAAGGATATCCTAGCTTCTTCAGTAGCAATTAAAACAGTATGCAGATCTTCAACTTCCCCACTAATAAAACCTTGGGTTAAGTTATCTGCTTTAACTTGTTGGTTATTTAATTTTTCTATTTCACTACTTATAAGATCTTTAAAAGCGCCTTCTTCTATTTCAGATGATGCACCGTTATATCGATTTGTTTCATTGGGAGAGTATAAGCTGGACAAGTTTTCATTAGTGATCTTATTAGAGTTGGTAAAAATACTATTGTAAAGAGCAGTAATATTCATTTGGTTACCCTCATTTCAATTTTTATGTTAAATATTAGTCGATTGATATCAGCGATTAGTTTAACCTTTGGATATCTCAAGGGCTTTTTTTAAAATACTCTTACTTGTATTGAGTGCAGTCACATTGGCCTCGTATGTTCTTTGGGTATTAATGAGAGCAATCATTTCATCAACCATATTAACATTAGGCATTAATACATATCCCTCTTCATCAGCATCTGGATGAGTAGGATCATAGACATTTTTAAAATTTTCGGCGTCTTCAACAATATTAGTAACTCTAACGCCTGCACTTGTCTTTTCATTTTTTCCTGTAAGTCTATTTCTCTCATTTGTGAAAGTTTCTTGAAAAACAACTTCTTTTCGCCTATAAGGTCCTCCCTCTTCTGTTCTTGAGGTATTAACATTGGCGATATTAGTTGAAATAGTATCCATTTTTAATCTTTCAAGTGTAAGTCCACTAGCATTTATCTGCATAGAATTAAATATTGACACAGTACACCCCCGATATTTTTTCATAAATATAGTATAATTATAAGTTTTATGTTTTTATAAACTAAATATTTGACAGAATCGTATGCACCTTATATATTAACACTTATAATGAGTTATCCACATTTTTAATTTACCTATTTTATTGAATAATACCTTGATATCATGTATATTTATGTATTATTAAATTACTTGAAATAATTTTATGTACATATTTTTATTCTAATAGTTTGCTTATCATTATTAGCACTTCGCTTAGCCAACTATTTATTTGTTAATAACATAAGATAAATTTCCAAGCCTCGCATTCAGTTGTTGTACTAAAGTGCTATAGTATATTTCGTTTGCAGCTAATTCAGTCATTTCTAAGTCAATATCTACGTTATTACCGTTGTCGTTTACATATGTTGTCTTTCTTTTTTCTACAATAGGTTCAATATCTTCAATTCTTTCTACTCCATAATGCATGTCATTAGTTTTTTTCATAGTGACTTTTCCATTTCCAACTGCATCAGCTAGAATCTTTTCAAATTCTACTTTATTCACCTTATAATTAGGAGTATTGATATTTGCTATATTGCTAGATATAGATTTTTGTCTAATAGAAGCTACGTCAAGTCCTTTTTTAATTAAATCATAACTAACATTGCTCATAAGTAATCTCCTCTTTTGTAGATTCATTATTTTTTTATTGCATTTTGAGAGTGACTAGATGAAATTTAACGTTATAATACATTACAATTGTAACCCGAAGAATTAATTGACACAATTCTCCTTTAATAAATATCATATTAGCATATATTTCTACAATATACAACATAAAGCAAGCTTCAAATTGTACCATATATTTCCATAATTATTTTTTGTATTAAAAAACTCTCCTTTCGGTAACTGGCTGCCATCCTCATCGGTAAGGCCCTATAGTTTTGCGTCCTTATCTTTCGATAAGTTTGCCGTTTCGCTTGAAAGCTATTAATTTATTAGTTTAAATCTGTTTTCGTATTGCAAATATATTATATCTTCCATTTTATATTATCACATGTTTCTACAATAAACAACAAATTAAAAAACTCCCCTTTCGGTAACTGGCTGCCATCCTCTTGGTAAGGCCCTATAGTTTTGCGTCCTTATCTTTCAATAAGTTTGCCGTTTCGCTGAAAAGCACATATAAAACATAGATTATCTACAATCTATATAAATCTAAATAAATATTAACACATTTTTCCACAATTTACAACAAAAAAAATAATAATTATACATTTTTCTACATATCTAATTCGACCTTACTATATATTTCTTAAATACATTGATCTTTGCACTTTATCCCGCTTTAACAGTCACTAAGGCCCTACTGAATAAAATGTCACTTTATCATATTAAAACATAATAAAATGGCTTTAGCTATAACCTAAAACCATTTTTTATATCACTATTTTTTCTATTTGAAGTCTTTGTCTACAAAGACTGATTCTCTATTAGTTGTAATATAATTATTAACTACTTCATTCTTTTTGTTTAACTGTCTTATATTACTTAGTATTATATTTTGTTCAGTTTTCATAGAGACTGTAAATTGTTTTTGCTCTGATATAATCAACTCTAATTGTTTCACATATGATACATCGTCATTATTTTTATCTGAGAAGCTTTGAATTGTATTATTTATTTTTTCTATTCTTTCTATTTCCAGTTGATTTTGTTCAATAATGCTTACGCCCGATTCAGGAGTTCCATCCCAAGCTCTGATATTATGTAAAATATTATTTAAGACTCCCGTCCTAGACTTTAATAGTTCTTGTAATTCTAAAGTTGCGCCCATGTATCCCTCAACTCTTCCATGAATTTTTTAACTTCTACAACAGCGTCAATGTCCTTATCTATATTGGCACGTATTAATTTAACATACATATAGTCGTAAAGTTGATGCAAATTTTTTGCTATATCTCCGCCTACTTCGAAATTTAGGGTACTCATTAACTCTGCGATAATATCTTGTGCTTTTGTTAAATTAGTATTGACCTTCTCAATTTCTTTGTTTGTTATGGATAACTCAGCTTGCTTTAAATTTTTAATAGCTCCATCATACAACATAAGCAAAAGTTTTTTCTTAGGAGCAGTCATTACTTGATTATTCTTATATACATTATTTGCATACGTATGATTCATTATTTAATCTCCTTTACATGTAATCCGCCAATACATTTCCTTTTAAGTAATATATTACTGTTTTCTAACTATTGTTAAGTTTTATTTAAAGGCTCATTAGAAACACCTATTTAGCTTTTGTATTCATTGCATTAATTTGACCCGCTAACCAGTCCATCTGACTTTCAGCTTTCATCATTGCAACATCTAACGCCGAAAACATTTTTATATAATAAGCTTCTTTTTTTACCATGCGAGCATTAAAAGTTTCAATTTGTTTTGCCAAATCTTTTAGCGTTCTATCTAGTCCTTCGGTTTTAATTTTTATAATACCATTGCTATTAGAAACAAATGAGTCAACATAACTATTTAATCTAGATGCAAAGCCTATGTCTTTTCCATCGACGTTATTACTTGTAAAAAAGTCCATTACATTTTGCGGATCTTTTGATAAAGCTTCGGTTAGTTTTGTAGCATCAAATTCCAATTTACCATATCTATCTACTGTACTTACACCTATTTGAGATATATCACTAATACTGCTATTTTCATTATTGAGAGTTGAAGTAACCAAACTTCTCAGAGATGAATGCAATCTCATTAAACTACTATCTCCTGATAAGGCACCAGCACTTCCTGGTACTTCCGGATCTCCAGCTGCTAATTTCCCCTCAATAAAAGTCATAGTAGAATTATATTGGTCCACAAATTCTTGTACTGCCTTAGTCAATTTTTCAGTATCTAATTCAACATTCACTGTTTCATACTGCCCCGCTGAATGTACATTGCTTAAATTTATAGTAACATGTTCTATAGCATCATCAACAGTATTTGTGTTTCTCTCTACTTCTACACCATTTACAGTAAAAAGTGCATTAGTACCTTCTTTTACACTAGCTGTATCACTTAAACCAAGTTGAGCTAATGTACCATTGCCACCAACACCATCAGTTAAAGTTATATCCCTTTTTCCAGTTGTGCTATCAGTAAGTACTAGCCTACTATTAATTATAGTTGCACTTATTCCCGTGTCATTTGAAGCGTCATTCACCTTAGCTGCAATGGTTTTTAGAGTGTCTCCCTCTTCAATTGCAATATCAAAACTTATTCCATCTGCATTTCCAATAGTAAAAGCACCTTCAATACCTAATTCTTTATTTATATTGCCTTCAGCCAAAGAAATCTCTCCAGAAATGACACTTGCACTACTGGCTAGTTGTTCTACATGTATATTATAAATACCTGGCACTGCATCTTTTGAAGTAGTCATAGAAACAATATTTTCATTACTTGACGTCGCTTTCTTTGCAGTAAAAGTATCGCTATTTTGTAAAACCTTTAACTTTTCAAAAAGGGTGTTTAACCTAGTATTGATATCCTTCCATGCGTTCTGTTTTGCAGTGATACCAGTTTTTTTATTTGTTAAATTTACTAAAGGCATTCGTTCTGCTTCCATAAGTTTATCAATAGTACCTTTATCTATTCCAGAATACGAACCTATAAAACTTATACCTGCCATCTACTCATCCCCTTTCATCTACTAATATCCCCACTAAGTCCCATATACTCGCAACTAAGTCTAGTATCTTTTCTGGAGGTATTTCTTTTATTACTTCTTTTGTATCTCTATTAATTAATTTAACCATCATTCGTCCAGTTCTCTCATGAACTTTAAATTCGAAGTGTTCATTTTCATCACTAAACAATACCCTGTTAGTATCCTTTACAGCTCTTTCCAAATTCTCACGTTCGAATTCCTGTGTATCTCTATGTGGCTTTGAATATTCTGTAATCTGTTGAGTAGGTCTTCTATCCTTTAAGTTATTATCTAAGGATTTTTCTGCTGTCCGTGGTACTGTTTTGTGGGTTTCTGCTGCCGGTCTAGTAATATAAATCATAAACATCACCCTATCAAATATTAGTAAAAAAGCCGACCGATAAATCAGTCGGCTTTAATGTATTTAAGTAATTATTGTAATAATTGTAATACTGATTGAGGCATTTGATTAGCTTGAGCTAACATGCTTGTAGCAGCTTGACTTAAGATATTATTTTTAGTGAACTCCATCATTTCTTGAGCCATATCTACGTCCCTAATTCTAGATTCAGCAGCAGTTAAGTTTTCAGCTGTAACAGTTAAGTTGTTGATAGTGTGCTCAAGTCTGTTTTGAGTAGCACCAAAAGATGATCTTTGTTCAGATACTGTTTCAATGGCAGCATCTATTAATGCAAGAGTACCAGATGCTTCTACAGCAGTGCCACTAGGAATTGCTAGACCAGTAGTAGCATCCATATCACTAGTAGTGACAGATAATGTTTCACCAGTATTAGCACCAACTTGTAAAGTAACCGAACCAGATGCTAATACGGAAATTCCATTAAATTTAGTGTTAGCTGCAATATCATCAATAGCATTTACTAATTCATCAAATTCAGCTTGTATTTTTTTAATATCATCAACAGAGTTTGTTCCATTGCTAGCTTGAATATTAAGTTCTCTCATTCTATTTAGCATAGAGTGAGTTTCAGTTAAAGCACCTTCAGCTGTTTGTACTAGAGATATACCATCTTGTGCATTTCTAATAGCTTGATTTAATCCACCGATTTGACCTCTCATTTTTTCTGATATTGCTAAACCTGCTGCATCATCTCCTGCTCTATTTATTCTAAGTCCAGAAGATAATTTTTCTAGTGATTTTGATTTTGCACCATTTGCACTGTTTAATTTTGAATAAGTGTTCATTGCTGAAATATTACTGTTAATTCTCATTGATAATTCCTCCTTGAATTTGTTTTTGGCTTCCTTGCCATTTTCTAAGAAACATGCGATATTTGCTTCTTGGTATATTTATCGGATAAGAACATATTTAATTAATACTAATTATACTTTTTTTTAATATATTTTTATTTTTACATGAGTGTGTAGTTTCAGACTATGTTATCATAATAAAAGAATCATAATTTACTATAAAGGTGGCACAATTATGAAAAGTATAATGAAAATATTACATATTGCAAGTTTTAGTGGCAACATTGGTGATGAAGCAAATCATCTGGGTTTTAGAAAAAAATTTAAAGAAAATATTTGTGATGATGTTGAGTTTCATGAAATAGAAATCAGACATTTTTATCAATCTTGGGGACTAGAACATTTTGATGATAATTTTGCTATAGAAGCGAATAAATATGATCTTATCATTTTTGGAGGAGGTAATTTTTTCGAAATTTGTTGGGATTATTCTTCAAATGCCACAACTATTGATATTACAACTAAAATATTGGAGAAAATTCATGTTCCTATTCTGTTTAACGCTTTAGGTTTTGATGATGGAAAAGGGGTTTGTGAGGATAATGTTACTAAATTTGGAGATTTTCTCAATTATTTATTAGAACATCCATCCAAATATTTACTTTCCGTGAGAAATGACGGATCAAAAAAGTTACTTACAAAGTATTATGAGAGTAAAATAGTTACACAAATACATAAAGTACCTGATGGAGGATTCTTCTTTAAACCAGATTCAAATTTTCATCCTATACCTAATACAAAAAATAATGTTGGCATTTGCTTAGCATGTGATATGGATTCAATTAGGTTCGGGAACGGTTATGATAGGTTTTTACAACAGATGTCTGAATTTATAAACGGTATAATCAAACATGATGATAAAAGTGTTGTGTTTTATCCTCATATTTATTCTGACATAAAAATTATCTCAGATGTACTTGCTTTAATAAAAGATATCCATCGTAGAAATAACGTAGTAGTAGCTCCTCTTCTTAATACAAAGAATTTTGGAGCTCATTATCTCTTCGAGTCATATAAAAAATGCGAACTCATAATAGGCATGCGATTTCATTCAAATGTTTGTGCTATTGGTAACACTATACCTACTATTGGACTTACTAGTTATCACAAGCACGGGATGCTGTATGAAGAACTAGGGATGATTGAAAGAACTGTTCAATCAATAGATGCAAATCTATTAGATAAAATTAATGTGCTTTATAAAAACACTGTGGATAATTCTTTGGATATAAGAAAACAGTATGAGGATATCCTAGTTAATTTGAATAATGAAATAGATTCTTTCCATAATAGAATAAAATCATGGCTGTAGAAAAAATCACAACAAAAATAAAATGAAACCCTCCATAGGATTTCATTTTATTTTCTATTGATGCTTAATAATTAGTTCTGCTAATTCTCTTAGTGCTCCATTACCACCTTTTTTCTTAGTTACGTATTTAGAGACTTGTTTGATTTCATCCATTCCATCTTGGACACAACAACCAAACCCAACTATATTGATACACTCTAAATCATTTATATCATCGCCTAAATATGCGATTTCATTTAATGAGATATTACTGGTTTTTTTTAATTCTTTTAATACTGAAATTTTATCTTTAATGCCTATATACACATAATCTAATTTTAACTTTTCTGCTCTTCTTTCCACTAAGCTAGAATTTTCACCAGTGATCATAGCAGTCTTAATACCTTTTCTTCTTAAAAGTTCAAAACCCATTCCATCCTTTGTGTTAAATTTCTTTAATTCATCACCTGTCTCTGAATAATACATGCCGCCATCTGTAAGAACTCCATCATTATCTGTAACTACCATTTTTATATTTTTTAAAATATTAGAATAATTAGAGTCCCGTTGTTTTAACAGCCCTTCCATGATAATCCAATCACTAGGCTCATCTAGTTCAAAATATGTATCTTCTTGCATTTCATACAATCCTATATTTCCAGAAATACGACATTTTGAGTCCATTAACATATCTCGCTTCGTAATATAGAATGCTCCATTTTCAACGAGATAGCCTTTAAAATTCTGTCTCATTGGTCTATTTTCAGGATTATAATTTATAGGATAAGGAACATTCTCTTTATTTTCCCATATAAATCTTTTCTGCCTCACAACTGATAATACACTATCATATGAATTTTTACTAAAACAATTAAATCCTTTTATAATATCTTGAACATCTAAAAGAGGGGAAGTTGCTTGAATGAGAATAATGTTCTTAAATAAATAATGATTTGCAAACTCCAACATGGCTGATTCAGTAGAAGAACTGTCCTCTGCTGTTTCATTAGACCTATCAACTACTATGATTTTTTCAGATCCATATTCATTGACACAGTTCTTAATTAAATCCGAATCCGTTGATACAAAAATTTTATCAATATATGTACATTGATTTGCAGCATCTAAGACCCAATAAACAAGAGGTCTGCCATTTATTTTTTTTATATTCTTAAGTGGAATTGATTTACTTCCACCTCTTAAAGGTATAAATGCTACGTTTTCATACACAATGGTCACCCCTTATACTTTAATTTATCTCTTTGTACTTGTTCAATTTCTAAAATTTGTGTTTCTTTATATGACAACACATCATACGTTGAGTCAAGATCTCTTTTTAACCTTCTTATTCCATCTGGTTCCAATGATGCAGCATGATCTGTACCTTTCCAAGTCCTATTTAATGTAAAATGTCTTTCTATATGAGTGGCGCCTAGTGTATAGGCTGCAATATCAACTGCAATACCATTGTGATGTCCAGAAAATCCAATAGTTTTTACTCTAGTATTATATTTTTCACGTAACTTTACTATTTCTAATAAGCATACATCTTTAAAGGGAACTGGATATCCCGAGGTACAACTGTATATAATTAAATCATTATTTCTTTTTTTGTGTTCAAATAGTTGAACAATCTCTTCTATTTCATCAGATCTTGTCATTCCGGTAGACACATGGATTTCACCATTATAATTTTCAGCAAGCCAAGCTAACATTTTATAGTTGTTATTACATGCAGATGGAATCTTTATTAGATCAGGTTCTAATTCTGCAATTTCTTTAGCAGATGTTAAATCCCATACTGAAGTTGAATATATTAAGCCCAATTCCTCACAAGTTTTTTTTAGTTCTTTATGTTGATTCACATTGAACTCTAAAGCTTCCCTATGCTGTCCATAGGTATGACCATAGGAATGGTGAGGATTTATATGAGGAGCATTATATTGTTGGTCTGTTAAATATTCTTTATTATTTCTTTTTTGAAACTTAACAACATCTACTTTACAGAAAATTGAAGCAATCTTTATATACTCTTTTGCAATTTCCATATCTCCCATATGATTACAACCGACTTCTGCTATAACTAAAGGTTTTATATATTTCATAATTTCATCTCCTGTTTTGTGAATTATTTGTATGCTACGGCAATAATAGTATCACTTTTTAATTCTTTTACTAATTCATTTTTATAGTACTCGTCAATCCATGAGAACGCGTCAGCAGTATTATACGATGTACTATATATTTGAGGTTTCTTGTTAAGTGACCAATGAAACATATTTTCTATACTATAACGTTGAACACCGAATATATGGATGTCTTTAAAACCAGATCTTGTTAATACTTGATTTAACATTTCAGGCGAAAAATAAGATATATGAGCTTCTTGCCAGAAAAATTCTTTGTACTCCTCTGAAATACTTAGCATATGATCTTTTAAGTTTGGAACTTCAATAATGATTTTACCTTGAGTTTGCAATAGTTCTCTTGCATTGCATAAAAACAATTCAATATCTGTGATATGCTCTAACATTTGAAACATTGTTATTACCTCATATTTCAGCAACTCAGCGACTGGTACATCCTCCAACAAATTATAGGAATATATAGGTTTGTTACACATTCTCTCTGCAATTTTTCTTCTTTCATTGCCTATTTCTAAACCCTCTATGTCATAACCATATCGTTTCATAATATTTACAAAAAAACCATATCCTGTACCAACATCTAAGACTCTTGACTCTTTAGATGTTATGTATTTTTTCGTCAATTCTACTCTTCTTTCCGTATCAGTTATTGACTTCACTCTAATTGCATCTACGTCAATTACTTCATATATGGATTTTACTTGTTTATCATTGTCATATATTTCATTTATTTTGTGGCTTTCGGGTACTGGAAATAACTGATGATGCGAGCAGTAGTTGCACTTAACTACATTTATTAGTGGATTATCCCTCACACCTTTTTTAACTAATTTATAATCTTTTCCACCACATATTATACATTTCAATTATATACTCCTTTCTCTTTTAATAATTTAAAAATAGAAATTAGTCTTTTATTATCATTT
This sequence comes from Alkalibaculum sporogenes, assembly GCF_009362815.1. GTDB lineage: Bacteria > Bacillota > Clostridia > Eubacteriales > Alkalibacteraceae > Alkalibaculum_A > Alkalibaculum_A sporogenes. Next base: position 32,301 of record NZ_WHNX01000004.1, on the reverse strand, counting down.
CGATTTTTATGGAACTGAGTAAAAAATTCTTGCATTAGTTCTTCTGAATTTTTTAATTCATCATTACATACTTTAATAAAGTTAGTGATTATGTTAACAGTTCTTTTAATTTTATTGTTTTTGTTCTTTTCTAGTTTAATAAGTGATATTTCATCAAGTAATAATTCATAAATAATTCTATTCATAGGTATGATAACTGCTTTTGCAAAGGAATTGTCGAAAAATTTATCTAATAATTTATCGAATACGCTATACATCTTATCTGATTGATAGTAGTTATTGTTACTTCTCAAGTTATTCATTGTTTTAATAGCATTTATCAAATCAGTCATAATTTGACCTATATTTAAGTAATCTATCTGTAATTGCTCTAACTTAATTGCTAAGTATTCCATATTGTAGCTATCCGACTTTAGTTCTATAAATTCTTTCCCTAATACTATCTTTTTTTTCAAATTTTCTTTTATAATATTTTCTAATGGTATAAAACTTGTTCCTTTTATATAAGCTCCACCTTTAGTCCCATTGATAATTTTCATATCGCTATACAATCCAATATATGTTTCTAATTGGTGCCTCATTTTATTATACATATCGTTAGTGTAGACCTCTCCTCCATATACGTCTTTCACTTTGATATATTTACTATAGTCCTCATTGCTTTTTTTAACATTTTTATTATCATGATAATGTATTCCATTTGCATACTCTTTGTCTTCTCTTAAAGCCAAGTTTTGTCCTACTAATATGACGTCTGAGAATCCCAGCTTATACAACATTTCTAAGGTTATTACAGCAATTGAAGGAGCATCATTAACAAATCTTAAATTACTATTACTATTTAAAAGAAGTCTTGACAATGTATCCTGGCTAGTAATCATACTATATTTAGGTCCTTTATAATCTTGAAGTACTTCATATCCAATACTACTTCCAAAAATCATAGGAATATCAGTTATTCCACTCTCGTGAAGTTTATAAAATACTCTCCTGTTTTTTTCTTTAGGATCATAAGTACAAATTGCATCTGGTATAATATTATAATCCAATAATGTGTTTATAGAAGAACCAACACTAAAGATATATGCTAAACCATTTTTCTTAATTAACTTCAAATTATCTATTTCTTCATCTAAAGAAGGTCCTGCCGATACTAAAACTGCAGTTTTCCCTTCAAATGGGTTTTCAGTAAGCATTAATAAATTTGGACTATCTAATACTTCACTAAAATTTAAAATGCTATTTAATATCCATCTTTTCTGTAATGCATAATTTGTATGTATAGTACCTTTTTTCCTATTTATTTCTTTTTTAAACTTATCAAAAAAATTATTATATTGATCTTTAAATTCATTTTTATAAATTGGTAAATCCATTATAACGATTTTTCTATCAGATTTTCTTAATAATTCAGTAAAGAACTCATCCTTAACTTCTTGTTTATATTCACATTTTAATATTTCCAAGTTTTTTAATGGATAATCTCTAATATTTTTATGATCTAAAAAGCTCTTGAATATTTCAATAGAAGGCTCATATAGTGAAAATGTGGTTTTTGGAAATTTCTTAGTAAAGATATCGATATGATATCCTAAACCTATTCCATAAAAGATGACATGAGTATTGTCATCGATATTTTCTCTTTCACAAAATTTATTTATAATTGTTTCCGCTTCTCTTACAGGATCGTACTTGCTATGTAAGTAAAATATATGACCTTCTTTTAAAATTTTTAACGTCTTAAAATCCTTCTTAGTATCTTCTAAATTGATGTTATTTTTATCACATCCTTCAATTTTTTTAATCTCTTCATATAATTCAGGATATTTATTTTTAAAAAATACAATATTGTCAGTTAACACCTTTTTCCACCACCCTAGGTACGAGGAATTTTAATTTTGCATGCATATTTTCAAACACAGCAATCATTTCATATAAAAGTATATCTGCTATTAAGATAATGTCTTTCCCAATCATAGCTGTTTCGAGTTCTGGTACTATATTCGTTAAATTGGACACTGCTTGTACATATTCATTCCAAATACTATAATCATTTACAATAGTTTTCAAATCTTTTATTTCGTCAATATTTGTAAGAGTTTCTATAATCCATTGTAAGCCCTCTAACATATCACTTAATTGTGACCATGTATCTTCATTTGTTTTTTGATAAAACTCTTCTGCTAATTCACTTATTAATGGCATAGCATTTTCTATATACTTAAAAGTAGACAATAATGTATCATTCACCAAGTCAGTAATTGTTTTAATAGCAACCTCAACTTTTTGAATATTGTCAATGTTTTGAACAAAATTATCATAAAAATTATCATAAATTGAATTATTATCAATTATTAAATGTGAAAATTCAAGCGATTCTTTTTCTAAGCAATTATTTATAGTACTGAATATTTCTTCGATTAATTGTATATCATTTTTAAATTCTATAACTTCATTCTGGATATGAATATACATGTCATACCCTCCTTTTCAAATTTAACTTTATATATGTTCATTATATCAAAATTAAACAAAATGTCGATATTTGCTACTCTTATAATATCGACTAAAGTAAATAATAGTTTAGATATTTTATATATATTAATTTTGCAAAACAATGAGCCAATCGAAAATATGTTTTCGCTAGTACCTAAATGACTGAGGAGTTAAAGTACATAAATGAAAGCTTGTTTTCATTTGGCGAATTTTTCGGCTTTTCCAAGGATATTAAAAAAAGGAGCGCACAAAGTGCGCCCCTACCGGTACTTTATTCTTTTTTTATGTAAACTTTAAGTGTTCACGATGTTACAAACATATTGTACATAGGAATGTGATTAAAGACTAACCGCTGAATCGGTTAGTCTAATTAGTATTCATTTTTATTTAGTGGGATATTTCTTTATTTAGTTGATCAATTGCTTCTAAATGTAGCCCTGTAATTTTGGCGACTAACTCTATTGCCATTCCTTCTTTTAATGCTGCTTTTGCGGTTTCCATATTACCTTTTTCCATACCTTTTTCCATACCTTTTTCTATGCCTTTTTCTATACCTTCATTTATTAACTTTTCAGCAATTGTCATGATTTTTTCACTCCTTTCTTGAGATACTCTTTGTGATATTTTATATAATTCTTCTATTTTTATATCTTTTCTCGCATTCATTATATAGCGTATGAATGTTTCAAAGTATTCTATTCCTTTACTTTGTCTCTCTAATGTTTCAAATGCTTCTAGTATTTTTTCAATTTCTCTCATAAATGTTTGGTTATCTGCAAATATTATCTTAAAGGCTTCTAAGGAGATTCTCAGAATGACTTCGCCTTTAATATCTTCTTCTTTATAACGATATAAATCATATAGTATGTATTCAAAGTTAGGTATATATTTTTTATTATACCACAATCTTTATAATTGTTACTTTGTCAAAATAGAATATTAGAGATATTTTTAGTAATAACTGTAAAAATTATTAATCTATATACTCCATTAATATATCAAATATTGTTGCTCGTCACTACTATTGGCTAATGTTAATATATGTTTAGAAGATTTCATCTTGAAATCTTGAAGTGGGACCAATACCGAATTTATCTAACCTGAAAGGTAAGAAAAATTGAATAGTATTGCCCTGTCAGGGTTGGCGTGGTAGTAGCAACTGAAAGTAGCTACGCCGCAATACAGGAGTCCGAGTACCTGTTAATGCGAAATTAATATATTTACAATGATTAATGAAATGATATACATTCCCAATGATATTAGAAATGGCGCACAAAGTGCGCCCCTACAGGTACTTATTCTTATTTTTATATAAACTTTTAGTGTTCATAGTGAATTTTTATTGAATATACCTACACTGTATTACTCTCAGCAAGCAGGATCTATTTGTATAATAATTATTTTCACATTACTTTTTCTGCTAATTTTAATGTCGTTTCTGTAACTTTCATATCTACCTTATATTGTTCTTTTAAATCGTAGGCATGGTAATAGCCTTTTTTTATCATATAATCTGAGATTACTTCATGAGTTGCTATTACATCTTTTAACTGGTTTTTTAAAACTAATCGTACTTCTGGATTATATGCTTCAGTTATTGCTATAGAATAGTTTATAACTACACTTTTAGCAGCTATTAAAAAATCAGTGGCAATGACTTGATCATTTAATTTTTTTAGACCAGTAATATTTTCAATTAATGTATTCAAATTATCACTTCCTTCATTTATAATTTAAACCTGATTTTTTTATAAGTTCTTTTAAGTCTACTAGATGTTGCAGAGAAACATCAGTATCGTGTTGAAGTATTGTTTTAAGTTCCAAATCAGAAACTAGCGGAGACATTGCAATCATTTTTGTGATTGCTATATTTTTAATAGTTAATATTTCCCTCAGTTGCATACTTTCATTAGGCGCATATTCTTGATATTTCATCATTTGCAACTCCTTTGTATTATACATTTCTATGGTTTTAAAACTACTTTAATACATCCATCAGTTTTTGTATCAAAAACCTCGTATCCATATGATGCTTCAGCAAGTGGCAACCTATGAGTAATTATATCACTAGGATCAACTTTTTCTTTTGATAGTAAATCATATAGAATTGGCATATATGGTATTACAGGTGCCTGACCTGTTCTTATATTAATATTGCGATTTATTATATCTCCAAAAGGGAATGCATTGTATCTACCTCCGTAAACACCTGTTACTTGTATCATGCCTCCTTTTCTAACTGCTTGTGTGGCTATTACAAAAGGTCCTAAAGCTCCACTTTGGAGTTTCAAACCCGAGCCTACAAACTCCATGGGGGTCATTTTTCCATCCATGCCCACACAATCTATAACAACATCTGCACCACCGTGAGTAATCTCTCTTAGATACTCACCAGTATTTTGGTGTTGTTCGACATTTACTATTTCAACATTGTTATTTATTTTTGCATGCTCTAATCTATAATCTATATAGTCTACAGCGATTACTCTTTGAGCTCCACTTAACCAACAAAACTTTTGAACTAGTAAACCAATTGGTCCACAACCAAGTACTATAACAGTGTTTCCCTTTGTAACACCTGCATTTTCTACGCTCCAGTATGCTGTAGCCATAGCATCTGACATTAATAATAGTTTTTCATCTTCAACCTCACAATTCTCAGGGATTAAGAAAGGTGTAAAGTTTGCATATGGTACTCTCATATATTCAGCTTGGCCTCCTGGATAACCACCAAATGTTTCTGAATATCCAAAAAAACCACCATTTTCACCATTAGGATTTGAATTATCACACATACAAGTTAATTCGTTTTGACAGTAATAACACTCTCCACAACTAACATTAAAAGGTATAATAACTCGATCTCCTTTTTTAAGCTTCTTTACTTCTGATCCTACTTCTTCTACTATACCCATAGGCTCATGTCCAATAATATAATCTTGTTCAAGATTAGGTACCATATCGTGAATTAAATGCAGGTCAGAACCACAAATTGCTGTACTTGTTAACTTTACAATAATGTCGTCATTCTTTTGAATTTTAGGTTCTGATACATCTTTAACTTCCACTCTTTTTATCCCTTGAAATGTTACAGCTTTCATTATATTTTCCTCCTATTGCTTAATTATAGCTACACTCTGTTATTTCTCTGGTGTAGCGAATGTTCCAATCCTACTTGTATCTCCTGGAAATAAATCCATACTAGCGATTTGAACTGCTGTTTTAGATGCCTCCATATCAATCTGAAATTGTTTATCTAAGTCGATAGGGTGAAACCACCTTTTTCTTACCATTAGTTTATATATTTCTTCATGTATATAAAATGCATCATATAATTCTTTTTGTAAAACTTTTCTAACTTCAGGTGTAGTGGCTTCTGTTAATGCAATAGCACAATTTCTTACTCCACTTTTAGCATTGAGAAGAAAACCTAATGACATAGTTCCATCTACTAGCTTAGGCATTCCTTCTGCATTTCTTATTTCTAGGTAGTCATTAATCATTTATCTATCTCCTCATTCTTAATCTAGGCTTATTACCTTAATTTTGGCGCTTTGTTTAGTAATCTTTGCAGATTTTCAATTGATTTGATTGACTGCTGCACATCTTTTTCAAGTAAAGCTTTTAAATCCTGATCAAATACCACACCTTCCATCATTTTAGATGTAGTCATACATATAGTCTTTAAATTAAGCAATTCATGGATTTGCATAGTTTCATTCGGTGCTAAATATTGTTCTCTCAAAATCTCACCTTCTCAATTTTTTATGTATTATTCCACTACATGTTTAACTTATTCAAGCTAAAACTGTTTCTGGATACTAAAAAAGATATTAAGACAAGAATATTTGAAATATATTCTTATCTTAATATCTCTTAAATCCTAGAATAATGGTATCACTAAGAAAGGGCGCACAAAGTGCGCCCCTACGGGTGCGTTTTTTTTATGTGGGATCTTGGATATTTGAAAGGACACATAAAGTGCGCCTCTACGGGTGCGTTTTTTTTATGTGGGATCTTGGATATTTGAAAGGACACATAAAGTGCGCCTCTACGGGTACGTTTTTTTTGTGTGGGATCTTGGATATTAGACAGGGCGCACAAAGTGCGCCCCTACGGTGTAATTAGTACTCTACACTATCTTTATATTTTCCCTCTAATCATATCCAAAACATTTTCAATAGACTGAATAGAAGCTTCATTTTCTGCCTTTACTTCATCATACACTTCTTTTCTTAATATCCGGATATCTTTTGGTGCTTCTATACCTAATTTAATTTTTCCATCTACTATATCTAATATTTTAATTTCAATATTGTCTTCAATGATAATGCTCTCATTTATTTTTCTATTTAGTATAAGCATATCATTCACCTAACTCTTCTACTATTAGCTTATGCTTTGTAGTATATTGTGTATTGTTTAAGATAAATTGTCTACCTTTTTTATTGGCATTATTTATTATTATAGGTGCTAGTAAATTACAAGTACTATCTTTAAGAGTTTCTCCTAGTGTCACCACATTATATATATTAATGCTATCATCGTAACACTCAATATCTATGCTTTTTAGTTCATTATCAGGAATCTCTATATCGTAATTCTTATAAAATACCCCTGGGCAGATTAATAAGAATGAGACATAACTACTCTTGATATCTTGAAGAAATTTAAAATTATAATTTTCAGGGACATCTATCAACACAAATTCCTTGTGCTCCTCGAAACCTAATAAACCATAAGGAAAAGTATGAACCTGATCTTGATTTATTTCTATTTCGCCTAAGTATTTTGTTTTTATAATCATAATCGATCACTCCGTCTAATATAGGATGCTTATTTAAAGAAAATTCTAGGTCATGGCCTAGAATTCAATTTGCTTTTATTAATAATTATATCTTTTTATATATTACACTATCGAAGATAGTCTAGTAAGCTTGGTTGTAATATCATTGCACCAGCTGACAAAGATGCCTGATATACAGTTTTCATTACACTGTATTCCATATATTTTTCCGCTATATCGATATGTGCTCTTTCTGAGAATAGTGTTTCTAAGTTTAGGTTTTCCGATACATTCCTACTCTCAGCGGCTTCTAGTCTATTTGTTGTAGCTCCTACTTTAGAACGTACTCCAATCACATTTTCTAAATGCTTGTCCATATCTTTTAAAATATCTCCTGAAAGAGCATTTGTATCTCCATTTTCTAGTGCTAGGATAATATTATTCATCAATTCTCCTAAATCTTCTGTAGTGGCAGTATCAGTACTCGTTATTGAGCTACCCACTGTATCTATCTCGATAATTACGCCTTTAGAAATTTCTCTAAATATATTTTTATCTGCTCCTTGATTAGCCGCTTCGTTATACGTCAGTGTATTTCCAACGATACTATAAGGTTTGGTAGTAGTTGTTTGCCCTGCAAAGATGTATCTACCATCAAAATTGGTGTTTAGAACATCTGCAATTCCTTCAACTTCCATGGCTACTTCAGCTTTAATAGCTTCTCTATCAATAGTATCTAGTGTCTCATTTGCACCATAGATAATTAAATCCCTAATACGTTGTAGACCTGCTGTTACCCCTGCAAGTGCAGAGTCTTGAGTTTGTACCCATCCTATACTGTCTTTAATATTAGTATTGTATTGTTCATTTTGCATTATATTATTTTCTAATGACATAATTTTTGACACTAGCATAGGGTTATCCGATGATTTTGATACTTCTTTTCCTGAGGATAACTGATTTTGATATTTTTGCATTTGATTGAGATTTCTATTTAAATTTCTCAAGAAACTGTTCGATAATGTTGCATCTGTAATACGCATAATCTTATACCCCCGTTCTATTAATTAAAGTGTCTAACATATCCGCTAATACCGAAATCACCTTGGCATTTGCATCGTATGACTTTTGAAACTTAATTAAATTAGATACTTCTTCACTTATTGAAACTCCCGAGATAGACTCTCTTCGAAATTCTAGTTGGTCTAACAACACCGCTTGATTTGCTACCATATTATCTGCATGTTGTTTTGATATACCAACCTTTGTAACTATGTCACTGTATGCACCCTCTATAGTATTACCACCACTCTGATTACTTATTGTCATAGTTAGCGAGTCGTAAATAAGCGAGGATGAATCAGAGATCTTTATATTTCTAAGTCCTGCTATGGCTAATGCTCTAGATCCATCTCCTTCAGCAGAGTGATCATCGTAACCTACATTTACCTTGTTATTATCATCACGTATTTCTTGATTTACTTGTATTCTTTTAGCGTAGTTAGTATCACCCACATCTGCAGCTTTAAAAGTAAAAAAATCAATTCCGGTTTCGTCTTCTCCTATATGTCTATGTATTGTATTAATTGCATCCACCATAGTTTTAGCTAAACTATTTAGATTTTCTCTTCTATCGTCTATTTCCTTCAGTGCTTCTGTATTCCCAGCAATTTGTCCTGAGGTAATAGTAGGATTGAATACAGTATCAGCAGGAAATACCGCGTCTTTTGTATTTAATACTATCTGACCTATAGACAAGTCGCTTATATCACTTGTTACGTATGTTATTGGTGGTGCTAGACTATCTCCACCTTGTGAAATGCTAATTGTATATGTATCATCAGGATTTTTTTCAATATTACTTATCATGCTCATTTGCAACTGATTGTCTACTCCAAGTACTTCCTCTGCCCCTATAGCAATACTTGCTCTACCGTATTTATCATATGAAATATCAACATTTGTTATAGCTGATAAATTTTTAAGCATTAAGTCTCTTTGATCTAATAAATCATTTGGCACTTGACCTTTTACAGAAATATTAAATATTTGTTTATTTAATACGTCAATTTGACTAATTATAGAATTAAAATCGTATGCATTTTTCTCTAATTGACCAACTGTTTCATCTTCAAGGTTATTAACCTGATCACTCATATGATTTAAAGTTTCTGCTAATGTCTTTGATTTTTCAACTATAATTGACTTCGATGTTAGACTTTCTGGATTTTTACTCAACTCTTGCCATGCGTCAAACATTTCTCCAAGATTAAAATTCAAACCTGTATCCGATGGCTCGTTAAATATAATTTCTATTTGACCCAACACCTGAGATTTTGTTTGAAATTTCGCCAATGTCCCGCTTTCTTGTCTAATTTGCTTATTAGCATAATCGTCTACGATCCTTACTATAGCTTCCATCTTTACTCCTGTACCTAACTGACCTATTCCAGCAAAGTTAAATGCAAGGTCAGCTTTTAAATCAACCCTTTGCCTTGAATAGCCTTCAGTATTAGCATTAGATATATTATGACTAGTAGTATGTAAAGCTGTTTGTTGAGCCATAAGTCCTTTTGTAGCTGTATTCATTGTACTAAATATTCCTGCCATCCTTCACCACTATCCCTTTCTATACTGATTGATCTAGTAAATTTATATTATTCTCTGAATTATATTTTCCATTTTGAGAATATGTATTTGACATATTTTGAAGATTTTGTGCTATACTCTCTAGCAAAAGACTTTGAAAACTCATAGCTTGTTCTGTTAGAAGCAGATTTGTTTCTTGTACTGCGTTAATATCCTCTATCAGAGCCATTGCTTTCTTATTACTTTCAATTCCGATGCCTTTGTATTTTGCTAATTTTTCAATATAGTCCTTTTTTTCTTCTACTAATTTGGCAACCTTCTCACCGTGATTATGAAGTAAGGCTTGTTTTTCTTCTTGAAGTAATTTTCGTAATGAAATTAATAGACTTACTATCTCATGACTATAAATCACTATTTCCACTACCTTTCTGAGACTCTATTGTTTTTAATATTTTGTCTGCAATATCTTCATTAGATACTTTATACGTACCTTGTTGAATAGAAAGTCTAATCTTTTCAACCTTTTCACTGTATTTTTTATCGTCTATTTGATTTATTTTATTCACTAGTTCCTTAGCTGAGCTGGAGATTTCAATATTTACAGCTTTCTCCTTTGTTATGTTAATATTCTTTTGTTTATCTTCTTTTGCCTTATATCCATTTGTATCTAAATATTGATTTTGAATCTTGTTGATTTTCATAATAACATCCCCTTTGTAACCTTTGTTTATATATCGGAAAGTTTACAGTTTTATTTAATAGTAAAAACAATAAAATTATAAGTAAGCCTAAAGTTAGTTTTTCAGTATCACATATACAAAAGGTTTTAGGCTATGCCTAAAACCTTTTGTACGTATACATTAATGTTATATCCTTATACTATTATTTTAAATTTTGCACTCTTTGTTCTTTACTCATAATATTAGTAATCCTTATTCCAAAGTTTTCATTAATAACTACTACTTCTCCTTGGGCTATGAGCTTTCCATTTACGTATATTTCTAGAGCTTCATCTGCTAATTTGTTTAGTTCTACTACAGATCCATTTCCAAATGAAAGTACTTCTTTGATTGTTTTTTTAGTTTTACCTAGTACTACACTAAATTCTAGCGGAACATCCATAATTAAATCTAGATTTCTAGGTGCTTTTCTTTCCTCTACTGTATCTGTTAATGGTGGAAAAGTTGGTTTTTGGACTGATACCTTTTCGACTTTTTCAGAAATTTGTTGGGGCTCATGTTTTTGTTCAGTGTTATTTGATTGTATCTCTGGTGGAGTATTGTTAACATTAGATTGTATCTCAGCTTGGGAACTATTAGTATCTCCCATCATAAGGGATATTATGTCTTCAACTGCATCTCTTGAAAACAACTGCATGATTTCACTTTGTATTAGTCCTTCTACAGTTAAATCAAAGGCTATTTTACATATATATTTTTCATTACTAATACTTTTGTATTCAGTATTATCTTCACTATCCCATAATTGAACATTAGGAGGTAAAATATCCACTTCTCTTCCTATCATTGTAGCCATAGAAGTTGATGCAGAGCCAATCATTTGATTCATGGCTTCTGAAACTGCACTTAATTCTAGTTCTGTTAAAGTATCATTGCCCCCCTTACCATCTCCACCCATCATCAAGTCGGCAATAATAGCAGCATCTTTTACATCTACCATTAAAAGGTTATTCCCTTTTAATCCATGTTTAAATTCAATATTGGCTACTACCTTTGGTATATTACAATCTTCTATTATCTTATCGAAGAGTATCCATGAAACTCTTGGTGTAGTTATTAATACCTGGCGATTTAGTATAGAAGATAGAGTTGTAGCAGCAGTTGACATGGATATATTTCCAACTTCACCTATTATATCTTTTTCTATTTCTCCCAATACGTATTCATCTTCTACCGGCAAGTCGTTACCTCCTCCTAGTAGAGCATCTATTTCTTCTTGGGATAAAAAATTTTCACTCATTGTTCAACATCCTCTTCTATGTATTGTAATACTTGTACTGCTATTTTTCCGTTAGATTCTCCAGGTTTTACTACATAATGCAATTTGTCCTCTACATACATTTTTAATGGATCTGTAGTTTTCATATCTAGTTGAAGAATATCGCCTACCTCTAGTTGTAGGAAATCGTCAACAGTTATAGATGATTTACCTAATGATACTTCTAAGTTCACAATTGACGTCATTAAACGTTGTGATAGTAAATCTTTGTTTTCTTCCCCTGTATCCTTTTCAAAATCAAACCAGCTTCTAATACTTAATTTATCTGTTATATTTTCAAATGAAACATAGGGTATACATATATTTATAAAACTATTACTTTCGAATACCTCTACACTGAAGCTTATCAATACTACTGGTTCATTTGGAGACATATTTTGTACTAACTGAGGATTTGTTTCTAGTGAATCTATCTCCGTCTCAATATCTATAATTTCACTCCAAGCAGATTCGAATGATTTTAATATACTCAAAACAATATCTTCTAAAATCCCTAGTTCTATGTCAGTAAATTTTTCTTTTTTTGTAGCACTTTTATTGGATTTACTCTCGGAACCACCACACATCAACTCAATAACTTGCAAACAAAATTGCGGGTTAATTTCCAGCACCTGGTTTCCATTTAATGGTTTTGAATGAAATATTCCCATTAAAGTTGGATTTGGTATAGAATGAATAAATTCATCATAACTAATCTGTTCAACTGCCCCAACTGCTATATTGACATTCGTACGTATCTGAGTTGAAAGTAGATTTGCAGAGATTTTTGAGAAATTTTCAAAAATCATATGCAATGTATTAATATATTCTTTTGAAAGTTTTATAGGCCTTCTAAAATCATAAGACCTAACTTTATTTTTCTCTTCTTCCTCTTTTATTGCGTCTGGATCAATTTCACCAGTGTTTAAAGCATTTAAAAGTGAATCTATCTCTTGTTGTGATAAAACTTGTTTCAATTATATCCCTCATTTTCAAGAAAGTAATACATCTATATCGATGATATTTACAATTCCTTCCTCCATATGTACAATTCCCAAGATTCCGTCAAAAACCTCACCGCTAACCTTTTGGATTTCTTTTTCATCAATGTCTATAACTTCATTGACATCTTTCACCATTAGGCCGACTTTATCCTCTTCATTATGTATTATTATAATATTATTATAACACCCATCATCACTTTGATGCAAAAGCTTACATAAATTCACTAATGTAACCACATTACCTCTTAAGTTTATAAGCCCTTCTACCCAATCTGGTGAATTAGGAACCATAGTGGAAGTTATTTTTTTACTTATTTCTTCTACTTTATCTGTTCTTATAGCGTAGTATTTATCACTTAATGTAAAAATAATAATTTGCATGATTTCACCCCATTATTTACTGGCTTTATTTAACGATTCAACAACTCTATCACTATCAAAAGGTTTTACTATAAAATCTACTGCACCAGCCTGTATTGCCTCCATAACCATAGATTGTTGACCCATCGCGCTACACATAATTACTTTCGCAGCAGAATTAATTTCCTTAATTCCTTTTAAAGCAGCTACACCATCCATCTCAGGCATAGTTATGTCCATAGTTACTAAATCAGGTTTTTCTGTCTTGTATTTTTCTATAGCCTCTACACCATTTTGTGCTTCACCTACTACATCATATCCGTTTTTTTCCAATATATCTTTTAACTTCATTCTCATAAAAATTGCGTCATCTACGATTAAGACTCTCTTCATGTTAATTTTCTCCTCTCAAACTCCTATAATTTTAAATAAATTTGATAATACACCTGGCTTTGGAACAAAATACAGTGCAGATTCTATTTTATCACCTTGATAGATAAATTGATTCTTAATTATCATAACATTTTCGTCGTATTGTTCTGATTCCATATATGCACTACTCAGTATAGCACCAAACATATCAACAGTGTACGATGGTACTGAAGAAATAAGGTTTATACTCATCATCTTCGATATTGCATTTAAATATGAAGTAACTATTATATTGACTAATTCCTTTATAGCTGAGGCACCTATCTCTTCAGTTAACTTAAAGTCATCAGGTAACATCATATCAATTAATTTAATTGATGCATCATCAGTAGTAATGAAAAGGAAAATTCCTTCTGCATCTCCAAACATCCTCATGATAACAGCATTAACCATCTCATCATCAGGCATTATTTTTTCGTATATTTCATTGTAATTAAGCACATCAATTGTCGGCACAGTCATATCAACACGTTTACTAATTAATTGAGATATACTTGTAGCAGCATTGCCTCCTCCGACATTCGCCAACTCTTTAATGATATCTAACTGTAATACAGTATAGTCATCCTTATTCAAGTTTACCGCCCGCCCCTTCATTACACAAGTTACCTACATCTAAGATAAGGGTGATATCTCCATTTCCAAGTATTGTTGCTCCTAAATATTCTCTCATATCGCTAAGTACTCCACTAAGTTTTTTAATCACTATTTCTTGTTGTCCGATTAAATCATCTACGAGAAGACCATAGTGTTGTTCTCCGAGTAATATTAGGATAATATGCATATTATCTCTAGTTGACTCTACACATAATTTTTCATTGACTCGAATTACAGGTATTGCTTTTTCTCTATACATGTACACTTCATTACTATGAGATTTTATGATTTCTTCTTGTTGCACTTTTACGACTTTTTCAATAATTCCTAATGGTAATGCGAAAGTTTCTTGACCAACAGTTACCATTAAAGCTTGAATAATTGATAGGGTAAGAGGTAACTTTATTACAAATGTTGTCCCTTTATCTACTTCACTATTTACTTCAATACTTCCGCCTAGACTTGATATCTTTTGTTTAACTACATCCATTCCAACGCCTCTACCTGAAACATTAGTTACATTTTTCACTGTAGAAAAGCCTTGATTAAATATTAATTGTACTAAATCTCTTTCTCCTAGGCCACGAGTATTTATGCCTTTTCTATTAGCACTTTCTCTAATAACTTCAGGGTTAATTCCTTTTCCATCGTCACTAACATTAATTACTACTTTATTACCCTCTTGATAAGCAGATAACTTTATTTTGCCAACCTTTGATTTTCCAAAAGCAAGTCTTTCACCTGCAGACTCGATACCATGGTCTGCAGCGTTTCTCATTAAATGGACTAATGGCTCGCCTAGCTCTGACACTACTGTTCTATCTAGCTCAGTCTCTTCGCCTTCTATGATAAGTTCTATTTCTTTATCAAGTTCTTGACTTAAATCTCTAATCATTCTAGGGAATCTATTAAAAACTACATTTACTGGTTGCATTCTGATTTTTAAAACTAAATCTTGTAATTCAGATGTTATTCTAGCTACATGTTCTAATGGTTCATTTATTTCTGTGGTTTTGTACTGATTACTTAAATCCTCTAATCGTGTCCTATAAATAACAAGCTCAGAGACTAGATTCATAAAACTATCTAATCTTGTTAAATCCACTCGTATAGATTGATTAATCTGGTGAACATTTCCTTTTTCTTCTTTCTTAGAACCTTCTTTTTTATTTGCCTTATTTTGCGATAATTCGGAAGGTGAGCTGACCTCTTCTTTTCCTTGAACTACCTCTTCTACTAGTGCCTCAGTAATAGCAATTTCGTCTTGTTCAACTTTTTCGATAATCACTGCTTCTATTTCTGCAATATCTTCTATGATTTCTTTAACATCTTCTTCCTGTAATTTGGTTAAGTAAATCAATTTAAAGACATCGTCAAAATCTCCTTCTTCTAATTTTTCAGCCGAAGGATCTGACTGCAATATATCTCCTTGTTGCTCCAATTTGTTGACTACTAGGTAGGATCTTGCACCTTTTAATAAGCAAGTCTTTGATAACCGAATTGCCAGATTAAAAGCATTATAACTTTTTTCATTAGCACTACGTATAACTCTAGAATCTGTATCGCTAATCTCGTCATTTGAGACACTAAAAGTAATTTCTTTTTCTACCACTACTGAATTACTATTACCATTAACCACATTATCTAATTTTTTCAAAAGATCCTGTATATTGTATTCAACTTCTTTTTCAATTCTTAAATCCTCTACAATCTCAGATAGCTTATCTAAACAACTGAAAATTAAACTAATAATATCAGTATTTATACTAGAAACTCCACTTCTAAAAAGTTCTAATACATTCTCCATACTGTGGGTTAATTCTGTCATAGTCTTATATCCCATAGTAGCTGCCATACCTTTTAGCGTATGAGCGGCACGAAATATTTCGTCTAATATACTCTTTTCTTGTGGATTTCTCTCTAGCTGTAGTAAGCAATCATTTAATGTTTGTAGATATTCATCAGTCTCTTCAAAAAATAAATCTCTGTATTTACTAGTATCGTCCATGAACTGACACCTCCTTGTATTATTAACTGCTATACTTTTTCATATATAAAAGTTGATAACTTTTTAAATCCGAGTTCTTTTGGATTGTATATACTCTCTGTTGCACCTGTGAAAAATATGCCACCTGGAACTAATGAGTCATGTATTTTTCTATAAATTTCATTTTTAGCATCATTCTTAAAGTAAATAGTTACGTTCCTACATATTACTGCATGAAATCCTTGTTCATATTTATCTAAAATTAAATCGTGTTTTTTGAATGCCACCATACTTTTTACACTGTCTTTAATTGAATAACTATCATCTTTAATTGAAAAATATTTATCTAAGTCGTTTTTACTAAGATTTTTAATCTCGTGTTCCCTAAACACTCCATTTTGAGCTTTTTTTAGTATTGTATCATCTATGTCTGTAGCAACAATTTTTTCTTTAATGGAAAAATTGTTTCTATCCAACATAATAGCTAAAGAGTATGGCTCTGCTCCTACAGAACACGCAGCACTCCATATCTTGATAGATTTGAACTTAGGTATTATTACATTTTTTATAACTAACTCAAATTCATCAAATATTTCTTTATTTCTAAAAAATTCCGTTACATTAATAGTTATATAATCCAGAAATATTCTTTTTATTTGCTGATCCTTGCTAATCAGCTCCGCATAATCTTTTAAATTTGTTGCACCAGAGCTTTTCATTACCGTTGTAATCCTTCTCTGTAATTGATTTTCTTTATATGCATCTAGTTCTATATTAAGTTTTGATTTTGCCCATTTATAAAAAAAATCAAAATCTTGTTCCATTTTCTCACCTTCATATGTTTAATAGTTATAAGTTGTTACTTATACCACACTTTTTATTGTGCAGAATCACCAATTACACGGTTTAGATTAGTTGATAAACCTTCTAAACTTAATATTTCGTCTACAACACCTTTTGCGACTGCACTGCCGGGCATCCCATAGACTACACAGGACGCTTCATTTTGCGCTAGATTATATCCCCCATTATTTTTAATAACCTTCATTCCCTCTGAACCATCTTTTCCCATACCAGTCATTATAATAGCTAGAAGTTTACTTTTATACACTTCCGAGGCAGTTTTGAACAAATGATCTACTGCAGGACGAACTCCATGAATCTTTTCATTTGTACTTAATCTAATTGTATTTCTGTCTATAATCATATGGAAATCTCCAGGTGCTAAGTATACTGTACCATTCTGTATTATCATACCATCTTTAGCCTCTACAACTTTTGCATTTGATTCACTGTCTAATCTATTCGCAAAAGAGGTTGTAAAACCTTTTGGCATATGTTGGACGATAAATATTGGTATATTCATTTTTCTTGGCAACTTACTTATTAAATGGACTAATGCCTTGGGTCCCCCTGTAGACGCACCAATCACAACTGCTTTAATCTCTTTAGTTATCTTAACATCCGGGATATTGAATCTTTGAACAGGTAGTGAATCTGTTTTTTTCTTTTTAAGTACAGACTTAATTTTCATCTCTAATTCTGTCTTAAGTTCTGATAAATTAGCCCTTAGATCTGTAGGTTTTTCAATGAAATCTACAGCCCCAACTTGCAATGCTTCAATCGTTATATCTGTTCCTGTATGTGAGCTAAGCATAATTACAGGTATATCATATTTTGCTTTTATTCTTTTTAATGTCTCAATTCCATTTAGCCTAGGCATTTCAACATCTAAAGTAATAATATCCGGCATCACTGTAGGGATTATATCAAGAGCGTCTAATCCATTTCTAGCAATACCTATTACTTCAACTCCGTCAAACTCTGCGACAATATCTGTTATAATCTTCCTCATAAAAGCTGAGTCGTCTACAATCAATAATCTTATGGGCATACAATTCCTCCTTTTCTAGCATTCTTTTATGTCATTACCCATTGGGTTCATATCTTTAGTCGGATTATAATTCTTAAGTTATTAGTCTGATAAAATAACTTTTACAGTTATATTTTGTGTCCTTATTATGAGTAATTCGCTTGTATTAATAATCTATTATAAAATTTGGATGTCCTTGTTTGCTGTTCTAATATTTATATCAAAAGTATCTAGATGCACTATCATTGTCCTACCTATCTTACCTCCAGTATGGCTTGCTAGTATAGGTATCCGAAGTTGTTTAAGAATTTTCTCTACTGCTATGACATTTCTCTCCCCAATGTTGCTGTTCATTTTTTTATCTGGAAAGTTAAACATACTTGCTCCACCAGCAATCTTAGCGACGAGGCATTTACTACATTTTATTTTTGCATTAATTTCATCAATCATCTTTGGTATCGCCAAATCAGCAAACTTTTCTGGTTTTATATCCCTATTAAAAAAAGTGCTATCTGGGAGCATTATATGACTCAGACCTCCAATTTTGCTAGTCCTATCGTAAATTGCAATACCCACACAAGACCCTAATCCTAGTGTAATTAATTTATCTGGAGCCTCCGATATTTGATAATCTGAGATACCTACTTTTATTTCTATCGACATAATCACCATCAATTCCTATTCGCTTATCTTTTATATGTATAACTATATTTTACAGTACCTAATTCTTAACACCTAATCATGATTTTAATAATGTTATTACGCCAGCAATAAGGAATCATGCGATTCTTATAATTCAGCATTTATGTTCAACTTTTTTCCTAATTGTTTCCTACTAACATCAATTCTCTTTCTTGATTTTCTTTGAATATTTGATCAGTATCAAGAACTATTGTAATATCTTCTTCACTCTTAATAAATCCACGTATATACTCCTTAGAAATCTGCGAATCGTTATTTTGTTCATATTGTTCCTCACTAAAACTATGAATACCTAAAATAGCATCTACTACTAATCCTATTTGCTTGCTTTTCCAAAGTATTACAACAATTTTCGCGTCTTCTTGATGAGATGATTGAATATTATATAATCTATTAGTTAAATCAATAATAGGTAGAATTTTATCATTATACTCGATTATTCCTAACAAATACTCTGAAGACTCAGGTATTTTTTTTGGTTGCTTGTACTCAATTATTCTCTCTATCTTTGAAATATCAAGGGCAAAATTCTGCTGATTATTTTCAAATACGATAAATTGCTCCATAATAATTCCTCCTCACACTCATTAATGATATATATATCGTGTAGATTCGTTTATTTATTAATATCATTTCGACATAATATTTAATATTATTAAATATTATTGCTAATATGAATTTATCGTTTGCAATCAAATGCTAAAGCGTTTAATATATAAACATGGATAGTTTTCAAGTTTAGAACCTTCATGTAGCTTGTAGCAAATTCATATATACGATAGAAAGGTTGTGAATCCATGAGGCTCGTTCCTATTAATTCTATTAAGGATGGAACTATTTTAGCAAAAACCATATACAATACAACTGGCATACCTTTGTTACGAGCTGGATATCCACTAAACGATAAATTAATTGTAAAAGCTATAAATAATGGCATTTCTTCATTATATATACAAGATTCTTACAGTGATGAAATTATTACAGATATAATAAGTCCTGAATTTAGGCAAAAAGCGGTACAAACCTTAAAAAACTCTTTCAAAGATATGCACCGAAAATCACTTAGTAAAGTAAATCCTACAAATAATTCATCAGATCCTCTTGCAAACATAGCAATATTAGCTAATGAAATTGTTGATAATATATTTACAAACAAAGATGTCGTTATTAATTTAGTAGATATTAAAACAATGGATGATTACACCTACCAACATTGTGTAAACACTGCTGTATTAGCAATCGTACTTGGAATAGAACTAGGTTATAAAAAAAAGCAATTGCAATCTATAGCAATAGGTGCTCTACTTCACGATTTTGGCAAAGTTTTTATACCTAAAACAGTTTTATTGAAACCTGGAAAATTATCAGATCAGGAATTTGATTTAATACGTAATCATCCAACTCTAGGGCATGATTACTTACATCAACACCTTTCTTTAGATCCTATTACTTTATCCATTATTTCAGAACATCATGAAAAAGTTGATGGTACAGGATATCCTAATAGACTAAACAGTAGAAGAATTTCGATATTTGCTAAAATAATAGCAGTATGTGATGTATATGATGCACTAACATCAGATAGATCCTATCGAAAAGCTATGTCCCCAAATGAAGCATTAGAACTTATTATGGGATCTTGTGGTATTGATTTTGATTTAGATATTGTCCGAGCCTTTATTAAAAGAATTGTGCCTTATCCAGTAGGTACACTAGTAAATTTAAGTAATCAGAGGATTGCAGTTATTAAAGAAATAAATCCTCACTGTGTATTGAGACCAATAGTAAAAGTGATAAATCACCATTGCAGTGAAATCACTTTCACAGAAGTAGACTTGTTGACACATACTACAGTTGTTATTGAAGGTATATACCGGGAAGATGATTTGAAACTCGAAAATATAATACAAATTTAGGTAGAGTAGCTACTCTACACTACTCCATAAACTTTGTCTTGAAACAGATACACCTACGGCTCCTGCTTTTAATGCGTTGACAATTTCTACAGAGTTTGTGATAAGACCCCCAGTTATAATGGGGGTCTCTATTTTATTTTTAATGGCTCTAATAACTTTAGGTGCAATACCTGGCAGTATTTCTATTGCATCAGGTTTTGTATTTTTAGCCATAGAAATTGCAGATGTTATAGATGTGGTGTCAATTAAAAACATTCTCTGTATAGTGTATAAACCTAATTTTTTTCCTGTCATAATTAAGTTTTTTCTGGTTGTTATTATCCCATGTGGATGACATTGATCCACCAAATACTCTAGTGCACTATTATCTTGTGACAAACCATTTATTAGATCAAAATGTACAAATGCATATTTATTAACAGCTTTAATTGCCTCAATTTTTTCTTTAAAATTGCTAATATTAGACTCTAATAGAAAAATCACATTAACTTCACTACATAATGCATCTTCTAACTGTTTATCACTTCTACAGGCTGGTATGATAGGCGATTTACTAAGTAAATTACTAATACTTTCCATAGCTATATCACACATTAAATCTAAATAAGATTACATCACCATCTTTTACCACATAATCTTTACCTTCTATACGAGTCCATCCAAGTTCCTTAGATTTTACATCCGAACCTGCTTCTAATAGTCTATCAAAAGGAGTTATCTCCGCTCTAATAAAACCACGTTCGAAATCAGTATGAATTTTTCCTGCAGCTTGTGGCGCCTTTGTTCCTTCCGTTATCGTCCATGCTCTAACTTCTTTAGGCCCAGCTGTTATATAGGTAATTAAACCTAGCAAGATATAACCTGACTTTATTACTTTATCTAAACCAGACTCACTTAGACCCAATTCACTTAAAAACTCTTCTTTCTCTTCATTATCCAACTGTGAAATTTCTTCTTCAATTTTTGCACATATCTTAATGACTTCTGCATCTTCTTTATTAGCATGTGTTTTTAATTCTTCTACTAGATCATTATCTTCTTCACCAAGTTCTTCTTCTGCTACATTTGCAATATAAAGTACTGGCTTGGTAGTTAGTAATTGGAGTGTTTTAATAAATTCCCATTCTTCATCAGTAAAATATACCCGTGAAGCAAACTTTCCTTCTTCTAGTATATTTTTAACTTTTTCAAGTATCGTTAGTTCTGCTGTATCATTTTTGCTCCCAGACCTAGCATTCTTTGAAGTCCTTTGTATTCTTCTTTCTATCACTTCAATATCAGCAAATGCCAACTCTAGATTAATTGTTTCAATATCACGTAATGGCCCTATCTTTCCTTCCACATGTATAATATTTGTATCTTCAAAACAGCGTACAACATGAGCGATTGCGTCCACTTCACGTATATGCGCTAAAAACTTATTTCCCAGACCTTCTCCCTTGCTAGCACCTTTAACTAATCCGGCAATATCGAAGAATTCTATTGCTGTAGGAATAACTTTTTGGGAATTATACAGTGAAGCTAATTTATCTAAACGTTCATCTGGAACAGATACTACTCCTACATTAGGTTCAATTGTACAAAACGGGTAATTTGCAGATTGAGCTCCTGCTTTTGTTATTGCATTAAACAAAGTACTTTTTCCTACATTCGGTAATCCAACTATTCCAATCTTCATTTATTACTTCCTCTCATGTATAGATAGAATATATTATACAACAAATAGCTGCTAAAGAATAGCAGCTATTTGTGATGTTACAGTTTGGTTAGCTAATTGACTGGAGTTTTACTCTCATATGCAAATTATCAGTGCGTAATTTGCTATTATACTTAACCCAAAATAGCTGAATTTACTTTGGTAGCAAAGATTTACAGTGTTAGCACAGACTCGTCACCTTCGATAATTTTTAGTATTTGTTGTTCTTTCCCTGTTTTTGCATTAACATAAATTATATACATCTCATTTTTATAAGTTCCTTTGAACTCATAACATAACACTTCAGTTTCAAACTCTGTAGGAATTAATGCAAGTCTTTCACTAGTTACTTCAAGTCTAGTACTCAAGTTTTCTTTTGCATCCTCTAAAGTGATTTCAGCTTCTTCGATTTTTCGATTATGATGTGCCATGTGGAAACCTTGAGCTTCAAGTCCTAAGACCTCTCCATCATCTAAAGCTATTTGAATTTTAATTAGGTCTGCATATACTACCACATCATCCTGTGAATATGCATAATTAAATACTCCTGTATTTGAATACTTTTCATGATAGGTATTTACCATATCTACATACCCTATCTCTTTTAGATAGTCATCTGCTTTCTTTTGTGCTTCCTCCATTGAAATTTTTTGTTCGTCTGGAAGCCTATTTTTCATAAATTTAAGCACATTTCCACCATTTTCTGAAATTTCTATATATCCATTTTCCTCTTTGTCTTTAAGATTCAAATTGTACATAAAAGTAGTAATTACACCTTCACTTTTCTCAGAACTCTCTATACTCTCAATTTCATCACCCATAAACTCTTTTACTTTTTCTTCGCCATCTTCTTTAGTAACTTTATCCCCTTTTAAACCTTTTGGCTTAATATCTTCAATATGATCTGAAAATGGTCCATCGTAAATCAATTTTGGATAATCTACCATTTCCTTATCGACGGCAGTAAAACCTTTAGTCACCAAATTATCTGATGCTTCATCTAATTGTTCTCGTGCTTGATTTATATCATCTGAACTAAACTTTACTTCTCCTTGTTGTATCTGCTCATTCATTGTATTTAACTGCTGTAATAAATAGGTACTGCTATTCTTTAGCCTTTCTAAGTCTGCCTGTTGATCGTCGTTCAACTTTTTACCATTCATATTAATCTTCGCCATGGCATATGAAAAATTACTTAATTTATTTAAAAATGTCTCTGTATCTTTCAGCACTCTATGACCTAATGGTAACCTGCTCAAGTAATTCTGGGCTAAATCAGATTGTCTCCATACGTCTGAGAGTAACTCAATAGACATGGAATCTGAGGAACTAATCATAGCTTTTGACATATTTGTTTCAATGTTTTTTACAGTAGTTAATAGTGCTTGAAAATTATACTGATAGGTATTCTCTAATTGAGTTCTATAAACAGTTTTATCCTCGTTTTGCTGAAATCCTATAAACCCTGCCACAGCTAAGGCTACTACTAGAACTCCAATTATCACATTTTTACTCATATTACACCTCCTTTACTTGCAAAACACGTGTTTGCCAATCCTATTAATTATAGGTCTCGATAATATCCATTGGTTTGTAGAAGTGACTGGGTTATAATAATAAATTGCTCCCCCTGAAGGATCCCAACCTGCCATTGCATCATTAGCAGCTTTAATAGATGACTGTCTTGGTTCTAAATATATTTGACCATCTGAAACTGCATCAAATGCTCCAGGCTGATAAATAACTCCACTTATACTATTTGGAAAAGATGCATTTTTCACTCTGTTTAGAATAACAGCAGCGACTGCTACTTGCCCTTCATAAGGCTCTCCTCTCGCTTCACCATTAATACATTGAGCTAGTAGATATGCCTCACTCCTAGTCCCACCAGCGGTTTGTGTCCTATTGGTAGTCTTTTTAGCCGGGCTTGATATTAAATTACTTAAACCTAAAGCTTCTAAAGTCTTAGATCCACAAACTCCATCTGGAGTTAAACCGTGTTTTCTCTGAAAACTCTTTACTGCTTCTTCTGTTCTCCACCCAAAATGACCATCTATATTATAGTCATAATAACCCCAATCTTTAAGATTTCTTTGGACTTTCCCAACCGCATCAGGGTCACTACCGTAATATATAACCCTTTCTTGAGCAAAAACTGCATTTTCAAAAGTTGTCAAAAACATAATCATTACAAACATTATAGTTAAAAATAAAATATATCTCTTTTTATTTTTAATTATCATTATAAAACCCTCCTGCAAATTTTGCGAACTACCGATGTAATTTGGTAATCATTATAAAGATAGTTCGAATTTTCTAAGGTTATTTTATGTTTTATTGCTTTTATTATACAAAATTTTCTGAATTATATTAGAACCTAAAAAAGCGCCTTCGACACTTTCATAAGGAACCCTATGTTCTTTTTATTTTTTTTACCCTAATAGCCCTCCTAAGTATAATAAGGGTACATCGCAAATACTTAATAGTGTGTAATTTTTTATTAACTAAGTTTATCATGATAGTTAGTTTGTAAATGTAGATCAGTATGGCTCAAATTATAGTGGTAATTATATATAGTAAAGCCATATTAAAAACCCTAGCTTTCATCTAGGGTTTTTAATATGGCTTTTTCGATTATATATTCTAGTCTTTCTATATTACCTGTAAGATATAAGTACCCAAGTAATGCCTCAAAACCTGAAGACATCTTATAATCAATTAATTGTGTATTCTTAGGAACAGTTTTGGGACTAGCATTTCTACCACGTTTAACAACCTTCAATTCTTCCTCATCTAGTTGATCCATAATAGATATAACAGCTTCACACTGAGCAGTTGCTCTAACAAATTTAACACATTTTTTATTTAACTCATTAACTTTGCTTGTATAATTCATAATTAAGTACTTTCTAATGTATATTTCATATACTGCATCACCTATATATGCTAAAGTTAAAGGATTCATCATTTTAACTTCTAAAGGCGAACTTTGTTTTGAAAAGCTATTTTTAATATTGTTCATTGAACACGCTTCCACTTCACACCATCTCTAGTATCTTCTAATATAATTCCCTTTTCTTTAAGTTCATCTCTTATTAAATCAGACATGGCAAAATCTTTGTTTATTCTCGCTATTTGTCTTCTCTCAATCATTTCTTCAATTTCCACATCTAGCAGTTTCTCTTTGTTTTTACTAACAACTCCAAGAACATTAGTTAGTTCATTAAATATACTTATACACTCCTCTAAAGATTTCCTATTAGTACTTTCATCGATACTTGAATTAATTTCTTTTGATAATTCAAATAAAACTGCTAATGCTTCCGCAGTATTTAGATCGTCATCCATAGATTCTTTAAATGACTTCTTGTACTTTGAAAGGCTTATAACCCAATCTTCAATTTTTCCTTCATTATCTACATTTCGATTGTTTTCTAATAAAAACAACAAATTATCTCTAGTATTATACAACCTACTTAATGCTGTATTAGCCTGTTTTAGTAAGTCTTTGCTAAAGTTTATGGGATTTCTATATTGTGCACTTAATATAAAGAACCTTACCACTTCCAAATCGATTTCCTGGGAAATATCTCGAATTGTGAAGAAATTACCTTTTGATTTAGACATTTTTTCATTATTTATATTAATATATCCATTGTGAATCCAATAATTTGCAAAAGGTTTATTCGTAGTCCCTTCAGATTGGGCTATCTCATTTTCATGATGGGGAAAAATTAAATCTTGTCCTCCACCATGTATGTCTATAGTATCACCTAAGAATTTTCTACTCATAGCTGAGCATTCAATATGCCAACCAGGCCTTCCTTTACCCCATGGACTATCCCATGAGAGTTCACCAGATTTTTCTTTTTTCCAAAGGGCGAAATCCAGTGGGTCTTCTTTTTCTGTATTTATCAGTATTCTTCCACTTGCACCGTTTTCTAAATCTTTAGTAGCTTGTTTTGACAGCTTACCATAACTCTTGAATTTAGCAACTCGATAGTACACATTTCCATCAACATCGTAAGCTAATCCATTTTCTATTAGTTTTTCTATCATATTAATAATGGCATCAATATTCTCGCTTACTTTTGGATGAGCAGTAGCACGATTAACTCCTAGTCCATCTGCATCGACAAAATATTCTTTTATATATTTTTCTGAAACTTCTGTAGGCGATATCCCTTCTTCAAATGCTTTATTAATAATTTTATCATCAACATCAGTGAAATTTTGTATATACTCTACCTTATATCCTATATATTCAAAATAACGCCTTAGGACATCAAATACAATAAAGGGTCGCGCATTACCGATGTGGAAAAAATTGTAGACAGTAGGACCACACACATACATTTTTACATGCTTTTCATTTATTGGTATAAATTCTTCTTTTCTTTGTTTTAAAGTATTATATAATCTCATTTTATTCTCCTTAAATCCTTCTGACTATACATAGCTACACACTTACTCTTTTACTAGCAATACTACTACTTGGCTAGCAATTCCTTCTTCTCTTCCTGTAAATCCTAAACCTTCTTCTGTAGTTGCTTTTATGTTAATATCTTCTAACGACGATCTCAGTATATTAGCTATATTTTTTTTCATACCTTCAATATATGGAGCCATCTTTGGCCTCTGTGCAATGATTACTCCATCTAAATTTTGAATTTTATACCCTTTAGATTTTAAAATTTTATAAACCTCATCTAATAAGAGTAAACTATCAATATTCTTGTACTTATTATCCGTATCAGGAAAATGTTTACCTATATCACCTAATCCTAAAGCACCTATTATAGCATCCATAATAGCATGAATCAAGACATCTGCATCGGAATGTCCTAAAAGTCCTTTTTCATATGGTATTTTTACCCCACCAATAATTAAATTGCGACCTTTAGTTAATTCGTGCACATCATAACCTATCCCTATTTTCATATTTACTCTCCAATGTATCATTAGTTTCAGTGTGTTTGATAATTAATCTTTAAACTCCTTGTACACTCTAAAGGGTTTTGAAACTACTCGATATGGCAAACTTCTTAAAAATCCAGTTAAATCTTTCTCCATTTCTTTTGTCATCCGAACGGGTTTAGTAAACACTCTATGAATAAATTCTTCCTTAAAATGCTTTTGCACATAATCTTGATCTATTTTAACTTCTACACCACAATTTGTACATTTAATTTGATTTATTTGATTGTTTTTATAGTGTATTTTATGATTGGTTTCTTTATCACAGTGAATACAAAACAAATAGGCATCCATATTAGAATTTGGCATACATAAACTCCTTTTATATTTCTTTGCTCCAATTATAACATATTTCTATAGCCTAGCCTAGTGGGATTGGTATTTAGCTACTAATAGTAGTTTTAGATCGACATATGACAATATTTTTATACGAATCTATAAAAAGTACACTTGTTTCTTTAAATACATATTTTGTATTTTGCATTCTGAAAGTACTTTATATTCACTTTTTACATACTATTCTAATAATATAGAGAAATGCATTAATTGGAGGGTTTTTATATGAGTATTAGTAATATTGCTAGATCTTTAGGAAAAGAATTGATAAGTACAAAAGAATATAAAATAATGAAAGATAAGAAAGAAAAGCTTTTCTCTCATTCAAAATTAGGTCAACACGCAAAGAGATATGAAACAAAACAATTGAATATAATGAATATGAAAGTTCCACCCAATAAAAAACAATCTTTACTATCAAATCTTACCGTAGAATATAAAACACTACTATCTACAAACGAAATGAAAGAATACCTTGCATCTATTACAGAATTTCAAAAACGAACTTTTTTAATGTTTGATACACTACATAGGGAATTAAATAAAACTATAAATGGATAGATATTTAATTTAAGGACTTCCTAATACATAAAAATGCTCGAAGGTGAATATTTCTCTTCGAACATTTTTAATATCATTATATATTTTCTAGTAATAAATCATAATTAATACATTGGTGGGTATCCATCATATGTGTTATTATCCATACAATTACAACCTTTGCCTGATGCGGGGTACATCCCCATCCCATAATTACTCTGTAACATTTGCATAAAAAATATACTCATCATATAACACACAGTTGCAACACAATTAATAGCTCCCATACAGTTACCATCTTGCATATAATTATATCCGTTCATATAGTCCATTCCCTGCATTGGCCCCATTCCTTGCATTGGTCCCATTCCCTGCATTGGCCCCATTCCTTGCATTGGATCCATTCCTTGCATTGGATCCATTCCTTGCATTGGTCCCATTCCTTGCATTGGTCCCATTCCTTGCATTGGTCCCATTCCTTGCATTGGGGCTGTATTATACATATCTTGCATATAATTGGCATTATACATATCCATGCCATTATTGTACATAGGATCAATATCTCCCATATCTTGCATCAGGTTTTGCATTCCTTGCATAGAATTAATCCCTTGTAGACCTTCAATATCTACAACGGTAGGTACATAATCTATCTCACTGTTAATATCTTTTTTTTCCAAAGTTTTCACCTCCATCTTAGAAACCTTTAATAATAATATACGTAAGATGGAGTTTTATGTGATTGAGAAATAGATATATTTACATAGAAAATAAAATCTAGGCATGTGCTAGATTTTATTTTTATTAATTAGCTAAATAATATGTAACATTTCAAGTGCTTTTTTAAACCCAAAATTATCATTAGTGTCTGTCACAAAATCAGATTTTCTTTTAATATCACCATGAGCATTGCCCATAGACACACTACATCCTGAATATTCAAACATGCTAATGTCGTTCCCACTATCACCGATACTCATAATATTTTTACTTGGTATCCCAAAGTACTCTGCTACCTTTTTCACTGCATTTCCCTTATTTACTTTTTTTCCAGTAAGTTCAACATAATAGTCTTCTGGTATGACTATATTAAAAATATCATAATCTAATTCTCTATATATTTCTTTAATCCTATTGTTTTTATCAAATATATCAAATTTAATTATATTATTCATATCCTCAAAATTTTTAATTTCACTTATATCATGAAACATTTCTTTTTCCAATACAAACTCGTTGTTAACCATGCTATTACTCTTGTAAAATAAATCAAAAACATCAAAAGTCCGGTAAAAATAACTGCATTTCTGTGTAGTAATCTGATAAATTAAATCAATTTCTTGACATTTATTGGCATATTCAAATATTTTATTTTTATCTAAATTGAATGATTCTATCGTATCTTCATAAGAAACAATTGCACCATTGCTTCCCGCAATACAAGGTTCTAAATCAATAGAAGCTGCATATGATATAGCAGATTCAAATGTTCTTCCAGTAGAAAACATTATTTTAATACCTTTATCCTGGAGTTTATATAAAGCTTCTATATTTTCTTGAGGAATTAACTTTTCACTATTTAGTAAAGTCCCGTCCATATCTGTAGATATCAATTGATAATCCATAAAACCTCCTGTGTTACATATATTAATTACTTTCTCTATATTATAACATCAAATATACCCTAATCTCTGATTGTCAAAAAATCCACATTAGTATAACGATTACAAATTAAAATTCCTATAAAGTACCCGCTTGTCAGCTTTAGCCTTTACAAATCTTATTCGTAAAAAGGCTATCCCTTTAAACTGACTCTTGTCTACTTGGCAAGGGTCAGTTCACTTAAGAGATAGCCTTTTCCCTACTTTTTCGGCAAATGAATAGCTTCACCCAATGCATCATGTGCAGCTTCCATAATTGTTTCAGATACTGTTGGGTGTGCGTGTATAGTATCAACTAATTCTTCCAACGTTCCTTCTAACTTCATTATAATAGCTGCTTCTCCAATAATTTCAGTAGCACTTGGTCCGATAATGTGTACTCCTAAAATCTCTCCATATTTCTTTTCAGCAATTACTTTTGTAAAACCTTCTGTTTCTCCCATCGCTAATGCTTTACCACTTGCAATCATTGGAAATTTACCTACAAATATGTCGCCATATTTATTTCTAGCTTCATCTTCTGTCATACCAATAGCACTAATTTCTGGAATAGTATATATGCAACTAGGTACTATATTGTAATCCATCTTCTTAGCTTTACCCATAGCATTCTCCGCTGCTTTAATACCTTGAGCAGATGCAACATGAGCTAATTGTATTTTACCAGTTACATCGCCAATAGCGTATATATCTTTTACTGAAGTCTCTAAATATTCATTCACTTCAACTACTTTATCCATATTGAGATTTAATTCTTCTAAACCTTCAAGGCAAGCTTTTCTTCCAATAGAAACCAGTACCTTATTTGCCTTTAGTTCAACAGTCTTTTCTCCAGAAACAGATACTATATATTCATCTCCATTTCTCTCAACTTTCTCAACTTTCACAGATGTCATAACATCTACACCTGATTTAGTTAAAGAGTTTTTTAGAGATGTAGAAATGTCAGCATCCATATTAGGAAGTAACCTTGGTAGCATTTCAACTATAGTTACTTTGCTTCCAAATGAACTAAATATAGTAGCAAACTCGCACCCAATTACACCTCCACCGATAATAATCAATTCTTTAGGAACATCTTTTAAGTCTAGTATTTCTGTACTAGTAAGAATTCCTGAATCATCCAATCCTGGAATAGGTGGAACTAACGGAGTAGCACCAGTTGCAATTATTAATTTAGAAAACGATACTACCTGACCTTCATCACGTCCACTTTTTATGTGAACAGTTTTATCAGTTTTTACTTGTCCCATTCCCTTGTATACCTTAATATCATGAGATTTTAAAATCCCAGTAATACCACCCACTAATTTACTTACAACATTGTCTTTATTTTTCACTACTTTGACCATATCAATTACAGGTTCTTGCACCATAACACCCATTGACTCTGCTTGTTTAATACTATGAATAATATCTGCACTCTTAATAAGTGTCTTAGTTGGAATGCATCCTACATTTAAACAAGTACCTCCAAGAGATTGTTTCTCAATAAGAGCAACTTTAGCTCCTAAACTAGCAGCTCTAATTGCAGCTACATAACCTCCAGGTCCTCCCCCAAGCACCACTACATCATAATTACTGTCGCCAACTACTTTCCTTTTCACTGCATCTTCATTAGATTCCACTGCTTGTGGATCAGATTCTTTTTCAGTAGATTGTGACTTATCATTAATTACTTCACCTTGATCTCCTATATAACCAATTACAGTAAATACAGGTAACACGTCCCCTTCAGACGCAGTTATTTTCAAGATTGTTCCAGGAACCTCAGCTTCAACCTCCATATTTACTTTGTCAGTTAAAATTTCTAAAATCGGCTCTCCAACAGATACTTGATCCCCTTCTTGTTTCAACCATTTTATGACCGTACCCTCTTCCATATCCATACCAGCCTTAGGCATAATTATTTCAGTTGCCATCCAAACACCTCCACTTCCCCAGCAAGCTAGGGTTTTTAGTTAGTCTTTTATCTTTTATCTTTTATCTTTTGTCTTTGTGTCTTTGTGTCTTTGTGTCTTTGTATCTTTGTATCTTTGTATCTTTGTATCTTTGTATCTTTGTATCTTTGTATCTTTGTATCTTTGTATCTTTGTATCTTTGTATCTTTGTATCTTTGTTTGTCTTTAAATAACAAAGAACAAAGCACAACAATATATACAGTATTTTTAAAACACTGAGCAAACGGTAGCTTCGCTAAATTCAAAGAAGGAGAAGATAAACGTTAAGAATTTTTGACTGTTTGAGCGTAGCGAGTTTCAAAAATTTAGTTTATCTTCGAGTTCTATCACACAGTCTGCGAGAGCGTGTTTGCGTTTGTTATAAAAATACGCTAACCTACACCATGCATG
>NZ_WHNX01000049.1 GCF_009362815.1 Alkalibaculum sporogenes | reverse complement strand
TCCTGGGTCGCGGACACTCGCCAAATGAAAACTTTGTTTTCATTTATTCTTCTGCTATGACAGACAAATTGGCAAGCCATTTGTCTGGCTTCGCTTCAGTTCAAGTAATCCTCACCCGTAATCGACAAGTCGATTCCTGGGTCGCGGACACTCGCCAAATGAAAACTTTGTTTTCATTTATTCTTCTGCTATGACAGACAAATTGGCAAGCCATTTGTCTGGCTTCGCTTCAGAATTATAAGCGAAAACAAGTTTTCGCTTGGCTCGTTATTATCACGAAAAAAAACGACCTTTTGAGGGTCGCTTTATATACATAGTTATCCATTTAAGGTAACCCACTTCCCTCCGAAGCTTTACTCTTACTCAATTTAGGCTGGTCTCCTGACTTTGAATCATCCTACTTCCATATCCCTTCCCACATCGTACGCGATGCAGTGGGTAATAATATATGGTTTCGTCCTCATTAACAGTAGCGGGGGCTGTAGAGGTCTTTCACCTCTTTCCCAATTTAATCTAAAGAACCTAAATTTCAAGTATTTAATTTGTACTCATATTATCATATTAATATTTACATTGCAATTAAAAGTTTATATGAAGATCCGATGGACAAATATGTCACACCTTTATCATATACTTCATAAATTATATTGTAATCAAAATATAATAGGAGGTATCTTATTGAATAGATACAGTTATAGCGATAGTACAAACTGTTATGATAACAGCAAGAAATGTTATGATAATAGTAAAGACTGCTATGATAATAGAAATAAATTCAACTCCAAATGCCACAGTTGTCCTAAATATATTCCAGTTCCTATCCCTGGGCCTGCAGGTCCTCCGGGCGCTGCGGGTCCTGTTGGTCCTGTTGGTCCCGCTGGCCCTCCTGGCCCTGCATTAGCACTATCAGGTATTCAAACACAACTAACAGGTGCTCCTGCTACAATAATAGCAGATGGAGCTAATGTAATTTTTGATACAACTATAAACAATCCTTCACCAAATATTGTTTATGATAACGCAACAGGTAACTTTACTATAAATGAACCTGGCAATTATCTTATAAATTGGTGGATAGCTGTTGACGGTGCTGGCGCTTCAATAGAAGTTATTTTCACTGTAGAAGTCGCAGGTGGACCGAGTATTTCAGCAGCTTCAGTTCCTCCAAACACATCATTACAGCTAAGTGGAGATGCACTAATCTCAATTACAACAGTACCTTCTACTTTATCTTTAGTTAACAATACTGGAGAAGATGTCTTTCTAGCAAACAATATAGTTCAAGCAAATATGACAATTATTTAACTTCACCAAGCTGATATAAACTATTAGAAACTTAAAGAAGTTATTTCCAACTAATGGTAAATAACTTCTTTGTTATAGTCTATATATATTTTATTATAAAAGTAAAATATCTTAACTAATAACTATACTTATTCCATCAATCCAAATTTCAATTTAATACGGTTCAACTTCTTCTGCCATGGAATTAATATAGGTATAAGAAACACTACAGTAGCTACTGCATGAGTTACATCAAAGTAAAAACTTGCTATATATGCTCCAACCACTGTAGTCGATGTAATAGGCTTAATAAATCCAATGATATACCATATATTCATAATCCATCCAAACATAAAACCACTTAAAAAACCATATATGTATATAAAGATAGGTTTTTTAAATAAAAAAGTTTTTTTTAAAAGTCCTGCTAAATAACCTACTAATCCCCAAGTAAACATTTGCCATGGAGTCCAAGGTCCTTGACCAAAAAACATATTAGATGCTAATGCAGACAATGCCCCTGTCATAAAACCTGCTTGAGGTCCAAATGAAAGTCCTGAAACTATTACAATAGCAGAAACTGGCTTAAAATGCGGTATTGGAGCAAATGCTACTCTACCTAAAGCTGCAATAACGCTAAGCACCACTAATGGAACAATATCTCTTGGTTTTGGTTTACTAAGTTCAAATCTAGCAAAAAAAGGAACCATGGCAAAAATAATTATCAAACTACTTAGCAATGCTGTTTGTTCAATATCGTAAATAGTTGTGAAAACTAAAAGTATCGGAGTAAGTAGCATCACCACTGGTTCAGCTATTATCAATAATCTACGACTCTTTACAGACATTTTGAAATCACATCCTTACATGTAACAACATTATCTATAATACCCCTACTGATTCTATTGGCTGATGTTGTGTAAAAATTGTTTCCAACAAAAAAATCTTTAGCTAATTCAGTGCAAATTATATCTCCATTAAAAACCATAGAACAAATATCACAATACATTGCAACAAACTCTACATCATGGGTAACCATAACTACCCCTCTACCTTCACTTGCTCGATCTATAAGTATTTTAGCTAATTCCTCTTTTGCGTATACGTCTATTCCCTTTGTCGGTTCATCTAACAACAAAACTTCAGGATTTAACAGTAACAACTTCGCTATAGCTGCCTTTTGTTGCTCGCCGCCGCTCAAATCGTAAGGATGATTTTTTAATAAATGTGTAATACCTAAGGCGTCACTTATCTCCATTATCCTTTCATGCTCTTTATCTAATTGCAAAAGTTTAATAGATTCTTGTAAATCTTCATATACAGTATCGTAGACAAACATAGTTTTTGGATTTTGATTCAAAACTGCAATATTATTCTTGTACAGTACTTCATCTTTTATTTTAGATATATTTTTATCTTTTAACTTTACCGTTCCTTTAATTGGAGATAAAATTCCAGCCAAAACATTTAATGCAGTAGTTTTACCACTACCATTGCTACCTAATATAGCGTGAATTTCTCCAGGGTAAATATCTAAAGTCAATCCTTTAAGTACATAAGGATCCTGATCATACTTGTACCAAAGATCCTTTGCACGAAGCACAGGTTTTTCTTTATCTCTTAATAACTTACTGCCCCCATTAGTTGATTGGCAGATGCAATCATTTTTTTGAACATATTCTTGCAACCACAATCGTCCTTCTCTTACAGATATGGGGTA
This sequence comes from Alkalibaculum sporogenes, assembly GCF_009362815.1. GTDB lineage: Bacteria > Bacillota > Clostridia > Eubacteriales > Alkalibacteraceae > Alkalibaculum_A > Alkalibaculum_A sporogenes. The sequence goes on along the minus strand of NZ_WHNX01000049.1, from coordinate 10,395 downwards.
CCTTTCTTTATCTTTCAAACCGCATGATATTTGTACTGCACTTGGTAATGCTTTTCGAAAAGTATGAAAGTCAATAGCTGTAATATAGGCAGAAAAAGCTTTAGAATCTCCACTAAAATCAATTTGCCCATCTTTCATATATAACACTCTATCAGAAATAGGAAATAATTCTTCTAGTCTATGTTCAGAAATTATAACTGTAGTACCAAGTTCTAAATTTATTCTACGAAGTACCGTCAGAAAATCCTTGGCCGCTACAGGATCTAACTGAGCAGTTGGTTCGTCAAATATAATAACTTCAGGTTGCATAGCCATAATTGAAGCTAAATTAAGCAACTGCTTTTGTCCACCTGATAATTCAAATACTGATTTTTCAAACCATTCATTAATACCAAAAAAGTGTGCTGTTTCAGCTATCCTTCTACGAATAGTAGGTGTAGGAACTCCTATGTTTTCAAGTCCAAAAGCTAATTCATGCCATACAGTATCAGTCACAATTTGATTTTCAGGATCTTGCAGAACAAAACCAATTTCTGTAGCGGATACTTTTTCATCTATTTTTTTTATAGGTACGCCCTTATAAAGAATATTACCTATTTGTTGACCGTGAGGAGCTATTTCTTTTTTTAAATTTCGTAATAATGTGGTCTTTCCACAGCCAGATTGGCCACAAATCACTAAAAATTCGGATTCTCTAATACTTAAATTAATCTCTATTAGAGCTTTTGATTCTGTATTCGGATATGTAAAACTCATGTTCTGTATTTCAATAATTTCCATACAATTTCCTCCTTCCCTTCTAACAATAGTGGATATGCCAGTAATATTATGTATAAACCATAAGCAAACAAGTTGGCAACACCAAATAAATTGCCAGAAAAGGTAGGATAGTATTCATATGTTGAATAACCACCTAATATTAGCACTCCATTTACAATTACTAATAAAGAGATAATAAACATGCTTATAATATCATGAGTCCCCCATTTATAAACAGAGTATGAAGTGCGTTTTGTACATCCATAACCTCTTGCTTTCATAGAATCTGCTGTTTCAATGCTATCTTCTAAAGACCAGCTCATCAATATAGATGTAACGCGTATACATCTATTTATCTTTTGTTTCTTAGTTCCCATATTTACACCTAAGCCTAAGGATTTTTGACTATTATTAATGATACTTATTCTATTTTTAGTTACAGGTACCCATTTCATAATCATTGATAGCATCAATGCTATAGTAGGTAATATTCTGCCAAACAAATACATAAATTTATCGTTGTTAATTAACCCATTGTAACAATTAAACCATATAAAAATAGAAACTAGCATACCACCGGAGGATAATCCATAGGCAAAAGCTTCCAATGTAATAGGATTATCCCAAGGATTGTAAAATAGTACTGTTAACCCTTGATGGTTAAACATAGGATTTGCAATTGCTACTACTATAAACAGAACCACACCGAATTTAAGTGTTGAAATATACTTTTTTATTCCCAATAAATATATGGAGTATAAACTTCCTATATAAAAAGATAAAATCACATAAACAGGATTAAATGTCAGCATGGCAAATGCCAACGCTGACACTATGTATGTAAAGATTACTAGTGGATGATAAATTGAAAATATATTTTTCATATTAGTTTATTGACGCTCCTAAATCTTTGCCAATATTTAAGGTGAAACGCCATTGAATTACATCCCCATCTTTTAATACGGATCTGCTATTGTCACATCCATAATTAGGGTATGTTCCATTTACATTGTACATCCATCCACTACCTTGTTCGAAATCAAACTCCCCTAATGAATTGATATGAGATACATACAAACTATCGCCACTGCCTCTTTTCACAACAGGAACCCCTTTACTTTTCGTAATCTTATTTAATGCATCCCATGCTGAACTTCCTTTTTCTAATTCAACTTTTGTTTTGCCAACAATCCATTCGTTATTTACATATCCTTTTTTAAATGCTGTTTTTGTATCAATAGATATTGTAACAGTTATACTATTTGAATCCACTTTTTTTTCTGTGTTGCTACTTTTTTCATTAGTTGATCCACTAGGCACTATAGCACTGCCTGAACTTTTACTTCCCGAAGGATCAGTCTTAGAAGAACTTTTGCTTACATTTGAACTAGACTCATTAGAGGTGTTTTTACTACCCGATGAATTAGATGAAATGCTACTCTTGCTTTCATTACTTTTAACATCACTTGTGGCATCGCTTGATGTTTTTATTTTATTAGAATCAGTTTTTGTTTTATTTGAAACTGTTTCTTTTTCAGTAGTAGTTGTGGCATCTAGTTCATCCAAGTCACCATTATTATTTGGTAGCAATTCTGTATTAATACTTGTTAACTCTACACTTTCAACATTATCAACCGAAGATACTTGTATATCACTACTTTTGACTTCTTCCCCACTATTACAGCCTCCAATAGCAAATACAAAAAATATTAACAATAGTAAACTAAATAATTTTTTCATAATAACCTCCTTATATTTTGTAAACTTTCTCCTGCATTTTTTTTATCAACCTCCCAATGTTTTTTAACTACATCTGTGGAATCAGCATTTCAAAACAAAAAAGGCACCACCAAACATACCATCTAATATGGTATGTTTTAGTAGTGCCTCCGGTTGTCCGGTCAGCAACTATGGCTCATAATTTAATTGATTTTTTCATTTCTTCAACCCGTATAGGTAATGAGTCTTGAACTAATATCTTTAATTCACCATACTTGGTTTTTCTAATTAAATCTATTAGCTTCTTTTCCTGTAAATTAACCGTTATTTGAATACTTTTTCCCAATATATCTGCCTCCTTTGTTTAATGTATAAAATATCCACAAAGGTAGTTTAACATTGAAAAATACAACCAAAAAAAGTCTCTACTCCAATATCAAGACTCGCTTTAAATACATATTACTAGCAATCCCTTGTACTGGAAGGTAGCGTGCTACATTTGAAGGTATCCTGACTAATGAACAAATGTTCAATCACAGTGACCGTATCGCTCTGGATTTTCACCAGATTCCCCTAATAACAAATATTACTATTATTATATATCAATTCAGGTAAAAGTGTTAGTTATATTATAAATATTTTTTCAAAACTTCCCTATTGCTTACTTTATAACATTTACTAATACATATGATCTAGACATATGCTCCCCCCTTCTGGGTTGAATCCGTATTTCACTGCAATTGCTTCTAATATTGTAGATTTGCCTGTACCATTTTCAATAAATATATGAAATATTTGGTATTTTTTATTGATCATCCACTTGAAACTCAAGCAGTTCGCCTCTATCGTTCCAAATATCTTTTAATATAATCTTCCATTTTCCTGTGTCTCTATTGTATTCTATAGAAGAAACAGCCACCAATTGATTGATATTATTTTCATCAGATGTCAAAACCTTATGGAGAGCTTCAGTTTCAGACAGATTAGCTCCTGAAGGCTTTTCAAAATTGACTACCTCAATATATTTTACTGTTGATTGTCCAGGATAAGATTCGGCAACAATATCAAACCACACCTTTACCTTATCACCTATATTGACGTCCTCAGGCGCATTAGCAAACCAAATAGCATTATAAAACTCATCAAGACCACCTGTTTCGCTAAAATCCTGTGCAATAGTATCTACTACAAGTATTCTATCATTTTCACGTTGAATAACATAACCTATCATTCCAGGATCTCCTTTACATCCTGATAATGATAAAAGCAACAACAAAATTAGTGGAATATATAATTTTTTCATTTATACCATTCCCTTACAGAGTAATATAGATACTACAAATTATATCATGAATGAGTAACAGGAGGTGACTTTTACTGTTCTTATTCTCCATGTCTTTTATAAAAATTATATCACGTCTAATATTAATCACGGCACCAGAAAACCTTTCCCAGGCTTTTTTATATTTCAAATGGAATAACTGATCCAAGTAACTTCTTTGCGTAATGGTTTTGTACGTTGGCTAATTGGCCACTATGGAGTTCTTCTACTATTTCTCCTTTATACAGAAACAGAATCTTATTGCATAGATGGCTGACTGCCTGTAAATCATGGGCTATGAAGAGATAGGTCATCTTCATTTCCACTTGGAGTTGTTGCAATAAATCTAGTATCTGGGTCTGTACGGAAACGTCTAATGAGCTAATGGCTTCATCTAAAACTAAGAACTTCGGGTTTGTTGAAATCGCTCGGGCAATACAGATACGCTGGATTTGACCCCCGCTAAGCTCATGGATATAACGATCTTTAGCGTCTAAGAATAGCCCTACTTTTTGTAAAAGCTCATCAATTTTTGCATCTATATTCCCTCTTTGACCTGAAGCTCTCAGTGGCTCTGAAATTGCTTCTCGAATGGTATACATAGGATTTACCGATGAGGCGAAATCTTGAAAAACCACGCTGATTTTTCCAGGATTTTTTTTAATCCATTGTCTTACTGGTTGACCCTGTATATGGATGGTGCCCTGCCCCTTATCTGGTTTATCTAGACCTAGAATAAGTCGAGACAGTGCACTCTTCCCGCTACCACTTTCACCAATGAGACCAACACAGAGCCCTTCTTCTATATCAAAAGTTACTCCATTTAATACTTGTATTCTTGTGCCAGAAAAATTCATTCCTACTTTTAAGTAACTTTTATGAATATTTTTTACTTCTACTAGATTTTTCATCGGCCTATACCTGATTTCATAGCTTTTCGAAATGATTGTGACATTTTTAGTCTTGTAGCGATAAGATGTCTTGTGTATTCGTGTTGTGGATTGGAAAAAATAGTCTTTGCATCCCCGTATTCCACTCCCTCTCCATCTTTCATCACCAACAACTGATCTGACAAATGCTGAACAACTCCCAGATCGTGTGATATAAAAATCAAGGCTGTCCCTGTTAACTCTCTTAATCGCTGAAATTCTCCTACTACCTCTCTTTGGTTAATGGAGTCTAAAGCCGTCGTGGGTTCATCTGCTATGATAATGTCTGGCTTCATCGCTAAGGCCGTGGCGATCATGCAGCGTTGAAGCATACCACCGGAGAGTTGATGGGGATACTTCTTCATTACTTGATCTGCATCGTTTATATTCATGAGTTTTAAGTACTCCACTGCCATATTTCTCGCTTGAATTTTTGATACTTTCAGATTTTCCATGAAGGTTTCCCCCATTTGTTTTTCAATAGGCTCTAGAGGATCAAAGGCCGACATGGAGTCTTGTAGTATCATGCAAATATGTTGTCCTCGTATGACCCTCAAAGAGTTAGTGTCTAATTTTAGCATGTCTGTGCAATGATTTTTCCCGAAGTATTTCACAGTCCCTTCACTTTTAAGCCAAGGATTGGTCAATCCTAGAATTGCCTTAGCAGTGATTGATTTTCCACTACCACTTTCCCCTACGATACCAAGACAACTATTCTTTTTTAATTCAAAGCTAATATGATGTACAATCTCATCTTGATCTCGCATATCTGTGACAGTTAAATTATCTACCTCTAGTATATTGCTCATTATGCCATCTCCTTTTTGCGTTTAAAAATGGACTGACGTTTTATCTTATAACTTTTATCTAACTGTGGATTTAGTGCCTCTTGTATACTATCCCCTAGAAAATTAAAGGCTGCAACTACCAAAAATATAGCAATACCTGGAGGAAGCATATTCTGAGGATTGGTAATCATAATACTCTTTGCCTCGTTGAGCATCATTCCCCATTCTGCCGTGGGAGCTTGTACACCCAAACCTAGAAAGGATAAGGCAGAGATGTTTAGAATAATAGAACCCGTATCCAATGTGGCTAGTACACCTATTTCTCCAATGGCACCTGGCAATACATGTTTTCTGACAATGTGACCTATACTACAACCAGATACTTTAGCAAATCGAATATAGTTTTTTTCCATAAATTGAATGACTATTGAGCGTATCATTCGTACATACCATGGCCATTTGGCAATGACTGTAGCTATGACAATATTTACAATCCCCGTTCCCAAAATTCCCACCATAGTTAAAATCAATACCTCGCTAGGAAATGACAACATAATATCGCAAATACGCATAACGATTTCGTCTATCCATCCTCTAAAGTATCCAGCAGTGAATCCAAGTATTATCCCTATGCCAATGGTACACATCATAGTCACAATAGATAATAATACAGTTACTCGACCACCCCAGAGAATTCTAGAAAAGGTATCTCTACCTAACTGATCTGTGCCAAACCAATGTGCTGTAGATGGTTCAGCAAATTTGTTCCCAATATCTAGTACTGTGGGATCATAAGGAGATATAAAAGGGGCAAGTAAAGCGGATATGACCACTATACCTAAAAATCCAGAAACAATCAAAGCTATTTTGTCGGCCTTAAATCTTTTCCAAAAACCTACCATGCTACGTCTCCTTTCCCATTTGTGGATCAATAGCAGCCACAAAAATATCCACCAATAGATTGCATACTACACATAGTAACGCCATGATCAAAATATACGCTTGTATTATTGGAAAGTCACGATTAAATATTGCTGATACACATAATCGCCCTACTCCTGGCCAAGCAAAGATGTTTTCGATAACTACTGTCCCAGCTATTAACTTGGGTATGGACATGCCCATAGCAGTCAGGGAAGTTTGAATGGAATTTTTAAATACATGTTTTGTAATCGTACTTTGCTTTAAGCCTCTTACCTTTGCGTATAAAACATAGTTTTTGTGTTGATTTTGAATCATATTGTTTCTAATTAGTCTCACATAGGTGGGGATATATCCCAAAGACAGGGTAATAGCTGGCAACACTACTGAACTGGGGCTAGTCATTCCTGTAGTGGGAAAAATATTAAGTTTTACGGCAAAAATCCACATAAGTAATATCCCTGCCCAAAAGGCCGGGATCGCTGTTGTAATAAATAGAACGGCTCGGATGATTTTTTCTCCTAAGCTTCCCTCGTAAAGGGCACAGAACACACCAACTGTCACAGAAACTACTACGAGAATAACCAATGTCACAGCTGCTAGATAAAGAGTTGCAGGAATCGCCCTAGCAAATTCTTGAGCAACAGGCTTATTGTTTACGTAAGAATTCCCAAATTCTCCTTGAAGGGCACTGCCCACCCAGCTAAAATAACGAGTCATAAACGGCTTGTCTAACCCAAGTTGTTCTCGTACCTGAGCGATATTTTCTTCTGTAGGTGTCACCTCATTGACTCTGAGAGCCACCTCTGCCGGATCACTAGGGCTTAAATTAATTAATAGAAAGGCAAAGAAGGAGATCCCGACAAGTATCGGGATCATCCAGAGAAGCCTTTTTATTATATAACTTTTCATTGGCTCGCTCCATTCTTGTGTCATTATATGTTTTATGAGTCAATCTTTCAAAAATGCATTTTTTCAAAGGAAATCTCATATTGAGAGTCATTGAAAGTAACGCCCTTTAATCCCATAATGCTAACTGCTTTTGTTTTAGAGTATGAAATTGGTACATAAACACACTGGTCGTTGATATAGGTTAAAACCTCTTCATACATTTCGGAGCGCTTAGTATAGTCTGCTTCAATCATGATTTTAGTAATGGTTTCATCTAACCACGCTTTTTTTTCAAGTCCAACTTGAGCTTGATAATCTCCGTGGGCTGGGATTCTCCATGAAGATATATAGGATTGAGGATCATAAGGTGTTCCCCAAGACAATGAATATTGCAAATCAAAATCGCCAGACTTTTGTCTGTCTAAAAAGGCCTGTTTTTCTTCACCAAGGATATTCATCTTTATCCCTATATCTGCTAAGTCTGCCTGTATAGACTGAGCGATTGTACCCTCTTGAGCGTTTTGGGAATTATAAGAAAAGGTAATTTCACATTTTAACCCATCTTTTTCACGAATCCCATCTGATCCAAGAACCCAACCTGCTTCATCTAAAGTTTTATTTGCTTTATCTTTGTTATGAGAAAAAGTCTTTAACTCAATATCACAGTAAGGTACATTTTTTGCCATTAACGTTTCTGCTTTGTCTTCAGAATTGTTTAATATACCTGTAATAATATTGTCTTTATTGACAGCATACTGTATGGCTTCACGAACCTTGACATCCTTAGTCACCGGTGCATTACTATTTAGTAAAATTGCTCTAGAGGCAATTGGATCGCTGAGATAAGTCTTGTAAAATTCTTCCTCTTCTAGTTTTTTATAAGATTCCAAATCAATTTGGTCTCCGTCTGCGCCAAACAATAAATCGATTTCGCCGTTTTGCATAGCCAATAAAATCGTCTGTGGATCAGGCATAACTTTCCAATTTACTGAAGATACTTTAGCTTTATCTCCCCAATAATCCTCATTACGAGTAAAGGTAGCATATTGATTTTCTTTATGTTCTGAAAGGATCCATGGACCTGTACCTACATAACCACTAACAGTATCCTTGGTAGCTCCGTCTACGAAACATTTTGGTGAAATAAACCGGAAGGGCCTAGTTAGTCCAAGCTCAACTAATGTAGGATAATAAGGATGCTTGAGAACTAGCTTGAATGTATATGTATCTACCACTACGTTTTCTTCAATTTCATTGATCATATCAAGCCAAGCATGACGTTCACTATTGTCAATGATGGCGTCCATGTTTAGCTTAACCGCCTCTGCATTAAAAGGTTCGCCGTCAGTAAATTGAACATCCTCACGTAAATGAAAGGTATACTCTAAACCGTCATCTGAAATTTTCCAGCTTTCCGCTAGTGCAGGCTTTACTTCGCCACCTTCATTTTTAGTCAAACCCTCAAATACCATATTCTGAGCTGCCATTTCTCCACTGTATAAATGTGGATTAATATCTCTAATATCTTTCGTGCTAGCGTAATTGATTTGATCTTTAGTTGATTCTTCATTGTTTCCTTGGCTAGTACAACCAACTAAGACACTAAACAACATCGCCACCGCTAAAACAGATATCATAATTTTCTTCATGTTCATTGTTCTCCTTTTTTTCTTTAAGTTATTATTTTCTTAACTGTCAACTATTTTAATAAAATATTATCTATTTTTCTGCAGATATCATAAACATAGGTGTGGAAGCATAGTTTACTTGTTCTTCTTTGTCCCAAACACGATTTCCAATATCCTGTTCTACGGTAACTTTTTTAAATCCAATATTTAAAAGTATCGCAGCGTCCCATTGAGGTCGCATAGTACGACTTAATGGTAAGTTTTTTGCAATTTCTTCCATAACTGTAGTATCCGTGCAAAGATAATGATCATTTAATCCATGTTCTTTTGCCTGAATTCGATCTTGTTCATATTCACATCGTTTTTGGTCATCAAATAGATGCAAATACCAGTTGGCATCAAAGTTTAACATTCTACCTCCAGTCTTTAGTACTCTATGCCAATCCTTATAGGCTAACTCAGGTTTTTCCAGATTCCATGTTAAATTTCTAGTAATAATTAAATCAAAAGTATCGTCTTCGAAGTCTAGACAATGGGCGTCCATTTGCTTGAATGTAATACAATTTTTATATATTCCAGCGTTTTTCTTTGCCTGGTGTAACATTGCATCAGTGTAATCAACGGCAGCTACATCGTAACCGCAAGACGCCATAGTAATGGCAAAAAATCCTGGACCAGTTCCAATATCTAAAACTTTAAGCTTTCTACCATTCACATTGGGTTTGTAACTGTTAATTAAATCTTTCCAAATATCCATCTTATAACTATTTAATTCTGCAACATTCACTTCTGAGTAGCCATCTACTCTACCATCCCAGTATTTTTCAACTTTTTCAAGCATATCATTCATTTACTTACTCCCCTTATAGCAAAATTTATATACATATCAGTAAAAATTTAAAGCATTTTTCTTTATTGGCAAAAGAAAAAAAGCCATGAAGAATTAATCTAGTTTATACCAGACATAAGCCTTCATGGCTTTTATTTGTTATAATTTTCTCACATTCGACTTAATTTGTCAAATAAATTCTGCATGAATAATAGTATTAAGGCTAATTTTTAATAATACGTAGTAGTTATGGACCAAGCATTTAGGGTACTTTCCCTAGTGCTTGGGCAAACTAAAAACAGCGCCTATAAGACGCCGTTTTTAGTTAAGTAATTAAGTAATTTTTTTCATGAATTAACTTTGTTGTTTCTTTTTGTTGTATAACACGAATACTAGTACCCCTAAGGCTAGTAGGACTCCTCCTATTATTAGGATCATAGGCATGTTACTTTGTGTTTGTTCTACTTTGTCCGTTGGAGTTGGGGGTTCTGTTGTGATTTCTTCTGTGCTTACTCCTGCTACTATGGTGTCAGTTAGTACATAGTCTGAGCAGTGGGTGATGGTGAACTGGGCGTAGCCGTCTTGGATGATTAGATTTGCGTCATCTACC